>CAVVZW010000137.1:0-50081 GCA_963752265.1 uncultured Alphaproteobacteria bacterium
CATCACTCGTGGGGGCTTCTTTCCATTCCGGATCGCCTCATACATCGCATGCCGGGCCGCCGCTTCCGCCGCTACGACCTCCCGACGACCCGTGACCTCCTCCTCCTCCTCCAATCGCTCCCGCGCCCGCTCGGACGCCTCGACGGGTGCCCGGGAGTGCCGCTCGAGTGCGAGCAACTCGCGCCTCTCCAACTCCCCCGCCGACTCCACTTCCTCCCTCACCGTCTCTTCCTCTTCTTCTACACGTCCAAGTCCACTGGCAGACGCTTCCTCGGCCTCCATCCTCTGGGCCGTCCGCCACCTCCGCCCCGAACCCGGCGGTGCCAGTCTCGGTAGGATCGGACGCCTTCATGGCCACCCCATTCTCCGCCACAGGACCCGAGCCACCCTCGGAGGGCGATGTCCCATCTACGGCATCCACTCCCGGGGCCGTTGGCGCCACGGTGCCCGTGTCAGACAGCCCAGCCATCGCGCCAGCGCCGGCATCAGCCGCGGCCGCCGCGGCAGCGGCGGCGGCAGCGAGTGCGGAGGGCTCTGGGGGCCGGGACACGTCGCCGGCCATGACGAGGATGTGCACCAGCAACGACCCCGCGGGGACCCACCGCGTGGGTGCGGCCGAGGGGTCGCGGCGGCTGAGTGGGACGCGGAAGGTGGAGGGTACGCCAAGGCCGCAGCGATGCACGGCGAGTTGACCACGGGGCAGCACCGACCGCCGCCGCTCCCGGTTCTCTCCTTCCCTACTTGCTCCTGCACCGGCAGTGGGGCTAGCACCATGATCCGCACCACCAGTCCGCGGACCGGAACCATCACTGGCACTGGACGTCGCGAGGACAAGGGACCCATCCCCATCACTACCACTCCCCGTCCCCACCCGCCCGGTCGCCACCCCGGCGGCGGCGACGGGCGAGGTCGAAGCGAATCAAATCATCGGGAGTAGAGCAGACGAATCGAACGGGGGGCTCGTCTGGGGGCATGGGGGAGGCGAGAACTCCTTGAGCACACGCATCCGGCCCCGCCGCTTCCATCTCCTCCGCCACCATCGCTCTCTCCGTCTTCGTCACTGGCGTTGATGGTGATGGGGACGTGGGGGATGGGGGATGACGGGTGTAGGGCCCGATGAGGGTAGGCATCTCCACCACCTTCCACCGACTTCGCTTCGTCATCACCGCGGGATGGACGAACGTACGCAGAATCCAATCACACGGTGCCCGCACCCCACCCCCATCCCCTGCTGTCCCAGATCCTCCCCCTACTGCTACTCCCCCTCCCTCCCCGTCCCCGGTGGTGGCACTCGTCATTCCCCCTGCATCACCCCCCATTCCCGTCTCGGTGCCGGTGGCGGGCGTCTGGGGCCCCTCGCCATCCGCAGGGCGGGAGAGGAGGGAGGGCATGGCCAGCGCCGCTTCGTCCCGGGAGAGAAGGACGTCCCGCATCCCGCGGTACCACACGAACACGGTCAGGGGCGTGACGAGGCGGACGGTGCTGGGGTGGACGTAGATGGGGGGTGCAATGGGACGGCCCCGAGTGAGCAGAAGACACAGCCGCAGCTTGCCGCCCTCCACCCACGCCCTCGAAGAGGACGTCTGGGCCAGGGGGGCGGTGGGATCCAGCAAGGATTCCAACACGGGGCGGGCGACGGGGGCCATGATGGGAATCTCCTGCACGATGGGGTATCCAATTCCAGTCGAGAGAGCGGCACTTGGGCTCGCAGGCGCCCGCCGACGCCAGGGCCCACAAGGGTACGGAGGCTGGCGGAAGGGTCGGTACTGGCGGCGCTGCTACTGCTACCACTGCTGGGGGTGCCATGGAACAGGACGCGGGCCTCGTCGGGGGAGGAGAATCGGGAGGAGGCGAGGGTGTCTGCGGGGGGGAGGCGGGGAACGACATGGAGGATTGGAAGGAATCGATCCGCAACACACTGCGGGTGAGGGCGTTGGCTTCATCGACTCCCACGCAGACCTCGGGGACGACGACGGGGTGCCGGGGAGGCGTGGCGGTGGGGGGGAGGTTAGGAGGGGGACTCGGGAGGTCTCAGGTGGGAATCGTGTTCTTCGAGATCCGAGATGGGCCGCCCGCTGAGGACTTGGGCGATGTGAAGGAAGGTGCGAGAGGCGACCTGGGGGGGGTTGGAGTTCCAGGAGCAGAGAGCTGCGGTCCAGGGAAGTCAACACGGCGCTCGGGAGGGGAATGGAAGGGAGACGCGGAGTCACACTGAGAAGCGGGGGCGATCTGTGTCTGGCCCTCTGCAATGTCCGGGCCGGAACACAAGGATACAGATAGGTGGCATCTCCAGAGAGGGCGAGATAGGGCGGAGTGGTACCAGGGAGGGCGCCAGGCGGAAGAAGAGGGCGAGATGAGGAAGAATCAGCCCCTGCGACGAGAGCCAAGCAAAGTCGGGTATGGACAATGAATTCCCACTAACTCCAAACATCCATGAAGAGAGTGAACACAGGGGGCTCCGCAGGCGGCATGGATGGCGGAGACGAGCGAGAGAGGATGTCAGTTGGCCAATCCGAGTGCTCGGTTCTCTCTGGAGTGGCAGAGTACGAGCGGTACAGAGGCCTACTCATCCAACAAGCATGCAGCTCTGTAAACCGATCACGCTAAATGCTGCATCTAAACTTTTTGCGAACACACGCTCCCTATCTCACGGAAAAGGAGGGGGAGGACGATGACACATTCCATAGGTCTGTGCTCCGTGAGCGTGCGTGGACGGGGATGATGCACAGGGACCTCTCCATCACCCCGAAAACGCATCAAGTGCGGAGAGAAGCCCTGGTTCTCACCAGGCAACGAATGGAACTCCGTCCCAACTCTGTTCTGCTGTGGCCATGACACACCATGCCCACGCACGGCTGCTCCTTGTTGGTACGTCATCATCACCGTCCTGCTCCCACCACACCCACCAAGCGGGTCCTGACTTCATCACACGTCACCCACAACATCACACGTCATCCCCATTGCACCGACCGCGTCACACGCCATCATAATACAGGCCATCATTATTACACACACGGCACCAGTCGACATGCCCATGCCCACTCCCCACGTCACTGGTCATCATATTGCATTCACCACGCGTCCTGCTCCACAGGGGCCGAGGCTCCGGGCCCCCGGGCCATGGTGGGGGAAGGTGGGAAATAGTGGCGGAGATAGGGGGAGGGCAATCGGAGTACTGAGTGGCGAGAGGAGGGGAGGGGGCGCATGCGCCGATCTGACGGGTCTTTGATTTTCCTGAAGGCGACCACAAGCCGCAAGCCTTCGACGACATTCAAATCGATCTCGTTGTCCCGAAGCAGTTGCAGCAGTTTATCCCCGGGGTGATCGGGATCGTCGATGCTCACCGTGCGCGCTCCGGAAGACAAAGAAAATGGCGGCGTCTAAAAATGACCTCGACGAACTGGCCGCCATTATTTCGATTGCCATCGAAAAGGCCCACCAGCTGAATATGCAGACCAGCGCTTATATTCTATCGATGGCGTTGGCGGAAGTATCGAAGGCCGCGAAAGCGGCCGCAGACAAGTCCGACGGTGACGGGAAGCCCTAGTTCCACACCCGCGTCGGTCAGTTCCGATCCACCTTTACAACCCTGCCTTTTTCGAGCGCAAGCGCCAGCCGGCCCTGCTTGAGCGCAAGGGCGGCCTCGCCGAACAGTTCGCGCCGCCAACCATGCAAGGCGCCGACATCGGCGTTGTCGTCGGCTGCGATCTGTTCAAGATCATCGACGGTTGCGATCACCTTGCTCGCAACGGCATGAAGTTCCGACGTCATGCGCAGCAGTACCTTGAGCAGTTCGACGATGGCTGCGCCGTTGGAATTGCCACGCGGTTTTTCGATTTTCGGCAGCGCCGCAAGATCGCGTGCGAGGCCGCGCTGCACGGCGGCTACAATATCGGTGCCCCATTTCGATCGATCAAAGCCTTTCGGCAGCGAACGCAGATTGGCGAGTTTTTCGAGGCTCGTCGGTGCGTGGGTCGCAATATCGCCGACGACGTCGTCTTTGAGGACGCGGCCGCGCGGCACGTCGCGGCTTTGGGCTTCCTGCTCGCGCCATGCTGCGACTTCGATCAGCACCGCCAGTTCCTTCGGCTTGCGTACCCGGGTTTTCAGACGCTCCCAGGCGCGTTCGGGGTGGAAGTCGTAAGTTCTGGGGCTGGTCAGAACTTCCATCTCTTCGCTGACCCAGTCGCTGCGGCCGCGCTTCTTGAGGTCGGCGTCGAGTGCTGCGAACACGTCGCGCAAATGAGTAACGTCAGCCAGCGCGTAGTGCATCTGTTCGGTCGTCAGCGGCCGCCGCGACCAATCGGTGAAGCGATGGGTCTTGTCCGGCCGGTGACCGGTAACGCGCTCGACCAGTTGATCGTAGGCAATCGAATCGCCATAGCCGAGCACCATGGCGGCGACCTGCGTATCGAAGATCGGGTGCGGCACGATGCCGGCGCGATGCCAGACGATCTCGATGTCCTGGCGCGCGGCGTGAAAGACCTTCAGAACCTTTTCGTCGGCCATCAGCTCGAAGAAAGGTTTGAGGTCGATGCCTTCCGCCAGCGCATCGATCACCGCCGCCTCTTCCGCGCTGGCCATCTGCACCACACAGAGCAGCGGGTAATAAGTGGTCTCGCGAAGGAATTCGGTATCGACGGTGATAACCGGGTGCTTGGCGAGGCGATCACAAAGGGCGGTGAGTTCTGAAGTAGTGGTAATCAGATCCATAAACGGTCCATGACGCTTTCCCGAAGGGCGTTCGGCCGAAAGCGCTGATATGTCAAGGGCCTTGCGGCGAAATCGAGACTGAATTCTACGCTCAGGACGTCATTGAAAGCAAACAGCCGCCGACATTGCGGAGCTGCCTTCGTCGATTCTAAGGCGTAATTTGATCAGAAATCGCGAAGCTGCCGGCCTGACGGCCGCCGGGTCGACGGAATCACCAGCACGACGACGCAGAGTCCAAGCATCGCAAGACCCATGAATTCGAAAACCAACGCGTCCACGGAAAAATCCCCCAAGCAAACCGATAGAGTTGTTGGGAAGCGATTGACCGCGTCTTAACTTGGGGGCCGCGGACGCTGCCTCCAGCGTCCAATGTTTGGCGGAAGGTTAACGATTTATGTGCCGCAAAACGTTTCGAGCACCCGCTGATGCGGCTCGGGCGGTTTGGCGTAGTCCGCGAATGCCGGCACCTCTTCGTAGGGCTTGGCCAGCACGGCCAGCAGCTCTTCAAACGGCGCGTAGTCGTCGCGGCCGACGGCGGCCTGGATCACCGCCTCGATCCGATGGTTGCGGGGAATGACGGCCGGGTTGACGGTTCGCATCACACTTGCGCGCTCCGCCGGCGTTTGCGGCTCCTCGCCGATGCGTTCGCGCCAGCGCACAGCCCATTCGTCGTAAGCGGCAGGATCGGCGAAGAGCTGACGAACTTCGGAATCGCGACTGGCCTTCTCGGCAGCGGCGCTCAGGCGGCGGAAGGTGAGAGTGAAGTCGGCGTTATTTTTGGCCATGGCGTCCAACAGGTCCTGCACCAGGGCCTCGTCGCCGTCACGCGTGGTGAAGAGTCCGATCTTCCGGCACAGGCCGGACTGATAGGCTGCGGTGAATTTTGCCGGAAATTCGGCGAGGACAGATTGTGCTTCTTCGATCGCCTTGTCCTTGTCGTCGGAAAACAGCGGCAACAGACATTCCGCAAGCCTCGTCAGATTCCAGAGCGCGATCCGCGGCTGGTTGGCGTAGGCGTAGCGCCCCTGTTCATCGATCGAGGAGAACACGGCCGCTGGATCATAGTGATCCAGGAACGCGCAGGGGCCGTAGTCGATGGTCTCGCCCGAGATCGACGTGTTGTCGGTATTCATGACGCCATGGATGAATCCGACCAGAAGCCAGCGCGCCACCAGTTCGGCCTGCCGGTTGACGACGCCCTCCAGCAGGGCGTGATAGGGGCGAACCGCGCCGGCGGCCTGCGGGTAGTGCCGTGCAATGGCGTGGTCGGCGAGGCGTCTGACGCCCTCGGTATCGCCGCGGGCCGCAAAATACTGAAAGGTGCCGACGCGAATATGACTGGAGGCTACCCGTGTGAGCACCGCGCCGGGCTGCGCCCTTTCGCGGATGACGCTTTCGCCCGTAATGGTGGCCGCGAGCGATCGCGTGGTCGGAATTCCCAGCGCCGCCATCGCCTCGCTGACGATATATTCGCGCAAGACCGGCCCCAACGCGGCACGGCCGTCGCCACGGCGTGAAAATGGCGTCGGTCCTGAACC
Source organism: uncultured Alphaproteobacteria bacterium (assembly GCA_963752265.1). Taxonomy (GTDB): domain Bacteria; phylum Pseudomonadota; class Alphaproteobacteria; order Rhizobiales; family Xanthobacteraceae; genus Bradyrhizobium. The sequence continues at coordinate 6,252 of CAVVZW010000137.1, forward strand.
CTTGAGCTGGATGTCGCGGCGGATGCCGTCGACATCGATGACCTCGCCGAGCAGGATGGCGCGGCCGTCACCGAGCTGCGGCACGAAATGACCGAACTGGTGGCCGGCATAGGCCATCGCGATCGGCTCGGCGCCGTCCGGGAGACGCTTTCCGGCGAGGATTTCAGCACCCTCGGGACTCTCCAGCCGGTCCGGATCAAGCCCCAGCCTGACCGCGAGTGATCGATTTAATTTGATGAGCCGGGGCGCGGCCACCGGCGTTGGCGCCACGCGCGCGAAGAAGCCGTCCGGCAGCGCCGTATAAGTGTTCTGGAAAGGGAAATGCACCGTCATGCCATCAAGATAGGCATATGTTGGGATTAAACAATCGGCTTTCCGGCATGCCGATAACGTGGAGGCCGGATGTTCCAAATTATCGTAGTGGCGGTTGCCGCCCCTCGCGGCCTCGGCTAAACCCTCAACCTCCTCGGGCAGGCTTTTAAGCCGCCCGATCTTCCGACATTGACTGATGGAAATTCGATGCATCGTTACCGGTCCCATACCTGCGGCGCGCTCCGGGAGAGCGATATCGGCCAGAGCGTTCGTTTGTCCGGTTGGTGCCATCGCATTCGTGACCATGGCGGTGTGCTGTTCATCGACCTGCGCGACCATTACGGCCTGACGCAATGCGTGGCTGACCCGGATTCGCCGGCCTTCAAAGTGGCCGAGAAACTGCGCTCGGAATGGGTCGTCCGGATTGATGGCAAGGTGCGGCGGCGTCCGGAGGGTACGGACAACCTCGATTTGGCGACGGGCCTGGTCGAGCTCTACGCCACCGAAATCGAGGTGCTGGGGCCGGCGGCGGAATTGCCGATGCCGGTGTTCGGTGAACAGGAATATCCTGAAGATATCCGGCTTAAGTACCGTTTCCTCGACCTTCGCCGCGAGAAACTGCACCAAAACATCATCAAGCGCGGCCAGATCATCGATTCGATCCGTAAACGCATGAAAGAGCAAGGGTTCTTCGAATTCCAGACCCCGATCCTGACGGCCTCGTCACCGGAAGGCGCCCGCGACTTCCTGGTGCCGTCGCGGCTGCATCCAGGTAAGTTCTACGCGCTGCCGCAGGCCCCGCAACAGTTCAAGCAGCTCACGATGGTTGCGGGCTTCGACCGGTATTTCCAGATAGCGCCATGTTTCCGCGACGAGGATGCCCGCGCCGACCGCTCGCCGGGTGAATTTTATCAGCTCGATGTCGAAATGAGCTTTGTCACCCAGGACGACGTGTTCGCGCCATTGAGCCGGTCATGCGCGGCGTCTTTGAGGAGTTTGCGGAAGGCAAGCACGTCACCGAGAAATTCCCGCTGATCCCCTTTGCGACGGCGGTGCGCAAATACGGGACTGACAAGCCGGACTTGCGCAATCCGATCGAGATGCAGGCGGTCTCCGAACATTTCCGAGGCTCCGGCTTCAAGGTGTTCGCGCGGATGTTGGAAGATCCAAAGAACCAGGTGTGGGCCATTCCGGCACCGAAGGGTGGTTCGCGCGCGTTCTGCGACCGGATGAATTCCTGGGCGCAGGGCGAAGGCCAGCCGGGCTTAGGCTACATCATGTGGCGCGAAGGCGGCGAGGGCGCCGGTCCTCTCGCGAATAACATCGGCCCGGAGCGGACGGCAGCGATCCGCGCGCAACTTGACCTGAAGGAGGGTGACGCCGCGTTCTTCGTTGCCGGCGATCCCGACAAATTCTGGAAATTCGCCGGTCTAGCGCGCACGAAGCTCGGCGAGGAGTTGAACCTGATCGACAAGGGCAGGTTCGAATTCTGCTGGATCGTCGACTTCCCGATGTTCGAGTGGAACGAGGAAGAGAAGAAAATCGACTTCTCGCATAATCCTTTCTCGATGCCGAACATCGAGCCGGAGGCGTTTTTGGCGCTTGATCCGAACGACCAGGAAAAGCTGCTCAGCCTCAAAGCCATTCAGTACGACATCGTCTGCAACGGCACTGAGCTGTCGTCGGGCGCGATCCGTAATCATCGTCCCGACGTGATGAAGAAGGCATTTGCGATTGCAGGTTATCCCGAAGACGTCCTGGAGGCAAAATTCGGCGGCATGCTGCGCGCGCTTTCGCTTGGCGCACCGCCGCACGGTGGCATCGCGCCCGGCATCGACCGGATCGTCATGCTGTTATGCGGCGAGGAGAACCTGCGCGAAGTGGTTCTGTTCCCGATGAACCAGCGGGCTGAAGACCTGATGATGGGGGCACCCTCGGAGGTCACGCCGAAACAGTTGCGTGAGCTTCACATCCGGCTCAATCTGCCGCAAAACTGATAGCGGATACCGCCGAAATCGATCGTGTCGGGGCGATAACGATACGTCCCACGGGGGAAGCGAATGTCCTATTCCGAAGACCTTAACGCCGCAGCGCTCGCCTATCATCGGCTGCCGCGGCCTGGCAAGCTCGAGATCCAGGCGACGAAGCCGCTCGCCAATCAGCGTGACCTGGCCTTGGCCTATTCTCCCGGTGTGGCTGCGGCCTGCACGGAGATCGCCAACAATCCGGCGGAAGCCGCTTCACTCACCGCCCGCGCCAATCTGGTGGCTGTGGTCAGTAACGGCACCGCGGTGCTCGGGCTTGGCAACATTGGTCCCTTGGCATCCAAACCAGTCATGGAAGGCAAGGCGGTCCTGTTCAAGAAGTTTGCCGGGATCGATGTCTTCGATATCGAGATCGCCGCCGACACGATTGAGCGCGTGGTCGAAACGGTCGCGGCGCTCGAGCCCACTTTCGGCGGCATCAACCTCGAGGACATCAAGGGCCCGGATTGCTTTGAGATCGAGGACCAGCTCAAAGCGCGGATGAAAATTCCGGTCTTTCATGACGACCAGCATGGCACGGCCATCATCGTCGGTGCAGCTATCACCAACGCGCTTCTCTTGAACGGGAAGAAACTCGGCGACGTCAAGATCGTCTGCTCGGGCGCGGGCGCGGCGGCGCTTGCCTGCCTCAACCTGCTCGTGTCGATGGGCGCGAAGCGCGAGAACATCTGGGTGTGCGACATCGAAGGCGTGGTCTACGAGGGCCGTGCGAAACTGATGGACCGCTGGAAGTCGGTCTACGCGCAAAAGACCGACAAGCGCGTGCTCGCGGACGTCATTCCCGGCGCCGATATCTTCTTGGGGCTTTCCGCACCCAACGTGCTGAAGCCCGAGATGGTCAAGCAGATGGGCGAGCAGCCGCTGGTGATGGCGCTGGCCAACCCGAACCCGGAGATCATGCCGGACGAGGCGCGCAAGGCTCGCCCCGATGCGATGATCTGCACCGGCCGCTCCGACTTCCCCAATCAGGTCAACAACGTCCTGTGTTTTCCGTTCATCTTTCGGGGCGCGCTCGATGTCGGCGCAACCGCGATTAACGAGGACATGAAAAAGGCGGCGGTAGACGCCATCGCGCAATTGGCCCGCGATCCGCCGGTGGACGCGCTGGCGCCCGGTTTCGACAGCGGGCAAGCACAGGGCTTCGGTCCGGGTTCGCTGATTCCAAGCCCGTTCGATCCGCGCCTGATCCTGCGCATTTCACCCGCGGTCGCAAAGGCGGCGATGGATTCCGGTGTGGCGAGCCGCCCGATCTCGAATTTCGAGGACTATGCGACCCAGCTGGAGCGCTTTGCATTCCGCTCCGGGCTTGTCATGAAGCCCTTGTTTGCCAAGGCGAAGACCCAGCCGGTGCGCGTCATCTACGCCGAAGGCGAAGACGAGCGCGTGCTGCACGCGACCCAGGTGGTGCTGGAGGAAAACGTGGCGCGGCCGATCCTCGTCGGACGCCCATCAGTCGTTGAAGCCCGGATCAAGCGATTTGGCCTGGCCATCAAGGCTGGCAAGGATTTCGATCTCATCAATCCCGAGGACGATCCCCGCTATCGCTCCTACGTCCAGTCCTACATCGACATTGCCGGCCGTCACGGCGTCACGCCGGATGCCGCGCGCACCATGGTGCGGACCAATGCCACGGTGATTGCCGCACTCGCGGTCAGCCGCGGCGAGGCCGATGCCATGATCTGCGGCGTCGAAGGCGGCTACCGGAGCCATTTGCGCCACGTCCGCGAAATCATCGGCTTTCGGCCGGGCGTCAGTGATTTCGCGGCGCTGGCGCTGCTGATCACGCGCAAAGGGTCCTATTTCATCGCCGATACCCAGGTGCGGCCAAATCCGAGCGCGGAAGAAATCGCGGAAATGGCCGCGCTGGCGGCCGTTCATGTCCAGCGCTTCAACATCAAGCCCAAAATCGCCTTTGTGTCGCATTCGGATTTTGGCAGCTTTGACACGGAATCCTCGCGCAAAATGCGCCGTGCCACCGCGCTGCTGCGACAGAACCATCCCGAAATCGAGGCGGACGGCGAAATGCAGGGCGATACCGCGCTGTCAGAGGCGGCCCGCAATCTGGTGTTGCCGCATTCGCACCTCAAGGGAGAGGCGAATGTTCTGATTATGCCGAACCTCGACACAGCCAATGTCGCCTATCAAATGATCAAGTCATTGGCTGATGCGTTGCCGGTTGGTCCGATCCTCATAGGGCCGTCACGGCCGGCGCATATTCTGACCCCGTCGGTGACCGCGCGCGGCATTCTCAACATGACGGCGATCGCAGCCGTCGAGGCGCAGGAGCCGGCCGGCCGCCAGCAGCCGTCGCTATTCGGCTAACGGTGACGCAAATGAGGCCGGCCGGCTGGCAGCCAGTCGGAAATCGATTGAAAATGCCTGCCCGGGACGCCCATAATCGTCCCGCCATACCTAAGCCTGTGACTTTGAGAGGCCGACAATGCCAGCGTTTGTTACCTTTGGACGAATTTTGTTTGCGTTGCTGTTTGTTGCCGCCGGTGTCTCCAAGCTCATGGACCTGTCGGCAACGGCCCAGATGACGGAGAAGATCGTTCTGCCGGCGATGCTGGCGCCCTATACGGCGCAGCTGGAAGCGCTTGCGGGGATGCCGCTGCCAAAGATTCTGGCCATCGCGGCCGCGGCACTCGAGCTGGTTTGTGGACTCATGATCGCGCTGAACTTCGGCGCGCGTTTTTTTGCATTCTTGCTGGTCCTGTTCGTGGCGGCGGCGACGTTCTATTTCCACGATTTCTGGAATCAGGCGAGCGGTCCCGAGGCAACCAACAACATCGCGCATGCACTGAAAAACCTGGCAATCATCGGCGCCTTGTTCATGATCATCGGGACCAGCCGGGCCGGCACGCTCCGCGAGCCCGGTTACGACGTTTGAAACTTGTCAGACACTAAGCCTTGCGCTGCCACGGCGTGACGGTGACGCCGTTGGGACCATCGAGAGTTTGGCTTTCTCCGGGCTTGAGACCGTTGTGCGCCAACACCTCCTGCGGTGTTTGGCGCGGCACGCCGGAGAAGGCAGGCTCTCCGCCAGGCAGGCGAACCCTCGGGGCCTGTGAAAGCCAGAACGTGTCGTAACGATCCATGAACATGTCGAACACGTTGGGGCCGCCGATGACAGCGACCGTCCCTTGGTGAACGCCGGCGAGGTCGCAAGCCGCCTCGAATGATGCCCCGGCGGGATTCCACAAGATCGCCTTCGGATTGGAGGGATCGTCGCCAAGACCTGGAACGGTCCGCGTCACAACAATCCGTCTTCTTCGCGGCGAGTTTGGTTGGCCTTCATGCGAGTGCCGGCCGTGGACAATCAAGTCGGCACGATCAAGCGCGGAATTGAAGAACTGCTTGTCGCCCTCGAACTTCAGCGTCTCCGGCATCACGCCTGACGCATCCGCCAACATTCCGTCGGCGGACACGATGACATAACCCTCGATGTGGAGTGCCGGCACGATGTCGTCGGGGCTGCGAAGCTATTCCGAGATCGTCTGCACTACGCTCGACACCGGCCGGGAACTGACCGTCGGCAGCTTGGCATCCTTCAAAATTTCCTCGTCATATTGCGCAAGCGTTTCAACCGGCGCCTTGGCCTTCATCTGCACGACCTTGTAACCGCCGGCCTTCAGCCTGCGCAGCAGCTCAGGCAGCGCCTCCGCGGTATGTTTGTGGAAATCATGCATCAGGATGATGCCTTTGCCCTGCTTGTCGAGCTTCTTCATGGTGACGTCGATGACTTGTTGCGCGTTCCGCGCCTTGAAGTCGAAGGAATCGAGGTCGCAGGAGAACATCGCGATGTTTCGCGTGCCGAGATAGGTCACCATTTCCGGCGGATGCTGAAGCGCCGGGAAACGGAAGAAGGGCGCCGGCGACACGCCGCCCAACGCCCACTTCACGGCGCTGAAGCCCTTTTCGATTTCTTCCTTGCGCTGATCTTCGGTCAGCTTCTTGTTGGTGAGGGTCGCATGCGACCAGGTGTGAGTGCCGACGGTGTGACCGGCTGCGAGGACCTGTTTCAGGATTTCGGGATAATAAGTCGCGTGCTTGCCGATCGAGAAGAAAATCCCGGTGGTGCATTCGTTGGCCAGTGTCTTCAGGACAGAGGGGGTGTTTTCCGGCCACGGTCCGTCGTCAAACGTCAGCACGACCTCTTTTTCACGCAGAAAATCAAGCTGCTTGAAATGTTCGAAGCCAAAGCCGGGCCCGCCGGTTGTGTCGATCTCGACAACTCGGCTGATCCCGAGTGCGTCAGGATTATTGCACGGGGGCTTGGCCGGCGCAGGCGTCGCGGCCATGGCGGGGGCCGCGGCAGGTCTGGCTGGCGGGGTTTGCGACCACGCCGCTCCACTCGCGCAAAGCGAAATCGCGCCTGCAAAGATCAATCCTGCCGCAATACGCATCTTGGGTTTTCCTTGTGTTCTGGCCGCGCCGGGCCGAGGCCGTCTCTAGTGGCCTGCGGCGCGATTTGCCCGCTTCGCCCATCATAGCCGAGTTGTGGCGTTTCGCTATATCGGCGTTGGCAGGATTAGGGGGCCGGCCGTTCAGTTCCTCGGCATTGGACAAATCCTCAGGAGCGCGAAACCGGACACCAGGGCAGCGGCATCAGAGGCAGGTAGTACTGGTTCCATTCGCATACCGATTCCGGTCCCCGGCGCATGAAGGCATATTTGATCGGCTCGGCCTGGCTGATCACGATCTGCAAGGCGAAAAAAATCAATGCAATTGGAGTGGCCCATTTGCGAAGGCGCAGATCCGGCATCCGTTCAAGCAGGAACGCACCGGCGAGGATGATCAAGGGGTCGGTGAAGATGAAATATTCGGCCTTCAACCCTCGTCGTGTGCCGAGCGCATCGATACCGACCGCGGCCATCAGCAAAAGGAAAGCCTGGATTGCGGCCTGCCTCTCGCCCCGCACCCAAGCGTAGACGGTACCAGGCACAATCAGCCACGTCAGGAGAACGGTAGGACGTGGCGAGGGGTGCAGGACAAAGGAATAACGCGCCGCTACCGCGGCAACGCCATCAAGTAAAAGCCGGAAGATATCAGCAAGGCTTGATTGGTTTGCGGCTGCCGCCGTACCGGCGTCGACAAACTTCAGCATCTTCTCCAACGGATTGAAGACCGCAATCACATTGGCTGAGTTGTAGTCGAGGTCGAGCGCCAACAGCGCGACCGCCGCGCCCGCCGCGATGGCGGCCATTGACGCCAGCGTCTCCGCCGCGCTGACCCTCCAGATCGCGGCATAGACCAGCATGGACGCGCCAATCAGCAGCAGTAACGCGACCTGATAGGTTCCAAAGCGGCCAAGCAACAGCGGGCGAAATCCCGCCGCATCGAGAAGCGCAAGATCAAGACCGGTGGCGACCAACGGCCATACGGTCCAAATCGCGATAATCGCTGTGACCGCCGCGAGGGCGGCGAGCGCAAACGCCGATCGGCCGTTGCTCCAAAACGCAACGCTCGTGCTCTCTGCGCCTCCAAACGGCAAGATGAGCACAGGCAGTGCCGCGATCAGCAGGATCGCCTGCACTTTGTTTTCCAGGCCCAGCACGCAAAGCGCTGATGCCAATGCCATCCACAGCGGGCGCGCGATATCCGCACGGCGTCCGATCACAATCATGATCATCAACGCGAAAATGACAGGGCATGCGGCCACAAGTTCGGTGCGCAAGATACGCTCGTGCACGGCAAGCCCGCCGGAAAAGGCAAATGCGAAAGTGGCGATCAAAGCGAGGCGCCAGTCGCGCATGATGGCGCGAACGAGACCCGCGAAGATCAATACGCTCGCGGTTGAAATCAACCAGGCGAGCAGGCGCCCGGCGCGAACGGCGCTGGTCATGGCGGCATCGAATGCTTGCGGATCCGAAGCGGGCGGTATGCTCGACAGCGAATAGGAGTTGAGCAGCCCGAACCCATGCAGCATCTCCAGCCAGAATTTGACGGAGAGGATGGTCAGGTACCCGGTATGGTCGAAGAATTGTTGTGGCTTGCCGTCGTTGAGGACAAGCGCGTTATAGATCACCATCAGATCCATATCGGCATTTCGCCAATAGACCAGCGCATAACCGTAGAGAAAGAACGAGGCCGCAAGGCTTGCGACAATCGTGGCCAATCCCACCCGCCAGCCGAGAAAGGTCAGCGGCGCAAGGGCATCGAAGCGGGCACGGGGGAACGTTGAAGGGGCTGAGGGTTCCATTCCGGCCGTCTTTTAAGCACGGTCGGGAAGATTGGGAACCGGTTTCTCGGACGCGGCTCGGCTAGCGCAGCGAAACGATGAAATCCGTTCCTTCTCCGGTTTCGCCAGCCGCGATACCCTGATCGGAGACGATGATCGACCCGCCCGTCGAAACGGCTTCGTAGAACTCTCGCCATGACTTCCGCAGGCAGGCTGAGGCGATCCAATGCCTCGGCCGGGTTGTCGGGCACGGGCTTGGCCTCGATCGGAGCCGGGCTTGCCAACTTGCGGCCGTGTGAGCTGCGCTCTTCGTCGGTGCGCCCGGCGGCCTTGGAGGGTGTGGGCAGCGAAACCGCCGACCAGTGCAGGACATTGGCATCGTTGCCGTCGACTTGCGCCGTGAAAATATGCGTCCCGAGCGGCCGCGCGTCGGGGGCGATCGTCACTGGGAGTTCGAACAACGGTGCGAAATCCTGCCTGATATAAAGCTTTGAATCCTTGCGGCTGACGAACACCGCAATCTGACCGGCCTTTTTAAATGTAAAGCTTGGGGTTGGCCTGGCGGCCGCCTTGGCAAAGTCGCTCTTCAGATCAGCCTTGAGCGGCATCTCGTTTGTTGCGACGGGCGGAACGACCGGTGACGTGACGGCTGCCGTGTCACTGGTCTTGGGCGCTTCATTCGCCGCAGCCTCAGGCTCCGAGGGCTGATCGCCCGCGGTCCCGACCGGCTTGCCGTCGCCGTCTGCGATTTTTCCCGCTTGAGTCTCGGTCGACTTTTCACCTGCGGGCTTTTCGCCCGAAGAGGCCACCTCGTCATGTTTCGCTGCGTTCGGATCAATCTCCGATTTCGGAACGTCGGCCTCCGTCGCCACTTTTGAAACCTGCTTCGAGGCCGCTACCTTCGCACGCTGCGGCGCGGGTTCGCTCCCATTCGCCGAGAGCGCGGCCGGCAGCGCACCGCTGGCGTCGGCGGTCTTCACTTGCAACGAAGCCGATTGGGGGTGGCTTTCGTCCGCGGTGGATTTTATCTCGCCGACGTGACCGACCGTCGATCGCAGCTCAATCTTGGTTTCGGCGGCCGTATCTGCGCCAGCTTGCGCGGGCTTTTCCGGGGTTCGAACCGCAACGACGTCTGCTTTTGTCTCTTCCACTGCGACCGGCTGCGGCAGGACTTTTAACGCCGCCAGCAGCGGATGCGAGAAGTTCGCCGGGGTCACGTCGCCCGGCGTGACGATGACGCGGGCGCCCATCTTGGTCCAGCCATACATCTTGACGGCAAAGGCCATCGGCATGCGGATGCAACCGTGCGACGCCGGATGCCCCGGCAGCACGCCGGCATGCATGGCGACGCCGGACCAGGTGATCCGCTGCATGAAGGGCATCGGCGCGCCGCTATAGATGTTGGAGCGGTGGAACTTTTGTTTTTGGATGATGCTGAAAACGCCCATCGGGGTCAGATGGCCGGGCATGCCGGTGGAAACGGGTGTTTCCGCAAAAAGACCGTGTGCGTCATAGATTCGCAGCTTCTGCTGGGCGATGGAGACCGAGATGATCAGCGGTCCCTGAGGCTTCGATTCCTTTTCGACGGCAACACCGGACTTGTCGCCGTGTCGGGAGAGTTTGGCGCGCTGCGTTTGCACCTTGGGTACTGGTTGGGCTGCGCCGGGCGGCTGGTCTTGCCGGTAATAATACATGCCGGCTTGCGCCTGTGCGGCGACAGCAAGCGTTCCAATTACTGCGAAAACGGCAAGCTGCCAAAACCGGCCACTCACAAAACAAACCCCTTGTCCGCTCACGCACATACCTTCCAGCTTCCAACGGTCCAATTCTAACATGCGCACCCTTCTCGGCAGGCGCTGTGCGAATGTCAAAATCAAGGGACCGCTAGCAAATATCGAGTTCTAGTTGAGTCTTGCAGACGAGGTAGGCCTTCACCAGCTTAACGCTTCCAGGGCCTGCAATTTCAGCCCGAGCGTAACAAAAAAGCCTCACTGAATCGTAACGGCAAGCCGGTCAGGCCCTTTCCGTCGAGATCGCCGCCGCCTACATCCCCGATGTTCCCAGATGCGCCAGCCCGTGGAAAATCCGCACCCGATACCATCACCCGCCGGGCAACCCGGTTCCAAATCAAAGCCACTTTAGATCAACGACTTGCCGACTCTCCCTGATTCCAAGGTTCAGGAGAGAAGGTCGTGGTTCCCAATTTCACAATCAGATTCAGGAGGCCTTCATGGCACGCGCCGGACGCCAATCGTATGACAGGAGATGGAGAATCCGCCTGCCGTTGCTGCTGACGATTTTGCTGTTTTCGGCGGGAAGGCCCGCGTTGGCAGCGGACGAGCCGGATCTGATCTTCCGCCGTTCCACGGTGTTCAAATTGCTGAGCCCCAACGACAAGCTTGCGACCTATGGCATCGACGATCCGGAAGTGGAGGGAGTGGCCTGTCATTTCACAGTGCCTGAGCGTGGCGGCATCAAGGGCTGGCTGGGCATCGCCGAGGAAGTATCGGACATTTCACTCGCGTGCCGTCAGATCGGCCCCATCCATTTCAAGGGCAAGTTCGGGCAGGGCGATGATATGTTCCGCCAGCGGCGTTCGTTCTTTTTCAAGAAGATGCAAATCGTGCGTGGCTGCGACGCCAAGCGGAACGTGCTGGTTTATATGGTTTACTCGGACAAGCTGATCGAAGGTTCCCCGAAGAATTCGACCTCATCGGTGCCGATCATGCCCTGGGGCGCAAGCGATACCGCTATCCAGAAATGCGGAGAGTTCATCGAATAACGAGATGGATATCGCCGCGGCTAGGGTTTGGGAGATGTCGGGCGCGGACGTGCCCACGGCGCCTTTCGGGCACTCGGATCTCGGCATCCAACCAAATGCACGAACTTCTGTGGCGTTGATTCATTATCGTCGTAACCGTCAATGCGACGCTGCTGCGCCATGGCGCCACAGATTCCCGGGTTGTCCGCTTTCGGTTCGGTATGGCTACAGATATTGGTGGTGTCGTTTCCCATGACGTTCACCCCCTGCAAATTTAGCCGGCTAACGCGCGAGATCGGGCAGAGTTGCAGGGAACCGGATGATGCCAATGGCGTGCCAGGAAGTATCCGGCCCTTTGTGGGCCAATGAGCTACTTCGCTCGCCCAGCGGCCGACAAGCACAATTGAAATCATTTGCTTTTTGGGATGTGCGCCTTTCCGGTGTCCGCGATCACCTATTTTACTTTGGGGCCGCCCCGAGGGATGCACTTTCGCGACCGCATCACACCCGTTTCTGTCATCTTGGTGCCCGATACTTCCTTGATCTGCCCTGCCGGGCAGCTCCCGTCGTCGACCTTCACGCGTTGCCCAAGGCGTAATTCGATGATGTCCTGCTCGCGAGAAACCGTTGCTTGTGTCTTCGCGGCGAGCGTCAGCAATCCAATTGTGGCCAGGAATAAGAGGATCTTTGCGGCTCGGCCCGTTGCGAATGAGACATCGTGTTCGGCGGTCATCTGGGATTCCCGTTGCAGCCAAAGCTCTGCAGCGAAGTCTATTGAGACGGCTGCGATTCTCAAAGCGCATCGAGTATCCGGTCAAAGCATACTGCTATAATAAGCGTTTGCAGGAAGCGGCGGGGACAGAGCGATGAAGGCTGACGACATCAGGCAGAAAATCCTCGATGCGGTCGACGACGGGTTTGACGCGCAATTGACGACGACCCGGGATTTCGTTGCAATTCCTTCGACGCGCGGGGCCGAAGGGCCATGCCAGGACATGATCGCCGATCTCCTGCGCAAGCGCGGCTACGAAGTCGACGACTGGCATATCGATATCGACGATCTCAGGGATTTGCGCGGCTTTGGCCCGATCGAGCATGATTTCTCCAAGGCCCGCACTGTGGTCGGGACCTACCGGCCATCAAGCGCGGCCGGCAAATCGCTGATCCTCCAAGGCCACTGTGATGTTGTGCCGGCGGGACCTCATGACATGTGGGACACACCGCCATTCTCGCCGGTCGTGAAGGACGGCCGCATGTATGGGCGCGGCGCGTGCGACATGAAGTCCGGCACCATTGGCGCGTTGTCTGGGCTCGACGCTATCAAGGCCGCCGGGTTCAAGCCGACAGGGCGGATTCATTTTCAGTCCGTCATCGAAGAGGAAAGCACCGGTCTCGGTGCACTCTCCACATTGCAGCGCGGCTATCGGGCAGACGCCTGTTTTATACCGGAGCCAACCAACGGCAAGGTGGTCCGTTCCCAGGTCGGCGTGATCTGGTTTCGCTTGAAAGTGCGCGGCCATCCCGTCCACGTATTCGAGGCCGGCAGTGGATCGAACGCCATCACTGCGGCGTATCACCTGATTCAAGCGCTGGAGAAACTCGAAACAGATTGGAACAAGCGCGCGAGCAGCGATCGGCATTTCGGCGCCGTGACGCATCCAATCAACTTCAATCCCGGCATCATCAAGGGTGGTGACTGGGCCTCCAGCGTGCCGGCCTGGTGCGATGTCGATTGTCGGATCGCAATCTTGCCGGGTTGGTCAATCGCCGATTGCCAGGAAGAAATTCGCGCTTGCGTGTCGGCAGCTGCCCGCGACCACCGCTTTCTTTCCAACAACCCGCCCGCCGTTGAATGGTCGGGCTTTTTGTCAGAGGGTTACGAGCTTAAGGATTCGGCCGAGGCGGAGGCGGCATTCGGCAAGGCGTTCGACGCCGTCTACGGCGGCGCTGTCCAGGACCTCGTCTTCACCGCGTTGACGGACACGCGTTTCTACGGACTGAACTACAACATCCCGAGCCTGTGCTTCGGCGCCAGCGGCGCGGCGATGCACGGCTTCAACGAATATGTCGATCTGGAATCCCTGCGTAAATCAACCAAGGCCACGGCGCTCTTCATCGCCGAATGGTGCGGGGTGGAGAAATTGTAGGCGTGGGCGATAGCGCTGCAAGGATGGCATCCAGCCCATCTGTCAGGGCGGCCGGACCAGGCTGCAGGATCAAAGGCGATTTGATCTCGATCACCCGGTCGTTGCGCACGGCGGGAATGTCGCTCCAGCCAACGCGTTGTTTGATTCGGTCCGGAACGACCTTCTTGCCGCACCAGGATGCCAGGATGATATCGGGAGCGGCGGTTCTGACATCGTCGGGCGAGACGATCCGATCTTTCGCCGAGTGGCGAAATCGCAGATCGGGCAGAATGTCCTCGCCACCGGCGATTTCGATCAACTCTGAAACCCAGCCGATGCCGCTTATCAGGGGATCGTCCCATTCCTCGAAATAGACCTTCGGTTTAGGTGAGGGCCGCGCGAGCGAGGCGATGCTGGCAAGCCTTTGCTCATAGCCCGCGGCAAGATGATCGGCGCGCTCGGCGGCGCCGACGAGCGCACCCAAGGTGCGGATCATCGCCAGAATGCCGGCAATGTTACGCTGATTGAAGACATGGATTGCAACGCCGGCGCGGATGAGCTCGGCGACAATATCGGCTTGGAGATCGGAGAAGGCCAGGACGAGGTCCGGCTCGAGATTCAGGATTTTTGGGATGTCGGCGGAGATGAAGGCGGAGACGCGCGGCTTCTCGCGCCTGACCTGCGGCGGCCGTATTGCGTAGCCGGAAACGCCGACGATCCGATCCTGTTCGCCGAGCAGGTAAAGCGTCTCGACGGTTTCCTCGGTCAGACAAACGATACGGCGGGGAGGGAACTGGACCATAAAATCGGTATGCAGAATAAAACGTGGCTTGTCACGGCACCTCCTCGCGTCCAGCCTTTTGGAATGAGCGTGCGGGAGGAGGATGGCCAATGACGCCACTTGAAAAAATTCAATTGATGAAGATGCCATTTGCGGAACTGAAGGGAATTACCTTCGTCGAAGCCGACAAGGACCGCGTCGTGGCACGGATGCTGGTCCGTCCCGATCTCTGCACGGTCAGTCACAGCATTCACGGCGGCGCCGTGATGGCATTTGCGGACTCCGTCGGCGCTGCGGCCACCGTTATCAATTTGCCGGAGGGTGCCAAAGGGACGACCACCATTGAAAGCAAGACGAACTTCATTGGTGGCGCGAAGGAAGGGACCACGGTCGTTGCCACTGCGACGCCGATTTATCGGGGACGGCGCACGCAGGTCTGGCAGACCCGGCTGGAAACCGAGGAGGGGAAGCTCGTCGCGATTGTGACACAGACCCAGATGGTTCTCTGAGCGGTGGTCACGATCCCTGTGATTAACGACGATTACCTAAGGGGTCGGAATGGCCTTGAATTTCATGTTGCAATGCACAATATGTGGCGTCTAGGGATTCGGCGCCTCCTCAAGGGCTTCCAAGAGGAGTTTTCACGTGAGCTACCACGACCTTGCGGGTTCGACGGTTGCCAAAGGCACCGTTCGGACGCTGAGCCAGCAGGAAGAGCTTCCGCTGCTTCGGGATCATCTATTGAGGCTCGATCATCAAAGTCGCCGTGACCGTTTTCACGGCTTCATGGATGACAGCTTCGTCGAGCGCTATGCGGAAAAATGCGCAAGTGACGGCACCCTGATCATCGCCTATCTCGAAGACGGCGTCGTTCGAGGGGCTGCCGAGCTTCATCCACCGGATACCTCGCCGGATCACCAGCCGGAAATCGCCTTCAGTGTGGAGGCCTGTTCACGCCGCCGTGGTGTCGGAAGTCTGCTGTTCCGAAAGCTGATCGAGGTCGCCCGTGCCAAAGGCTACCGCACCCTGCGGATTACGACCGGTGCTCAAAACGACGCGATGCGGGCGCTCGCCAACAAGTTTGGCGCGCATCTGACATTCCGCTATGGCGAATCCACAGGAACCGTCGATGTGAAGGAACAGTTGCCGCCCGAATCTGTGCGTCCGGCGATTGTCACACCAATGGATGCCGCGCGGGCGGTCATCCACTTCAATCGCGCTTACTGGAAGTTTCTGTTGCGGTTATACGGCTGGAAGCAGGTCGCTTGACCGAGCACCGTCAATCTGTTGGCGCGGCGCCGCCTCTTGCAGGCGGCGCCTGAGGCGCTTCAAGTGCCGGTCCGCTTGTCGTTGCCGAATTTCCTTACCACGCGACGTTCGACCACGACGGAGCGCTGAGCGCCCTGTTCGCCGGCGATCACGCGGGTTATGGAGCGCGCCTGGGCGCGTCCGGCCTTTTTCACCTCGGCTGTGACGGCTTCGATCGGCATGCCCATGAGCGAAGCTGCAATTTCCGCCTGTTCGTTCTGGTCGTCCGTGATGCCTACCGCCGCGAAGATCGCTTCCTCGAGCGTGGGTGGATCACGCCGAACGCGCCGCGGTCCGTATTTGGTGGTCCAATCCTGGCTCATCGCCAACTCCTTATTTCGCGGCACATATCTAGGGATACGTATGTTGCATTGCAATATGAAATTGATGTGGCAATCCAGCTAAGGCTTCACAACCGTGGCATCGTAGATTTCGAGGGTGGTCGCGGTCGCAGCCAGCGGTCGCAAAGCACGGACGAATTCGCGCGAAGCCGGCACCGCGAAATGGACCGATAACGCAGCCTGATCGGCCCATTGCTCGAAAAAAACTAACCTGAGCGGATTTTCGCAATCGACATGGACGGCGTGGGAGAGGCACCCCGGCTCCTTGCGCGAGCGGTGCACGTGTTCGAGGCTCAAACGGCGAGCCTCCTCAAAGGAATCCTCCCGTGCCGTCATGCTGCCTGTCACCACAATCATATCTCTCTCCCACGGGTTGCGTTTTGGCCCTTCACGGAGCTGAATCACCGGCAGGTACAGAGTCTACGCACTGCTGAGGCCAACGTTTCAGTGCCGCGCGCCCGGAATCGGTCAGGCTGTAGATGCCGCGTTCGACGCGGTCGAACCAGCCATAGACATTATGCAGCAGAATTTTCGGCGCGTCCGGAATAGCCGGCTTGAGATCACGCACCTTGCGGGGACCGTGCAATAACGCCGAGGCGCAGGCCAGCGCCTGCTGCCGATACGCCGTCATGATCGGTGCGCGGGTGCTGCCGCCAAGCGCCGGATCGCCTTGACGCTTTCGATGTTCGGTAATCAGGCGTGAGCGCCGCTTCAGGTCCCGGCGAGGAACGGTGGTTGGGGAGACGATCACCTCGACCGCGCCTGATTTGGTGACCGCGAGCATCCCGAAACCGAGGCGGCGGCAGAGATTGCGGTAGCGCGCGTCGCTTTCCCGTCCCTTGCCGCGTTCGGAGAATTTGGCGGCGAGCCAGACTTCGTCGCTGGCCGCGGCGCGGTCAACCGCCTGCAAGATCAGTTCGAGGTTGAAGGAGAGCTTCAATTCGCCAATGACGACGATGGGAGGCTCATCGCCGGAAAGCGCCACCAGATCGCAGCCGCCGATCTCGCCCTTGACTGTAAAGCCGAGCTTTTCGAGAAATTGCTTGACGGGCAGATAAAGCGCGGTTTCCAACGGGGGTCCTGAGCAGTGATGGGGCGACTCATCGGCTCAAGTGTACTCCAGATCATGCGCTTGCTCGTCGCATCATCGCCGTCATTCGGGCGATTATGCTGCGGAAGGGACATTGTTGCGGACGTGGGAATGATCAGAAACGGCCTCTACCACATCATCATCGAAATGCTCGACGGTGTTAAAGGTGGCAATCAAGGGGTGATGGTGGTGCGTGACGGCATGTTGCGCGGTGGGGATTCGTTCTTTTATGCCTACGGCACCTACACCGCGGCCGAGGGCAAGTGGAAGGGCGAGGTCACCAATCTCGAGCACACGCCGAGCTTCGGCGAGAGACCGATCTGGGAACGCAAGGTGGTCACGATCGGCTTCACCGGGACCTATAACGACGAGACGGCGGAGAGCGACGGCATTGCGCTCGCAGGCAAGCAGAGCATCCGCTTCAAATCACGGTTGAGGCTACTGGTGCCGGATTAAACCCGTCCGTTGACCGGAAGCAGGGCGCCTGTGATTGCGCTCGCTGCATCGCTGGCGAGGAACAGGATGACATCGGCCAGTTCCTCCGGCCGAACCCATTTTGCAAAGTCCGCACCCGGCATGCTGGCGCGATTGGCCGCGGTGTCGATGGTCGACGGCAACACCGCATTTACGGTGATTTTGCCTTTCCATTCGGCGGCCAACGCCTCGGTGAGGCGGTGCACTCCGGCCTTTGACGCCGCATAAGGGCCCATGCCAGCGCCCGCCTGCAACGCGCCCATCGCGCCGACATTGACGATCCGCCCGGTGCCTGAGGCGCTGAGGTGGGGGATCGCCGACCGCGAGGCGTTGAGCGCGGTCAGGACGTTGAGCGCATACATCCGCTGCCAGGTTTTCGGATCGCCTTCGGCGGTCGTCTCGAACGCGAATCCGCCGGCGATATTGATCAGCGCGTCGAGCTTGCCGAAATGCGAAGCCGCGGCATCGATCGCCTTTTTGGCCTCGGCCGGGTCTGTAAGATCGACGCCGCCAAACTCGATCCGCTCAGTTGTCGCTTTGATTGTCGATGCCGCATGGTCGATGGCGGCGACCTTGGCGCCTTTGGCCAGCGCGGAAGCCACGACGACCTTGCCGAGTGCGCCCGAGGCGCCGGTCACGACCACGATCTTTCCTTGCATGATGGACCTCCGGGAGCCGACTGGAAAAGTAGAACTCGTTAAGTCTCGCGGCCACTATCGTCAGCTAAAAAACCGTTGGCAATGCGGCGTAAACGATCAAACGCGACACGTTTGCGCGAAAAAATGCCGGTATTCCAACAGTTCTTCGCGATCGCTAAAATTTGCCGGAGTTTTGTAAGCGAAACGCAGACCTGTCAGGTTATAGCTTGCCCGTCGCTCAGATTGACGGGGGAAGCATCATGTTGAAACATCTGCCTGACCACGGCTTGCCGCTCGTCCAGCTCAAAGAGCAGCGACGCGATTTGGTGGTCGCTTTGCAAAACCGCAATGGCCCGGTCAACGCTTGGGAATTGATGCAGATCGCCGCTGTTCAGCAGGCGATTTCCGCGTTCGAGGACGTCATCGCCGATCTCGACGCCGAGATGGAAATGACAGCGGCTGCCTAAGCTCAGACGCACTCTGCACCGGCCCGGACTGTACAGCTGCTTCTCCAGCGTTATTGCGGGCTTGGTCTCGATACTGGGGCGAATATGAGATGGCATAAGGCCGCCATGGTCTCGGCGGAAATTTTTCGGATCCGGTCTTCTTGCTCGGGCATTACCGGCATCAGCTCAGACATTCGATTGTTATCGCTGCGTTGACGGCACGCATTGGCATTCTACCCCAGCGACCAGCGCGCCTATCCGCAATTCGATGGCCGTGCCGTGACGCTGAAGAAAACTCTCGCCGTTTACGGCAGGCGCTATTCCGGCAGTGGAGTGAGACTGATCATGACGGCAACTGGTGACTTGATCAAACATGTGCGGCGGCCGGTGACGGGCTGCGAGCTCTCATAAAGACCTCGCAGGCCGCGCATTCCGGCGCATCCGCATCATCCCAGCTCGACGGGCTCAGTGATCGCGAGCGCGTTCGGCGGCTTCCCGAATAGCGTCCTCGTGATACCAGCTACCGCCGAAGGTAGCCTCATTGACGCGCGCAGTAGCTTGCGCGGTGACGGACTTGAACTCGTCGTAACGCTGTCCGCCGAGAGCTGCGCGGCCCCCGGCAGGAAATTGGTAGATCCGCGCAGACTCCTGGCCTTGATTTGTACTCATCGAAATCTCCATTGGTCGTGACGCTTCAACGCATGCTGCGCCCGACTCGTTCGTGTGTGGTTACTGGAAAGCCGATATCGGTCTTGCGCGCCGTGGGTGCAACCTGATTAAAAAGAAATCATTTTCTGAACAAAATATATGCAGATTTGCTTTTGCCTCGTGCAATGCAGGTTCCAGCCATTAGTTCCAGCCAGGATCGGGCTACGTTCGGAATACCGCGATTTTCTTGCGGAATATTACATGCCCCTGCCGCATCCTTGATCGGTGGCGACACGCTTTGCCGGGAATGCCGTGGAAACAGGCGTGGTTGCGGCGCAAAAACATCGCGGCCGGATTTCGGAGCTCAAAGTGACCGCGCGCCTTTGCCGCACCTTGAGTTGTGCAGAAATCCGCAACACGCTCTTCGAGGGCGTATTGCCGCGCCGCAATAATTGGCACTTTTATTGCTTATTCATGACTGGCCTGACGTGGCCGGGTACGTGTGTGGGGGCTAAGGGCCGACAATGGCTTCGTTCTCACGCCTTTCGCATCATCAAATCAAGAGAGGCTCAATGACCAAGTACAAGCTCGAGTATATTTGGCTCGACGGCTATACGCCGACGCCGAATTTGCGCGGTAAAACGCAGATCAAGGAATTCGCATCGTTCCCGACGCTGGAACAGTTGCCGCTTTGGGGTTTCGACGGAAGCTCGACCATGCAGGCCGAAGGCCACAGCTCGGACTGCGTGCTCAAGCCGGTCGCCGTTTATCCGGACGCCGCGCGCACCAATGGTGTGCTCGTGATGTGCGAAGTGATGATGCCCGACGGCAAGACGCCGCACGCCACCAACAAGCGCGCCACCATTCTCGACGACGAAGGCGCCTGGTTCGGTTTCGAGCAGGAATATTTCTTCTACAAGGATGGCCGCCCGCTCGGCTTCCCGACGAGTGGTTATCCTGCGCCTCAGGGGCCCTATTACACCGGCGTTGGCTACTCGAATGTCGGCTCCGTCGCCCGCGAGATCGTTGAGAAGCACCTCGATCTCTGCCTCGCGGCCGGCATCAACCATGAAGGCATCAACGCGGAAGTCGCAAAAGGCCAGTGGGAATTCCAGATCTTCGGCAAGGGCTCCAAGAAAGCCGCCGATGAAATGTGGATGGCCCGCTATTTGATGCAGCGCTTGACCGAAACATACGGCATCGACATCGAATACCACTGCAAGCCGCTCGGCGATACTGACTGGAATGGCTCGGGCATGCACGCCAACTTCTCCACCAAGTACATGCGCGAAGTCGGCGGCAAGGAATACTTCGAGAGCCTGATGGCGGCCTTTGATAAAAATATCATGGATCACATCGCCGTGTATGGTCCGGACAATGACAAGCGCCTGACCGGCAAGCACGAAACCGCGCCCTGGAACAAGTTCAGCTATGGTATTGCGGACCGTGGCGCCTCGATCCGCGTGCCGCACTCCTTCGCCAACAACGGCTACAAGGGCTACCTGGAAGATCGCCGGCCGAACTCGCAAGGCGACCCCTACCAGATCGCTTCGCAAATCCTGAAGACGATCGCGTCCGTGCCGACTGGCGCGAAAGCGGCCGCATAAGTCGCGTAGGACGCGTCCGCGACGCCCGCGTCGCGAGGCTCGACCTTCCACATGATCCGCCGGGGTGCCTGCCCCGGCGGATCATTGCGTTTTGAAGACCTGATCTCCGTGCTAGAAGCGTCAGCCCTGACGGCGGAGACGGTGAATGGAAAATTCTGTACGCGTGTTGTCGACGCTCGCTTTGGCGGGAGCGGTTCGCGCGCTGGCGGAAAAATATCAGGCGGTCAGCGGCGCGCGGATTGATGCAGACTTCGCGCCGACCGTGAGGCTGCTCGAACGCCTGAAGGAGGGCGAGACCGCCGATGTCGTCATTCTGACCCGGGAAGGGCTTGCGGGTCTGGTGTCGGCGGAAAGGGTGGTTGCGGAAAGCTGCGTCGATCTCGCGCGTTCATGGGTTGGCCTTGCGGTCAAGGCGGGCAGCCCGCATCCCGATATCGCGACGGAAGCGGCACTGCGCGAGACGCTGCTGGCGGCGCGGTCGGTTGCCTATTCGCGGCTCGGCGCCAGCGGCATTTTTTTCGCGCAGTTGATTGTGAAGATGGGCATCGAGAAAGAAATCAATGCCCGAGCAACCGTCGTTCCGCTCGGCTTTACCGCCGAACGGATCATCACGGGTGAGGCGGATGTCGCGATCCAGCAGCTAAGCGAGTTGAAGCAGGTCAAGGGTATCGAGATCGTCGGCTCCTTGCCTCTTCATTTGCAGACCGCTGCGGTATTTTCCGCCGGCCGGATGGCGGCTTCGAAAAATGTGGCGCCGTCCGATCTGCTTTTGAAGTTTCTGGCTTCCGCTGAGGCAACGCCGGCGCTCGTGGAATCCGGGCTGGAACGGTTAGCGTAGGGGCGCGGCCACATAGCCCCTCATTGCGAAGGCAGCGGAGCTGCTCAGCGCGTGCTCTGATCCGGCTGACGATGGTTCGCGGACTTGCCATGCACCGGCAGCGGCGCGCTCTCGATGCCTTCATGGCAGGCGAGCTCGACCCAAGAGCCATCAGGACCTTTCTGATAGGCATGGCAACCGGGCGAGCTCGGAGCTTCCTCGATGGCTTGTGCATTCGCGTTGGCGTGTGAGTTCGGGCTCGTGCCGTTGGCGAGCGCAGGCGAAGCGAGGGCAGCCAAAACGGCGATTGAACCAACGAAGATCGATTGCGCGACCCGCATGGGATTTTCTCCGCAACTGGATTTAAGACCACTTCCCTCAAATAAAAACAATTTGGCGATTTTTGGCCAGAGGAGGCGCTTAAGCCTTTTGGCGGAGAGTTCTGCTTAACAAAAAGAAAATGGCGCCGCCGCATTGTCGCGGGCAGCGCCTTCGAGGTGGGCTTTACCAGCCAGGGAGAAACGCTAGAACCCGTTTTGCTCACGCTGTTTGGCGCGGCATGCGGGGCCCGGGCCGCGCATGTAGTGAAGTTCGGGCCGATAGGGATCTCTTGCCATCTGAAACAGGCGCTGCCAGCTCTCGGAGAGGTGGCGAAGCGGAATGGGAACCAAAAAGGCGACCAGCATTGCGGTTCTCAGTGCGACTTGCCGAGGACGGACGCAAAGGGCACGGCGAAGACTTCGTCGCCGAAATCGTCGCTGGCGTGAAGCGTCCAGCCGCGCCAGTCTTCGCCGGAGGGCGCCATCACCAGCGACCGCACGACGCCCGCGGCTTGTTCCATGGCTTCGGTCAGATCGTTCACGGCTGCCATTCGCCGATCAATCCATGCGCCGTCATCGTTCGAACAATGGAAGAAGAGCTGAGCCATGGTCCGTCTCCTCGACGTGAGAACGTGATGTATCGTTTTGATAGCAGCACGCGTTGAGTCGGAACATCCGGATGACTCCGCGAGTGAAACTACGGGGAATTCGGACGATTTTCTTCAATCGCTACTTGCCTGTGGCCCAAGCGACAGCCGCAAGCAATTCGATTGAACTCATGTATTTGGAAGGTGCGTTTCTTTGCGGGCTCGACGCGATGTTGTTGCACCGTAGTGCTACGGTCTTTCGCGCGCGGCGAATTTTGCGTAATCGAAAAGCCTGACCCAGTCGACCTATGGTCATTGGGGTGGGGGGATGTTCGCGAGACCCGGTCTCCTAGTCTAGGCTCACCGGGTCTCGTGTTCCCGCCCAAAAATCAACTCCAAAACATCGAGGCAACGTAGGTTGCGAGCACGGCGGCGATGAAGAGATCGCTGGCCATGGCGATATTCTCGTTACGCGAGCGATCGTGCGCGGTGACGTGGACCATGCCGGCGACGCCGTAAAATATCGCAGCGTAAATCGCCGACGGCAGCAAGAAACTAGCGTTCCAAAGCGAGAGCAGGGCGACGAGGCTGGAGGCGAAGTTGGCTACGCCGAGTTCGCGGACGAACGGCAACACCTCATCGCTTGTTGCGTGAAAAATCTCGCGCGCGGTGAAAGCGGGCTGGAAGAACTGGCGCAGGCCCGCCAGCGCGAGCCGCACGCCGACGCTCCAGAATACGAACCATCGCCCTGTCAGCATCACAAGCGTGATGTCGGGGTGAACGCCGTGTTCGACCGCAATCGACGTCAGCGGCAGAATCAACATCGTCAGCGCAACAACGGCAATGTACATGAAGCCTCGCGGCGTCAGATGGCCTTGATCGATACACCGGAAGCGGCGCTGCGGCTCAGAACGCTGGACGCGCGACGTGCCAAAGATTGGCGCTGTCAAATCCGTTGATGTCGCCGGGTGCCTTGTCGAATTGCGAGGTGTACAGCGGACGATAACGATAGGCCCACATCTTGCTGCCGTCGCTGCGGATGATCACCGTGAAGTCGCCCTTGGCCTCCGCATCGGCGGACGCGGCCAGCGGGATCCAGCGCTCGGTGCATTTGTCTTCGCAGGTCGACGAGCGGCCGCTGGTGTCGCGGTCAAAAGTATAAAGCGTCATGCCGTTGGCATCGACGAAGATCTGCCCCTTGCGG
The DNA here is from genome assembly GCA_963752265.1 of uncultured Alphaproteobacteria bacterium. GTDB lineage: Bacteria > Pseudomonadota > Alphaproteobacteria > Rhizobiales > Xanthobacteraceae > Bradyrhizobium. The sequence continues at coordinate 29,938 of CAVVZW010000137.1, forward strand.
GATTGCACCACCTTCACCGGAAACAGCGGCGCCTGCTTTTTCGGCGGCGGTGCCGGCTCGTCTTCATGCGCCAATGCTTCGCCGGCCGAGAGCAAAAGCGCCACGGCGATCACGACACATCTGAGCATTCTGCCCCCGATAAATAAGGTAAATGGCGCGTAAACGCGCCTAACGGCCCGCAATCATAGGCCAAGAAAGTTAGCGCCGCGTTGCGGGGAACCAGATACAGAGCGTCGCCTCACTTCTTCCCACGGCGCTCCTGCTCCCTGCGAAGCTCCTCCAGTTCCTTGCTCTGCGTCTCGATCCGGTTTGCGAGCCGCTCTTCGTTCGCCGCGCCCGATTGCGCCGCCGCCTGTTCGGTGAGCTGGCGAAGGTTGTCGCGTAGGATCGCTATGCGGCTCGCGAGCTCGGAGGCGGAAAGCGAAGTGAAGTCGGTCATGCGGGGTACCTCTGTGAGGCCAGGTCTTAGGACATCGGACCGCCGGCCGCGGCGAACTCGACCAGTCGTCGTAATACCAGCAGGCATTGATCGGCCCAGCTCCGAAACAGGGCGCGCGGATCGAGCGACTTGCGGGCGCCGAGCATCTCGGGCGGAAGGTGAGAGGGCGTGGCCTGGAGGACACGTTGGAACATCGGGATCTCCTCCGCGCACCTTTTTGGGGGCGGTGCGTTGGACGCGCATCATGTTGGGTATGGGGTGATCTTTCAAGGTGATGTTGAGGCCTGCGGCGAAGGCCGGGCCAGACCGAAATGTTTCTGCGCGGCAACGAGTGCAGCGCAGCAGTGGAACTCAAGTCCGTCCTGCATTGCAGGCCGCACCAATCGGACGGATTTCGCAAATGCTCAATCCACCCTACGGGCTCGTAACGAGGTGCAGCCGCGTCCAGTCCGATGGCGGCACTTCGGTCGCGCGCCGTTCGGCATTGTTGTGGTCGACGACGTCGAGCAATTCGGTGTCGATGCCCATCTCACGCAAATAGAGGCGGAATTGTTCGCCGAAGATCGCGGTCAGGCTGCCGCGGTGCTCGTCCGAGACGTTGGGCGCCACGCGATTGCGGATTTCCATGCCGGTCAGGATGACGCGCGTACCCGGAAGGAGGCCGCGATGGATGCCACCGGCCAGGATCAGCACGCAGGCGATATCGCAACGCGCTTCCTTGGCGTTGAGCACGGCGTCGAGCGGGCCGCCCGGACGCTTGAGCGCGAAACAATCGGCATCGTTCTTGTCCTTGCAGGCGGCGACGTCAGTCGCGCCGTCCATGGTGTCGATGCCGCGCTCGCGCAGGATGCGCCCGAGACCGACCGCGACATTGAGATTGGATTCGCCCCAGGCATGGATGACGAGCGGAAGCTTGCGGCCGCCCTGGCGGTCGAGAATGTTGATCAGCCGCTTGTAGGTGTCCCACTGCACGGTGCCTTCAGCGGCGATCCAGTCGGAGCAGCCGGGACCGCACGAACCGTCGGCGCCATGCGCGGCATAAAAGATCATGGCATCCGCTGGTGAACCAAAGCCTCCGACCGGCGGCCGTGGGGTGGTCTGGGCTGTCGCGGCGCTGAGGTTTGCGACGGCCGCGAGCGCGGCGAGAAGAAATGCGCGTAAAGCGCTTTCGCTCATATCACACTTCCCTTCGGCGTCTTGTTTGGTCATCTTCCGTTCTCAGGCATCATTGTGCAAGCGGGATGACCGGACTTTGGCCACGCTTCAGCGTTCTCGCGGCTGCTATGCCCGAGCTATGGAAAATCATCGGCTCAAAAGAGAGGGCGCAGGGAATGCCGGGTGCCCAATGCACCCGTAGCCTTGCGTGCAAAAATAAAAAGCACGCAAGCAAGTCACCACGGTTGCGCCGGACATTCCCGGCTTTCCCCGCGCAATGGTTTTAACGGTTTCCTTCGTGCTCTCGGGCTCGCCCGGCATCGCAATTTAGAATTAGATCGCCGGTGTACAGAGCGAAGCGCTGCCCGCTAGAAAAAGTAATCCCCTTAGTGTGATCTCGGCCATTGGGTTCAGGTTTGAGAATGCATGAAGGCGGCTAATCATGGCGTCCCCCGCTTGTGCGTTTCAAAATTGCCGCCGGGGTATATGCTCCGTTTCGTCAAGCAAATGCGCGCAAGATCAATTCACTTCGATTAATTGGCTAAGGTAGAAATACTGAGTCGGTTGGCGTAAACGGATAAGTTTTGCGGGCCATTTCCGCCATTGCCAGGAACAGCGCATTAAGGGGAGCCTTCAGGACACGACTTTGCCGCCATCGTTCCTGTCATCTTCAGCGGAAATAGCGACATAGATTTCGTCATCTTAATGAATAGGCGAGAAGATATCACATCCTCCGGCGGGTTGAATTTCGATCATGTCAGTCCCCCTCATAGGCGGGAGCACAACATTCTCAGTCACCGGCAAAAGCCATTAGATAAAGCGGCGATAGATACAATCGACATGCGTTTTTCCAATACACGACTCCAAATTAGGACGCTGCTAATTTAATTAAGCCAAAGCTTGATAGGACGATTACGCAACCGAAGCGCCGTGCTTATGGGCGTACATCGATTGATCCGCGGTTCTAAACAGATCGCCAGCATTCGTTCCTTGGTCCGGATAAAATGCCAATCCGACGCTGGCTGATACGTATATTGGCTGGTGTGCAGGACCGATTGTGCAAGTGATCCCTTCCTCGAAATGAGCGCGAATGCGGTGGGCGAAGAATGCATCGCAACCTACTGGGAGAACGACGCCGAATTCGTCGCCGCCAATTCTTGTCGCTACATAGCCCTGACCGGCTTTCTTCTTCAGCTCCGATGCGACCGCCTTCAACGCTTCATCCCCTGTATGATGCCCGTGCCTGTCGTTTAGAAATTTCAGATTGTTCATATCGATTATAATAATTCCCGTACGGGCACCGGATGTTTTTGCTTGCGACAAAGCTAGTTGCAACTGAGCATCAAACATTGCGCGGTTAGGCAACCCTGTAAGTGCATCGCGCTGCATCGCCGAAACATCTACATGCATCAGCATGGCATGCCGCTCCCTCTCAATCTCGACGACAGAGATCAGCACTTGAAACCAGTGATGTAGCCCATCGAATGGACAAGTGTAGGTCGCGATAAAGGAAGGAATATCCCCTTGCAAAACCGCACGTAAGCCAGTCAGAATCTCAGACACGTCGCAGCCGCGCTGAATCGCCGCTTCACATTCCGCGATATAGTTCCAACTCCGCTCTCGACGCAAAAGACCTCCCGCGTCTGCCGTCGAATCCCATTTTCGATTGCAGTGTACGATAGCTCCTTGAATGTCGACGACCGCGATTTCGGCGATCACGTAGTCAGCGAAATCGAGTATTGTGTTCCGCTTCACATTAGAGGCTCCGTCCGAAATCTACCGAACAAGGCGTTCGACGCGGCTGTATTCAGATCGGTGGCAACCGTAAATCATGCAATGTTTATTGTTTGCTTTTGATGCGCGATAGATTTGATTCAACCAAGATCGTGTGCGCTGACCGAAGTCACTGTCTCGCACTCAATGTGATCAATACTGCTCACCATTTTATCAAATCCAAAATCATTGCACAGTCGCCTTCAGGCCCCGATACCGAGCGAAGCGGCGCCGTCGGGCTTCGATAGGATCAGTAATCTCGATAGATTGCATTCATCACCAATGGTCACGGCACGCGAAACGATTCCGCGACGATCTGCACGATATAGAGCAACCGCAACCGTTAACGATGACTGCGCCGTCCGCAAAGGCGCCGCTCGTCTCGCGATACCCCGCGTCCGGCCCAACGTTCGTGACGATGGCCAATGCCCCCTTATCGGTGCGAGACGGGTGACGCTCTAGGCGTGATTTGCCCGACGCCTTAAGCGAAATAGTTTTAGGCCTCGGGCTGGACAATAGACCCGGCATTGATTGGATTTGTGAAATTGGAGTTTTGGTGAAATGCCGTATCCGTCATTCCGGGCTCACCTTTCAGGCGACCCGGAATGACGGCGATGTAACGCAACGCGGCTGGCTTTAATGCCTTAATCGACGATTTCGACGATGCGATGCGTGCGGGGATCGACGAGCACCGTGCGGCCGTTGACCACGGTGTAGCGATAATCATGGGTGCCGTATTCCGGTGGCACGTCGTAATAAGTTACGCCGTCGCCGGGCAGGTCTGTGCCCACCCGCAGATCGCCTTGGTATGCGTATGAAGGATGATGCCGTTCGACGACGTAGCTGTGGAAACGGGGCCGTTGATCGATACCGAGCACGCCGTTAACGCCGCCGACAACACCGCCCACGACGCCGCCGACAATTCCGCCGATCGGGCCTGCTTCGCGTGCGCCTTCACGGGATCCTTGTTCAACGCCTCCCGGTACACCCTGGGCGACCGCGGCGGCGGGAATAAACAGCGCCGTTGCAAGCAGCGAGGCCATGACAGTTCGTTTCATCGTAAATCCTCATATATTGTGGGAGTGGACGACAAGCGAACGGCGCCCGATTGGTTCCCCTTGATCGGCTCGGGCGGAGAACTAAACCGGCCAGCGATCGATTTCTTCGCCGCGAATCGATCAATTCAGGAGATGCGGATTAACCACGCCCGATGGCCGGTCGGTTGATGCGGCTTGCGAGACTGAAAAATCTACTTGACCCTTCGCCCCTTGAAGAAGCCGGCGTTCGTTGTGTTCTGTTTGATGTTAGCCGTGTCACCTTGTTCGGCGGTGTTTTCCGTATGATCCTTCTTGTGAGACGTATCTCTCTCCGCGTCGGCATTTTTTGGAACGCCCTTGTTGCTGCGATTTGCGGGTGGAACAGGCGGCATGCGACCGGTCATTGGATTTCCTTTTGCGACTTTGGCCGTCAACCTTAGGCCTAAACGCAGCGTCACATGAGAATCTATTTCATCCCAGGACGGCCGACTTTGTGGAACGTTGTGAAGGACCGCGAGTTCGTCCCGACTGGGAGCTGACAACCACGAGGATTTCATGGCCAAAGACGAACACAACAAGGCAGCCGAACACCACGAAACTGCCGCCAAGGCGCATCGTTCCGCTGCCGAACATCACGGCAAGGGCGACCATGCCAAGGGCAAGGAGCACGCGGCGAGCGCGAAGCAGCATTCGCAGACGGCGCACCAGCAGTCCGACGCCGCGCATTCCAAGAGCCAACAGCAGAAGTAGCTGAATCAAAGGGCCGGTGAAAACCGGCCCTTTTCGATTGGCCTCAGCGGGCAAATCAGCATCAGAGCCGCTTGCGCTCTCCGGCATCCAGGATCCAGGTTCGGTCGGCGAATGCGACATAAATCCGCTCCTGCCCGAGCGCTGTGCCAAGCTCGATCGACAGTTCGTTCAACATCGCAGCGATAGCATCATCCGGCAGATGTCCGAGATAGGCGTGGACGGCCTCGCCGGTGAACAGCGCGACCGGTTCGCGGTCGGACCCGACGGTGCCATCTGGGCGAGGCCACGCATAAGTCACTTCCGCGCGGGTGAACATGCCGGACAACGCGGGCTGGCCCGCTTCCACGCGGCGCTTCATCCAGGCGCGCGCCGTGCGAACGGCCTCCGTAACATCGAAGACGCGGCCGTCGGTGTCCCAACCCTCTCGCAAGCCCACGGTGATACGAAAGTCACGGCGGGGACCCAACGAGTTGGGAACGACAGAATAATCTTCAGCCTTTGGCGCAGCGGGCCGGGAAGTCATCGCGCCTTCTCCCTCAGTCTCCGATCTCAACCAGTCTGGAGTTCTTTTGCAAACCGGGCAGTTTTTTACCGGTCCCTTTTTTCGCTTGTTTCTTCGCGTCGGCTTTGAGGCGATCAGGCTTGCTTTCAAGATTGGCCATCAGCTTCATCAAAATGGCGTCGCGCGTTTTTTTGCTTTCAAGTGAATATCGGTGAATCTTGATTGTCAGCCTGTCCTTGTGCGCATGATACTCGTGTTCGATCTTCGGTTCTTTGGACATTTCACCCTCCGTTGCCGCAATAAATTGCAGACTTTTGTCTCGGGATTGGTCGGTCTTTCGGAATTCCGACGGGGCATTTGTGGGACGGTGCCGGCTCACCAAAGCATGCTGGAGCGTTGCGGGATAGGGCAAATGTCCGCATCCAGCGATTTGGCTAAATGCGACGCTCCTGGGCTCCTCTCCACATGATAAATGAGCGAATTAGATTCTTGCGGTGAAGTCTGCTACAGCAAGCAGATGCGCCAGCTTCTTATTGCAACCTTCGCTCTGCTCCTGCTCTCGGGTTGCCAGACCAGCGGCTATAATCCCCTGAAGATCCAACGTCAGGATAGTTGGCGTCTCACGGCCGGCGTTGAGCGGCTCATCGGTATATTGACCGGCCGCGCTGATTAGCCGGACTTCGCAAGCCGCATCCAGCTCTCGGTCGTGCTGATCGCGGTTGCGTACAGACCTTCCGCCTGATGTCCGCGGTGCAATGCCTTTCCGACTTCGCAAATCGCCAGGAACGCGCTCGCCCGGGCTTCTTCGACTTCCAGCCGCTGATCGCCGCCGCCTTGAACCAGCCCGACAAGCCCGTTCAGGATTGGCAATGCTTCTTGTGCCGGCGCTTTTTCCGCCTGCTTCAGGGCTTCGAATACTTTTTGGGCGGTTTCGGAGTCGCTCATGTCAAATCCTTTGCACGACGTCGGTCAGGAAGCGACTTTAGCTCAATGAAGACGTGCCGTCTGCTTTGTGCGGTCACCGGAATTCCGATATTGAATGGGACTGAATAAAAAAGCCTCAGGACTGCGAAATGGAATTTCCAGAGCTTCCCTACGTCGCGGTTGGCGAATCCTTCAAGCTTCCGCCGGGCGCGAATTTTGGCGGCACCTCCGGTGTCGCGTTCAATTCCAAGGGCAACATCTTCGTCCTTCATCGCGGGCCGATGCCGCTGATGGAATTCGACGCCGACGGCAATTTCATCCGCGGCTTCGGTGACGGGCTGTTCGACCGGCCGCATGGGTTGCGGATCGACGCGCACGACAACATCTGGACCACCGATGTGGCGATGAACCTGATCTACAAGTTCAATCCCGCAGGTCGAATGGAAATGGTGCTCGGCGTCAAGGGGCGTACCGGCGAGTGGCACCCGGGCGGGCACTTGCGGCTGTTCCACGAACCGAACGAGGCGGTGGTCGGACCCTCCGGCGACATCTACGTGCTCGAGGGGCACGGCAAGGCGGAGTCGCGTGTGGTGAAGTTCGACCGCGACGGCAACTTCATCAAGACGTTGGGCGGCAAGGGGAAGGGGCCCGGCGAATTCGACCTGCCGCACTCGCTGGTGTTCGACAAACAAGGCCTGCTTTATATCGCCGACCGCAACAATGCCCGCATCCAGGTGTTTGACGCGGACGGCGCCTACGTCCGCGAGTCCAGCCATCCGGGCACGCCGTGCGGGTTGTTCATGGGTGCCGACCAGCACATTTGGCTCGCGCACGGCCACACCGGCCAGATCATGAAGCTCGATCTCGACGGCAAGGTGGTGGGCATGATCGCCGGCGGCGGGCCGGGCAAGACAACCGGCAAATACGGCGAGGCGCATTACATCGCGATCAGCCCGCGCGACGAGATTTTCGTGGCGGACACGCTGAACTGGCGCGTGCAGAAGTATGTGAGGAGCTGATGGGTTTCGCAAATGCTCAACCCATCCTACTAGCCTGCGCAGCATCCCGGCAACGCGGCGACTGTTATTGCTCGGACAAGCGAACCATCTGCCGCCCGCCGTTGAGCGCCTTGAGCTCGTTGACATAGGCCTCTGGTCGCGTCCATCGCGACGGCGTTTTCAGTCCCATGAAGGCTGCGATGTCACCGATGAAACCCGTGCAGTTGGTGACTTCGGCGTTCCAGACCGGCGAGCTTTCCTTCAAATGCTGGATGTAGGCGAACACCCGCTTGGCATCGGCTTCGCTCAAGTAAACTTTGTAATGCGCGGTCAGATATTCCGGATCGAGGTCGCCGTAGCTTGCCCCGGTCTCCGACGGCACCCAGGTGACGTAGCCGAGGATATACCGATCGACGTCGCCGGCCGGAGTCAGGCCGGCCACCTCGACCGCCCGCTCGCTGGTCTTGCCGTACCAGACGAACGCATGTCCCCAACTCGCCGCGGTCCGCGCCCGGAAGTCGACGTAATAGGGACCGCGTGCGGATGACGTGGCCTGCTTTCGCGCCGTAGGCTTCGTCGCTTCAGCCGGCGTTTCGAGCGAGGCCAGCAACTTGGCGACCGGGTTTCGCGAGTCGCTCTCGTTCGCCGACGCGGCCTGAGCCGCGCCCGCAAACGCATAGGCCGCCAAGCCCGCAAGCAGGCACAGCGCGCTGTGACTTAACCTGTTGGTCATGGCGACTAAACGAATTGCGCTCAGTAGCGTGCCGCGACCGGATACTTGCCAACCGGCGATTTGCCGACCGGGGACTTGCCGATCGGCATCTTGCCGACGACCGGAGCCTCGGAATAGACGGGCGCAGGCTGCCGCTGCGGAAGGTCGGCTGCGAAAGCGGCAGTCGTCAAAGCAAGCGTTGCAGCAGTTGCGATCAGCATTTTCACCACGGAAATTCTCCTTACTCGATTACAGGACGGAAGCGCGCGATACGCCTTCACGATATACCCTGGACCTTTCCGGTCGGTTACCCGCCACGGTCAAGCGTCGGAATGAGTTCACAATGCGGCGGAGTCGGGGCGGCGATGGTCACATCAGTTGACGCAATCATAATATCGCCGAGGTGTGTCGTATGAGCCTCACTACTTTCGTTGGTTTTGCGCGGGGTTCCCATGAATCGGTTCGTGCGGCGGGTTCAATAAACCGGCTCGCCCGGCGCGACCTCGCTGCGCGGGCTCAACACGATCACGTTGCCCTCGCTATTCGCAGCCCCGAGAATCAGGATTTCGCTGGTGAAACCCGCGATATTCTTTGGCGCGAAGTTGCAGACGCACACCACAAGCGAGCCGATCAAGGCCGCCGGCTCGTAGTTCGTGATCTGCGCGCTCGACCACATGATCCGCTCCGCGCCGACATCGACGCCGACCTTGTAGGAGGGATTGCGCGCGCGGGGAAACGGCTGCACGTCGACCACCTTCCCGATGCGAATGTCGAGTCTGGCGAAGTCGTCATAGGTGACCTGAGATTTAAGAGCCTGGGATTTGAGAGAATGCATGGGTGTTGGCCTGGTGGTGAGACGGTCGTGAGGATCGGTCATTCGATGGGTTGCGCTCCGGCGGTCACGCCACGCCGGCGCGGCCAATAGAGCACCAGCACGAGCGCGCCGCTTGTTGCCACCAGATAGGCATTGAAGGCGTAGGCGGCGAACGTCGTCTCCTCGATCGAGAGGATGCCCAGGATCATGCCGGCGAACGAGATCAGATAGGCCAATCGGCTTTCGGTCGCCGGCGCAATCCACGCCTTGCGCAGGGTCGGAAGCGCGGCGGCGAAATCACCCAGGATAGAAAGCACAATGGCGGTGTCGGGATCGCCCGTGACGGCCCAGAGCGCGAGGGCTGCAAGCGCGCAGGCGCCGCAGATGTAATCGAACGGCCCGAGCTTCCATGAGCCTTTGCCCTTCGCAAAGGACACGAGCACGATGCAGGCCGGACCGACCCCGATCGACAGCACCACCAGTGTCGAAATGCCGACACCGGCGCGCAATTGCGCGCAGCCCGCGATCAGCGGCACGAGCGCCCAGAGGGACCAGGTGACACGGTTCGGCTCGGCCTCACCCTTCAGGACGGCGCTGATATAACTGAGGCAGGCGATGAAATTGACGGCCATGCCGGCGATGGCGAACAGGGTGTGCATGGGCGCTACGTTACCCTGCCGCGGGGACCATCGTCAGCTTTTCTTAGAGGCGAACGGGACAAGTTCTGATTCAGGTGTCAAACAGCAAGGCAGACACAGCCAGGCGTTCTCGCGGCTGATGCGCCCGAGTTGTGCGGAAGTTGCTCGCCCAAAATAGTGAGGGCGCGGGGAATGCCGGACGCTCGATGCGTCCGCAGCCTCGTGTGCAAAAGTAGAAAGCACACGAGTTAGAAACCACGGTCACACCGGAAACACCCGGCATTCCCCGCGCAATGGTTTTAACGGTTTCCTTCGTGCTCGCCCCGGAGACCGGCTTTGTTGTCTCCGTGGGTGACAACGCTCGCGCGTTGCACCGGATATCAGCATCGGGATATCAGGCCCACACGACTTCACCGTCCGCTTTCGTGCGATTCGTCCCTGAAGCACGGCAGCGTCCATCGCATCCCGCCCAACGTTCGTGACGATGGCCAACGTCCCTCTTCTCGGGCGAGACGGGCGAGCCTCTAGGCGTGATTTGCCCGTCGCCTTAAGCGAAATATTTCGAAGCGAGGGGCTGGACAGTAGACTCAGGCTTGATCGGATTTGCGAAATTGGATTTTTGGCGCAATCGATTTCATCGTCATTCCAAGGTGCGGGCAAGCGCGTGAGCCCTTAAATCGATTTGGCCCAAAGACCGACGCCAACCTGACGTCCGCTTCCGGGGGACATCAGCACATCGCAAAGCCACGTTGAACCGGTCGAAAACGACCCACAATGGACATCAGGGCGGCTGGTAAGTCCGATTGAAGGCTGATGGATCGATCCTTGGCGTTTAAGTTCCCCGGCGCGGTTTGATGCCGCGCATGCTATCAAGCGGTATGAACCCTAAATCCGACACAGACGAACCCGTGGTTGAAGGGAAACCAGGCAACGAACCCGAGGATTTGACCGGACGTGCACTTCGCCTGCGTATCCGCCAGCAGGAATTGCTCGCCGAACTCGGGGTGCTGGCCCTCCAGCGCACGAGTTTCTCTGACCTCCTCAATCACACCGCGCAGATGACGGCCGAAGGCCTGGACGCGCAGTATTGCAAAATCATGGAGTACATTCCGGCAGACAAGCGGTTGCTTGTTCGCGCGGGCGTTGGCTGGGGTGAGGGTGTGGTTGGCAAAGCGACCGTCGGAGCCGATTTGGATTCGCCGGCCGGTTACGCCCTTCAGACCGGTAAGCCCGTGATTTCCAATCATCTCGAAAATGAAGAACGATTTCGAACTCCGGAATTGCTCGCCGAACACGGAATTCGCCGCGCCATGAATGTCATACTACAAGGCGATGGTTTGCCATTTGGAGTGCTCGAAGTCGACAGCCAATCTGAAGGAGAGTTCAGCGAGCATGACATCGCCTTCCTGCAAGGTGCCGCGAATATCCTCGGTATGGCGATTGAGCAGCAGCAGTACCAGCGCAAACTGCAATCTGCACTGGACCGTCATCAACTCCTGCTCAAGGAAGTCAACCACCGTGTCAAGAACAGCCTTCAAGTGGTATCGAGCATGCTTCATTTACAAGCGAATGCCGCTGGCGATCCCGCAGTGAGCGAACGGCTTATGGAAGCATCCACCCGCGTCTTGGCAGTCGGCCGGGCTTACAACCGCCTCGCGTACAACGCCGACTATGAGAACATAGACCTGGTCGCCTATCTGCGGGAAGTCGTCGCAGATTTGGAAGCCGCCGTCGCGCCCTGCAAGATCCAACTTGATGCACCCAAAGAAATCCAGTTCGCCGCCGACCGCGCCATCCTTGTCGCATTGATCGTCAACGAGCTGATCTTGAACGCCGGACGACATGCCTATCCCAATTCCAGGGATGGGGTGATTCGCTTGCAACTCGTTCTAATCGAACATGACGCAGTTTCGATCTCGGTCAGCGATGACGGGGTTGGACTGCCTGCTGACTTCGATCCGGCTCTCTCCAAGCGCCTGGGGGCTCGCATTGCTTTAGGACTGGCAAGTCAACTGGGCGCTGACTTGATCAGGCAGAAGGCGACTAAAGGCGTGCATTTTACGCTCGTTGTACCATTACGCACCGCGGCCAATCGAGCGTAGCTATTTGTATGCAAGCGTGTGAGGCCTACGCTCGTCATTGGCGATTTATAAGTCCAGGCCCTAGTTGGCGCCGTCGGCCGCAAGCTGCAGGAACTGACGCTTCATCGAATTGACGTGAGCGACATAGGCCGCGACGAGATGATCGCCGCAGCGCTCGCCCGCGATCATCTGAAAATGGCGGTGCGCGAAAGCGGCACCCGGTCCCGCGCCGCAGAGATGGATGACGGCCGCGAGATCCTGCGTCTGTTGCGGGCTTGGTTTCACGTCGCCCGCGCGGGCGAGAACACCGGCGACATGGCGGTCCAGATAAATGGACGCGAGCTCGACGGCGTGGCTCGGGATCGTGCGGATGTAGAGGGACGTCGAACCGCAGCCGGACTCCACCACCACATGGTCCCGGATGCAGAACTTTGTTGCCTCCGCGTAGGCCCCGTCGATCATCTGGTACAGGCCGACCGCGCTCGACGCAGGCTGGTAGATCGCGAAAGGATTGAAACTCCATCGCCAGCGCCAATAGGTGCGGTCCACCGGATTGCCGGAGCTTTCGACCTGCGCCAGCGCGGCCAGCAATTCCGGCGCGATCGTGCCGGTGGAATGCTCGCGAAACAGCGGCCCGTATTGCCGCCACGTCTCGGCCGGCTCCTTGTCGAGCCGGTGACCGATGAAGGCGAACAGCTCGGTGGGTTTAAGGATCACGTGATAGACGAGGTTCACGAGCGGGAACACCGCCAGTACGATCGCGATGCAGCCGGCGATTTGAATTGACCGCGGCACTCTCGCGAGTCTCGCGCGCGCCCGATGCGCGCGCCGTCGCCAGCGGCGGAAACGGGAGAGCAGGTAATTGGTTTTTGCTGGCATACGGCTGGTGAGAGCTGAGGTTTCGCCTGTATAATCCGTCAACACAATGAAGGAATTGCCATGAAAATCTATATGGCCGGCCCGTTGTTTTCGACTGCGGAGCTTGCGTTCAACGCCGCGCTCGCAAGCGAGCTTCGCGGGCGCGGGCATGAGGTTTTCCTGCCGCAGGAGCACGAGCAGCGGAAAGACTTGGCCCGTGCGATCTTCGAGAGCGACGTCAGAGGTCTTGACTGGGCCGAGGTGGTGGTGGCGTGTCTGGACGGCCCCGATCCGGACTCGGGAACGTGCTGGGAGCTGGGCTACGCCTACGGCAAGAACAAGCCGCAGGTCGTGTATCGCACCGATTTCCGCTTGTTCGAGGGGACCGATCCCATCAACCTGATGATGAGCGAAAGCGCCGACCATGTCATCATCATGCCGATGGCTGATGTCGCCGAACTCGCGGGCGAGCTTGAAAAGCGGCTCGACGCGCTTACGCCCGACGGCAGTGGAGGGCGGGTCGGTTCGTAGGAGGAGTGCAGCGTTCCGTCCGCCGTAGCTCTGTAAGCGAAGGCGGAAGCGATACCCATCACGTTGCCGGGTACGCCGCCTGGAGCTGATGGGTTTCGCGAAGCTCAACCCATCCTACGCGCTGCCCGAAATCAAGGCGTTGTTTCGTCAGATGACGGATCAGGCGTGGTCGCCGTATCCGCTACTTCGTCGGCCCTAAGCAGCAGGCCTTCGTCGATCTTCATCGGGTCTAAATATTCGGGATGAGTCAATAGCGCATCGAGCACAAACCGAAGAAGGTTCGAGGCTAGTTCGCGCTCCTCGCTATTGCTGGTGTCAATCGGTTCGTCGGCCTTTTTTGAGCGCGGCTTTCTGCGCCCGTGGACGATTTTAGACCTCGCGGTATAAAGCCGTTTAACTTTGGACACCACGTCCGCAGCAGGGTAAGCCGGATCCGCCCGAAGCAATGCGAGCGCGGCGGCGCGAAGCCGAAGCTTGTAGGAAAGCGATTGGTTATCGTCGTCGCCAAGAAGAAGTTCTAGGCCGATCGTCCCGTCAAGGATGGCATCCACCGCGTCTGATCGTGTGAGGCATGAGTTCAAGCGGTTCAGAGCGAGGCGTATCGCTTCGCTTTGGCTATTGGCCGCCGCCTGATAAACACGCCGCACTTCCTTGAGCTGGTCGGTCGTCACGATTGCACGTTGTTTGACCCAACCGTAATCATCAAATTCGTTCGGATACCGGCGAATCGCCGTGCCGAACACTGGTGTCAAGTCACAAAAATATTCTAGTGTCCAACCGCGCGGCACCCAAAGGACCTGCGCGTAACCTGTACTGATTCCTGTCACGATCCTGAGCGCGCCAAAGAAGCTATCGATAGCATCCAAGACGTTTGGACTCGTTTGACTGAGAGACCCAGAAACATCAGCGACGTTATCGATTGTTAACTGCCAGCCATTTGAAATGAAGGCATGCGTGGCGGCGCCAGCCACCAACTTAACGGCCCCCGACCCAATCGGGTTTATTCGAGCCCGCCCTAACTGCAGCTTCTTCGGCAACTTCGCGATATAAGATATTTTGCTGAGGCGAAAGTGATCCACATCAAAGTGAGTCGTGATGATGGGGACGACTAACGAAAGATGTAGATTGGACTGAACGCTGCCGAACACTAACGGTTGAATGATGGCGTCGCGGCGTTTGGCGTCAATGGGTGCTTTGAGGCCGAATGAGTGAAGATACCGCTCGACAGCACTGGCAACGAGCTTGTCAACGGCCCAGTCGGAGAGCCTATTCTTGAAGACAGGCACAGATAATTTGAGATGCTTGCCGATTTCATGATCTCGGAGAAACGCGGCGAGGTCGGCGCCTCTTGGCAGAGCAACAGTTTTGGTCGTTGCCGCTAAAAATCGCGCGAGACCGTGTGGCCGGACCAAGCTCACGTAGTCTCTCGGAGAGTTATCTCGATAAAACCCTGCTTCATGAAAGATAGGGAACTGACTATCCGTTAAGGCCATGGTCGGGTAGTCGCTATAGGGGCTGATGTACACGCCCGGCTCATTGGCGCGTTCTACGACGGCGGCGTGCAATTCGTCGAAAGCTACCGCAAACAATTTCAAATAGCTGTCAAGTTGCTCCTCCAAACCAAGCGGCGAAGGCGTTTTCTCTGGGCTATTTGGCTCTGATGCAGCCGTGGTCATGGGATATCCCGAGTATCCGTTGCGATCCCTAAAGCAGAAGGCCCGCCGTAACCGACGGGCCTTCTTAAGATGCTATTTCGTTCTTTTGATCACGAACACCCCGTCGTGCTCCCGCACGTGTCGCACTTCATGCAGGTGCCGTTGCGCACAAGGGTGAAGTTGCCGCACTCCGAGCACATCTCGCCCTCGTAGCCCTTGGCCTTCGCTTCCGCGCGGCGTTCGGCCTTTGAAGGGGCCGCGGCTGCGGCCGCACCCGCTTTGCTCCATTGCAGCGCCTCGAGCTTTTCCGTCGGCGAGAGGTCGTGGTTGGCCTCCTGCTTCAGCGCGACCGCGCCCTCGATGGTGTCGGAGACGCGGCCGTGCAGGCCTTGATGCGTTCCTTGCGGGGACAGCGCCGTCACCTTGCTGCCGCCCGAAGGCGCGGTGTCCGAACCCGCGCTGACCGCGGTGCTGCCGCCGCGCATCACCACGAGATTGTCGGTGCGCGAGCGGGTGAGGCCCTTCGACAGGTACTTGTTGCTGGGTGTCTCCGGGGCGCGGCCTTCCTCGACGCCCTTACCCATCGCGTCGAAGTTGGATTCGCTGGGATCGACATGGGCGAGGTCGAAGCGCGACATGTAGCTGACCGCGAGTTCGCGGAAGACATAGTCGAGGATCGAGGTCGCATACTTGATGCTGTCGTTGCCCTGCACCGGGCCCGCCGGTTCGAAGCGGGTGAAGGTGAAGGCATCGACATATTCTTCCAGCGGCACGCCATATTGCAGGCCGAGCGAGACCGCGATCGCGAAGTTGTTGATGAAGGAGCGCAACGCCGCGCCTTCCTTGTGCATGTCGATGAAGATCTCGCCGATACGGCCGTCGTCATATTCGCCGGTTCGCAAATAGACTTTATGCCCGCCGACCACGGCCTTTTGCGTATAGCCCTTGCGGCGATCCGGCATCTTCTCGCGCTCGCGCATCACGATGATGCGCTCGACGAGTTTCTCGACGATCTTTTCCGAAACTTGGGCGGTCCGCGCCGCCATCGGCTTGTCGTAGAACGTATCGACCGCATCGTCCTCGTCCTCATCGTCGCTGATGAGCTGCGAGTTGAGCGGCTGGGACAGCTTCGAGCCGTCGCGGTAGAGCGCGTTGGCCTTCAGCGCCAGTTTCCAGGACAAGCAGATAAGCCGACTTGCAATCTTCCACCGTGGCGTCGTTCGGCATGTTGATGGTCTTGGAGATCGCGCCCGAGATGAACGGCTGCGAAGCCGCCATCATGCGGATGTGGCTTTCCACGCTGAGATAGCGCTTGCCGACCTTGCCGCAGGGGTTGGCGCAATCGAACACCGGATAGTGCTCGGCCTTCAGATGCGGCGCGCCTTCCACCGTCATCGCGCCGCAGATGTGCACGTTCGCGGCCTCGATCTCACGCTTGGTGAACCCGACCGCGGTGAGCAGGTCGAAATTCGGCGCCGCAATGGCTTCCGAGCCGATGCCGAGCTGGTCGCGGATGAAGTCCTCGCCAAAGGTCCACTTGTTGAAGGCGAACTTGATGTCGAACGCCGTTGGCAGCGCCTTTTCGACCTTCGCAATGGCTTCATCGGTGAAGCCTTTGGTCCGCAGCGTCGAGGCGTTGACGCCGGGCGCGTTCGACAGCGAGCCGTGGCCGACAGCGTAAGCCTCGATCTCCGCGATCTCGCTTTCGCGATAGCCGAGCGCGCGCAAGGCCGCCGGAACCGCCTGGTTGATGATCTTGAAGTAGCCGCCGCCGGCGAGCTTCTTGAACTTCACCAGCGCGAAATCAGGCTCGATGCCGGTGGTGTCGCAATCCATCACGAGGCCAATGGTGCCGGTCGGCGCCAGCACCGTGGTCTGCGCGTTGCGGAAGCCGTTGACTTCACCGAGCGCCAGCGCGTCGTCCCAGGCCCTGGTCGCATGCGCGATCAGTTCGGCTTGCGGGCAGGAGGCATGGTCGAGCGGCACGGGGTGTACTGCGAGCGCTTCATAACCGGAAGCCGTGCCGTGGGCGGCGCGGCGGTGGTTGCGGATCACCCGCAGCATGTGCTCGCGGTTCTTCTTGTAGCCGGGGAAGGTGCCGAGCTCGCCCGCCATTTCGGCCGAGGTCTTGTAGGCGATGCCGGTCATGACCGCGGTCAGCGCGCCGCAGAGCGAACGGCCTTCCTTGCTGTCGTAAGGCAAGCCCATGGTCATCAGGAGGCCGCCGATATTGGCGAATCCAAGCCCCAGCGTGCGGAACTCGTAGGAGAGTTCGGCGATCGCCTTCGAGGGGAACTGCGCCATCATCACGGAGATCTCGAGCACGAGAGTCCAGAGCCGGCAGAGATGCTCGTAAGAAGCCACATCGAAGGTCTTGGCGTCGATGTTGTAGAACGTCAGCAGGTTGGCGGAGGCCAGGTTGCACGCCGTGTCGTCCAGGAACATGTATTCCGAGCACGGATTGGACGCGCGGATGTCGCCGGAGGCCTTGCAGGTGTGCCAGTCGTTCATCGTGGTGTTGAAGTGCAGGCCGGGATCGGCCGACGCCCAGGCGGCGTAGCCGATTTTTTCCCAGAGATCGCGCGCCTTCAGCGTCTTGGTCACCTTCTTGGTGGTGCGGCCGATCAGGTTCCAGTTGCCGTCGGTCTCGACCGCGCGCAGGAAGTCATCCTTCAGCGACACCGAGTTGTTGGAGTTCTGGCCGGACACCGTGAGATAGGCTTCCGAATCCCAGTCGGTGTCGTAGATGTCGAAGGAGATGTCCTTGTAGCCCTGCTTGGCGAACTGGATCACTCGCTTGATGTAGTTGTCAGGCACCAGCGAGCGGCGCGCGAGCTTGATCTCGCGGCGCAGCGCCGGGTTCTTCTCGGGATCGAAGCAGTCGTCGCCCGAACCTTCGCAGTTCACGCAGGCCTTCATCACGGCCTTGAGATGCTTCTGGTTGATCTTGGAGCCGGTGACGAGCGCCGCAACCTTCTGCTCCTCCTTCACCTTCCAGTCGATATAGGTCTCGATATCAGGATGGTCGGCGTCGACCACGACCATCTTGGCGGCGCGGCGCGTGGTGCCGCCGGATTTGATGGCGCCTGCGGCGCGGTCGCCGATCTTGAGGAAGGACATTAAGCCCGACGAACGGCCGCCGCCGGAAAGCTTTTCGCCTTCGCCGCGCAGCCGCGAGAAGTTCGAGCCGGTGCCCGAGCCATATTTGAACAGGCGCGCCTCGCGCACCCACAGGTCCATGATGCCGCCCTCGTTGACGAGGTCGTCGCTGACGCCCTGGATGAAGCACGCATGCGGCTGCGGATGCTCGTAGGACGATTTGGACTTGGTCAATTTGCCGGTGAAGGGATCGACGTAATAGTGGCCCTGGCCGGGGCCATCGACGCCATAGGCCCAATGCAGGCCGGTGTTGAACCACTGCGGCGAGTTCGGCGCGACGGAGATATTAGAAGGGGTTAATTATTTGCATAAACAGAATATAATTCACAGAGATTTAAACCCCAGAAACATATTAATCAGTGAAGGAATTGATGGAAAATTTGTTAAAATAGGAGACTTTGGTCTATCAGTTTTGCATGAATTTGATGGTCAGTCACACACTCAAGATGTGGGTCATGTCGATATATGGCTCCAGAAATCATGAGAACTAGTAATAGAAAGAGTGGTCGAGTAGTTTATGGATTCAAAGCAGATATTTACAGTTTGGGTGTTATTATTGTAAGGAAATTTTCGATTTCGACACTAAAGTGTAAGAAATTTTCAATTTTAATTAAAATATTTTTCGTAAATATCGATTTGGGTAAAATTAGTTTATTTCATAAATACATAATATTAATTAATTTATATTGCATTTTTATTTATTCGTTTAATTGATAGATTCATAAAAGTTACTCTTTATTGCCAAGCTTAAAACATGAGTTTTCCAGATTTAAATTTTCAAGATTTAATTAAGAATAAATTACTATTATATTAAATGTCCGCTGTAAATAATAAATAAAATATAAATTCTTATAATTAATGCAGAAACATTAAGGCAAAGTTTGTTATTTTTAATCACATTTTAAAGTCATTTAATATTTTGATTTGCATTTACAAACAAACACTTTAAATCAAATACTTTTAATACTTAAATTCTTTAGGTAATTACTTCAATAATTTTCTAATATATATTTTAGCCTTGTAGGATAAGTTTCAATAATTTTAAATTTTGGCGTCTAATTAAATTATTTTATTTTCATAGTTTAAACGAAATGTTTTTATATCATTAGGGGCCATCCACATAGTGCGCACGCAGTGAAGGGGGGAGGGGGGGGGGGGTCAGTCAAAAGCGTCAAAAGCGTGCATGTATATAAAAGGGGGTATTAGAAAATAGTGCGCACGCTTTTATGGGGGAGGGGGTAATTTGAATAACACGTGTTGTTATATTATAAATTCATAAGATTACATAATTTTCAGTATATTTTTAATTTTAGTTAAATTAAAGATATAAAATTATATTTGTAAAATTGTGTTTTCAAATACAAGCTTTTATAAATTATTTTAATTGAATATTTCTTTTTTCATAGGGGGGGGGGTATGGTAAAGTAAAAGCGTGCGCACTTTTTAGGGGGTTAAGCAAAGCGTGCAGATGCGTGCAGGCAGGGGGTAGGGGTCAAATATAGTCTATTTTTTGCGTGCGCACTATGTGGATGGCCCCTTACGAAAATGCACATATTTTTATTTGTTAGATTTAGTTAGTAAATGTGCATTTTTAAGCAGAAAACATATATAAATTTTAAAATCTTAAATAATGTTTTGAGAAATATTTATAATTTAATGATTTTAGTTAAGTTCTCCAGTCTTCAGCTAAGATAATTAGCAGGAGGCTTAAAACTGCAGTTTATGAATAATTATCAAAAATAACATTAAATTTCAAATAAATTTGGAATAATCTCAAAATTTCTTATACAAAATTCATTTCAATTTAAATTCCAATGTTTTGTCTATAATTTTTAATGATTTTAGTATTTCTTTTAAATTAAATTCATAAAAATATTATAATAGAATACTTTCAACTCAGAGTTTGCCAGGCCGCTAGCGAGTCAGGATATGTAAATCTTAAAAATTTTGGAATTCTAGGGAGGTGGTAAACCTCATCGGATTTAATAAAAAATTATTAGGATTTAATAAAAATATTTGGAGAGAGAGATCATATCCAACTCTCCATAGAGGGTTTAAACCCTCTGAACTTGAGAAATCTGCCTAGAATATAAAAACATTAATATCTAACAACTGTAT
>CAVVZW010000138.1:0-4442 GCA_963752265.1 uncultured Alphaproteobacteria bacterium
GCATCGTGACGGCGCAGAGATTTTTGGAGATCGCCCGGGCGCTGACGATGCATCCCAAATTCATCCTGCTGGACGAACCCGCCGGCGGCCTGACGGTGGCCGAGATCGAGAACCTCGGCGCCATCGTCCGCGTCATGCGCGACTATCGGCATCGGCGTGCTGCTGGTGGAACATCACACCGACTTCGTCTTCCGCGTCTGCGACCGGGTCACAGCCCTGAATCTGGGCCGAGCGATTGCCCACGGCACGTCATCGCAAGTACGGAACGACCCTGAAGTCATCCGGGTCTATCTGGGGGCATGAGATGACCGCGCTCCTGGAAATCGAAAATCTGCAGGTCGCCTATGGAAAGGCACAGGTGGTGCACGGTGCCACCCTGTCGGTCAACCAAGGCGAGTTCGTCGCTTTGCTGGGCCGCAACGGCGCCGGCAAGAGCACCACCCTTCACGCCACCTCCGGCTTGCTCCCCAAGGTTGCGGGCTCGGTTCGTTTCGATGGCCGGGATATCACCGCCCTCCGTCCCCGGGACATCGTGCGAGCCGGTCTGGTACAGGTGCTGGAAGGCCATCGGGTCTTCCATTCCCTTTCCGTCGAAGACAACCTCCTGATCGGCACTTACGTCGTCGCTATTCACTTTGGCCTACAGCAGGTCCTACGATGGAACTGATTGGGCCGAGATTTTATCCGGTTCCTGCCTTTGCCTATTGATAGGAGCGGGCATACACTTCAGGGGCATCGGTAAGCTTGGAGAGCTTCGATGATATTCAAAGTGATAGTGTGTCTTATGCCGATTGTGGTCTTCGTTCTGCTGAGCCTGCTTGGTCGCATGGTCACCCTCATGAACCGCCACACAAGGGAAGCGGGGTTGATGGAGGCTGCAGTCAAAAAGGCCTCGTCCCTCGCTAATTGAGGGACTGCCGATTGGAGCAAGCCGAAGGAAAACAAAATGCCCACCCCACCCGACGGCTTCGCGCTGATCAAACCGGGCCAGACCTATTTCGGCAAACAAGGCATCACCTACAGCGCGGGCGCGTCCGCCGAGACGGTCGGCGCGGAAAAAATCTGCATGAACGTGATGCCGATGCCGCCGGGAGCGGTCGCGAAGGCACACTATCACAAAGACATCGAGACGATTGCGTACATGCTTCAAGGCGAATGCGCGGTCTATTACGGCGATCACCTCGAGAAGCGCGTCGATGTGCGCGAGGGCGAGCAGTGTTTCTGCGCCTCCAACATTCCGCACGCGCCGCGCAACGAAAGCGGCAAGCCGTGCACCTGGATTGTCGTTCATTCGTCCGGCAGCGATCAGGACGGGATCGTGCTGCTGCCGGAGCTCGACAAGGAATTGGCGGAGCGACTGGCCGCGAAGACTTGAAAATGGGGGCGGGTTGTTGACCCGCCCCGCGATCTCACTCGGTTAAGTCGGGGTAATCACCATCGGCTCGGGCACATAGTGAAAACCCTCAGCCGTTTTGGCGATATGGCCGACGCCGGGCCACGGATAGTGATAGGCGAGCACCGGAATCTTTTGCGCCGCCAGCATGTCCAGCATCTTCACGCGGCTGTTGGCCGCCTGCTTCGGATCGGTGTCGAACGAGAATTCCATCCGCGGCTTTTCCATCAACAGGATCGGATGGTGGGTGAGGTCGGCGGTGTAGGCAAAGGACTTGCCGCCCGACGAGATCACAAAGATGGTATGGCCGACGGTGTGTCCCGGCGCCGACAGCGCGGTGACACCGGGCAGGAATTCCTGCTCGTCCTTGTAGAACACGAGGCGGTCGCGCACCGGCGTCAGGTTCTTCTTGGCGTGGTCCACGAAATCCTTCATCGGAGCGCCGGCCTTGTCGTAGTCGGTCCAGTAATTGAAATCGCTC
Organism: uncultured Alphaproteobacteria bacterium; assembly: GCA_963752265.1. GTDB lineage: Bacteria > Pseudomonadota > Alphaproteobacteria > Rhizobiales > Xanthobacteraceae > Bradyrhizobium. The sequence continues at coordinate 1,875 of CAVVZW010000138.1, forward strand.
TCGGCGATGTAGAATTGCGCGTTCGGGAACAGGTTCTTGCCGTCCTCGCCCACCACGCCGCCGATGTGGTCGATATGGCCGTGGGAAAATACGACGGCGTCGATGTCCTCGGGCTTGATGCCGGCGTCCTTCAGGCTCTTCTGCTGACGTCCGGTGGTCGGGCCGAACATTTTCGACGTGCCCATGCCGGTATCGAACAGCACGAGTTTGTCGCCGAGGTTCACGACTGGAGAATTCTGTTCCAGTACGACGCTGTTTCCGGGCAGGAAATTGTCGGTCAGCATCTTGCGCATTTCGTCGTCAGGCACGCCGGTAAAGGTGCCCTTGGGGTCGCCGAGGGCCAACGCGCCGTCGGATACGACGGTGACTTCGGCACCGCCAACGTTGAAGCGATAGAAATATTGCGGTGCGGGTCCGAGCTTCGGCGCCTTCGCCAGCGCCATGTCGCCCATCATGGCCGTTGTGCCGAGACCTGCTCCGAGCGCAAGCAGCGACCTTCGCGAAACATCTAGTGTCATTGCGTCTTCTCCCACTGTTGTCGTGTTGGATCGTCTTGTGACGGCGATCTTGAGCTTGTTATGCGTGATATCAGCGCAAACGCTTTTGCGTCTGCCGCGAGATCATACGCCAGCTAATCGCAAAGCTGCGACTGCTTTTTGACATTTGGAAGGCGCAAGCGGAAAGCTCTTCTATTTTTAGCCGCGCTTGGCTTCGATCGCATCCCAGACTTTTGCGGCGACGTCCGGTCCGTTGAGGCGGGCGATGGCGCGGATGCCCGTCGGCGAGGTCACGTTGATCTCGGTCAGATTGCCGTCGATCACGTCGATACCGACAAACAGCAGTCCTCGTTCGCGCAGATGAGGCCCCAGCGTTGCGCAGATCTCCCGCTCGCGGTCGGTCAGCTCGGTCGCCGCCGCCGCGCCCCCGCGCACCATGTTGGAGCGCAAGTCATCCGGCGCCGGCACGCGGTTGACGGCGCCGGCGAATTCGCCGTCGACCAGGATGATGCGCTTGTCGCCGTGCTTCACCTCGGGAAGAAAGCGCTGGATCACCCAGGGCTCCCTGAACGTGACCGAGAACATGTCGAACAGCGAGCCGAAGTTCATGTCCTGCGGCATGATGCGAAACACCGCCGCCCCGCCGTGGCCATGCAACGGCTTCATCACCACCGCGCCGTGCTCGTCGCGGAACGCGTTGATCTCGTCGAGATCGCGCGAGATCAAGGTCGGCGGCATCAGTTGCGGGAAATCCATCACGAACAGCTTTTCCGGCGCGTTACGCACGCTCTTGGGGTCGTTCACCACCAGCGTCTTCGGATGCAGACGCTCGAGCAGATGCGTCGAGGTGATGTAGGCCAGATCGAACGGCGGGTCCTGCCGCAGCAGGATGACGTCGAAGGCCGAAAGCTGTTCGCGCTTCGGCTCGCCCAGCGTGAAGTGATCGCCGACCTCGTCGCGCACGGTGAGCACCTGGACCGGCGCCACCACGTCCTCGCCCTTCAGCGACAACTTGTCCGGCGTGTAATAGGACAGCCCATGCCCGCGCTTTTGCGCTTCCAGCAGCAGGGCGAAGGTGGAATCGCCGCGGATGTTGATGCGCGCGATCGGGTCCATCTGGACGGCGACGTTCAGTTTCATGGGCGGGATCCGTAAACTTTCTTCTTTGCTTAGGGCTTAAGGGCTCGCATCGAAGGCCGCCATCAGATGGCGTGGCAAGCGGCGCGGCGCAATCAGCATGGCGTCGAAGCGCAGATCATATCCCTCATGTTCCGGGTGCGCCATCAGCCAGATTTGCGCGGCCGCGATGATGCGCGCCTGCTGGCGTGGCGTCACCGCATAGGCGGCGTCATCCAGGTTCTCGCGCGCCTTGACCTCGACAAAAGCCAATAAATTGCGCCGCCGCGCCACGATGTCGATTTCACCATGCGGCGTGCGGAAACGACGGGCGAGGATGCGGTAGCCTTTGGCGATTAAAAGCGCCGCCGCCTGTGCCTCCGCCGACACGCCGGTGCGGAACGCCTCGACGCGGGCAGGCGAAGCCGGTTTGGCGCGGGGCTTGTCGGTCTTCGCCTTGTCAGTCTTCGCCATGCGCAGGCTTTTCGTTTTTCTTGTCGGCTATGTACAATCTTCTCGCGTGCGGCCAAGGCATGCTGCCTCCGCAGAGCGCCGTGCTGGGATTCGCGCGGCGCGAGATGTCGCTCGACGATTTCCGCAAAAGTGCGCACGATTGGACGACGAAGTTTTCGCGCCTCAAGGTGGACGAGTCATGCTGGGCGACTTTCGCCGACGGCCTCGATTACCTGTCGGGGCTCGACCGTCCCGACGGATTTCGCAAAACTTAAAGTAAAGCTTGAAGCTATCGAAAAGGCGCGCGGCCTGCCGCCCAATCGCGTTTACTACCTTGCGATTCCGCCCGAAGCGATTGGCGAGTCGGTCGAAGGGCTGACGAAGGCTGGTCTGATCGCGCCGCCGACTGCGCCGAACTTCACTCGCGTCGTAGTCGAAAAGCCGATCGGCCACGATCTGCCGAGCGCGCTCGAAGTCAATCGCACGCTGGTGAAGTATCTCG
>CAVVZW010000139.1:0-7821 GCA_963752265.1 uncultured Alphaproteobacteria bacterium
GCGACGATTTCATTATCGAGACCTACGACTGGACCGGCGGCTTCATCAAGAACAACGATTCCGCCGATGACGTGCGCGATATCGATTTGTCGATCGTGCACTTCCTCTCAGGCCCGATCGGCGTCAAGGGCGCGGAGCCCGGCGATCTCCTGGTCGTCGATCTGCTTGACGTCGGACCGCTGAAAGAAAGCCTCTGGGGATTTAACGGCTTCTTCTCCAAGAAGAACGGCGGCGGCTTCCTTACCGATCACTTCCCGCTCGCGCAAAAGTCGATCTGGGACATCAAGGGCCTCTACACCTCATCGCGGCACATTCCCGGCGTGAATTTCGCGGGCCTCATCCATCCCGGCCTGATCGGCTGTCTGCCTGATCCGAAGCTGCTGGCGAAATGGAACGAGCGCGAGAACGCCTTGATCGCGACCAATCCCACGCGCGTACCGGGTCTCGCTAACCCGCCGTTCGCGGCGACGGCCCATGCCGGTCAGGCCAAGGGCGATGCCAAAGCCAAGGTCGGCGCCGAGGGCGCCCGCACGGTGCCGCCGCGCGAGCATGGCGGCAACTGCGACATCAAGGATCTGTCGCGCGGCTCAAAAATCTACTTCCCGGTCTACGTTCCGGGCGGCGGGCTCTCGATGGGCGATCTCCACTTCAGCCAGGGTGACGGCGAAATCACCTTCTGCGGCGCGATCGAAATGGCCGGCTGGCTGCACCTGAAGGTCGATATCATCAAGGACGGCGTTGCCAAATACGGCATCAAGAACCCGGTGTTCAAGCCCTCGCCAATCACGCCGAACTACAAGGACTATCTGATCTTCGAAGGCATTTCGGTCGATGAACAGGGCAAACAGCATTACCTCGACGTACATATCGCCTATCGTCAGGCCTGTTTGAACGCGATCGAGTATCTGAAGAAATTCGGCTACTCCGGCGCACAGGCCTATTCGATCCTGGGCACGGCGCCCTGTCAGGGCCATATCTCCGGCGTCGTGGACGTGCCGAACGCCTGCGCGACGCTCTGGCTGCCGACCGAAATCTTCGATTTCGATATCATGCCGTCGTCGGCGGGCCCGATCAAACATATCAAGGGCGACATCCAGATGCCGCTCTCACAGGACAAATAAGTCTCCCTGCGAAGGATGCGGGACGGTCGTCTGGGGTCGGCCGCCCCGCATCCGCTACGGGCCCAGGGTTTTCAGCAGGGTGATGAAATGCCGGTCTACGATTATCTTTGTAACGATTGCGGTCCGTTTTCGGACATGCGGCCGATGGCCGAATGTGACGCGCCGCAAGACTGCCCAAAATGCGAGAGCACATCGCCGCGTGCGATTTTAAGGGCGCCGAATTTCTTTTGCATGCCGGCGGAGCGGCGCAAGGCGCACGCCACCAATGAGCGCAGCGCCAACGCGCCCAAGACGCTTGATCAATACAAAGCGTCGCATGGTCCGGGCTGTGGCTGCTGTTCGACCAAACCGTCGCGGCTTGTCAAGAAAACCAGAAGTGGCGGCAAAAGCTTTCCGACAGCGCGGCCATGGATGATCAGCCATTGATGCACGATCTTTCGTGGTCGTCGAACCCAAAAGCTAAAACAGAAGGCGGTTCCAATGCTTCACGGTGACATTTCCAGCAGCAACGACACAGTCGGCGTCGCGGTCGTCAATTACAAGATGCCGCGATTGCATACCAAGGCCGAGGTCCTCGACAACGCCCGCAAGATTGCCGACATGCTGGTGGGGATGAAAGTTGGACTGCCGGGCATGGACCTGGTGATCTTCCCGGAATATTCCACCCAGGGCATCATGTATGACTCGAAGGAGATGTACGAGACCGCTTCGGCCATTCCGGGTCCGGAGACCGAAATTTTCGCAGAAGCCTGCCGCAAGGCCAAGGTCTGGGGCGTGTTCTCGCTCACCGGCGAACGCCATGAGCAGCATCCGAACAAGGCGCCGTACAACACCTTGATCCTGATGAACGACAAGGGCGAGATCGTTCAGAAATACCGCAAGATCATGCCATGGGTGCCGATCGAAGGCTGGTATCCCGGAAATTGCACCTACGTTTCCGAAGGCCCGAAGGGCATGAAGATCAGCCTGATCATCTGCGACGACGGCAACTTTCCGGAGATCTGGCGCGATTGCGCCATGAAGGGCGCCGAGTTGATCGTACGCTGTCAGGGTTACATGTATCCTGCGAAGGAACAGCAGATCCTGATTTCCAAGGCAATGGCCTGGGCCAACAATGTTTATGTCGCGGTCGCCAATGCCGCCGGTTTTGACGGCGTCTATTCCTACTTCGGTCACTCGGCGATCATCGGCTTTGACGGTCGCACCCTGGGTGAGACGGGCGAGGAGGAGTACGGTATCCAGTATGCTCAGCTCTCAAAGAGTCTGATCCGCGATGCGCGCCGCAACGGCCAGTCGCAGAACCATCTCTACAAGCTCGTTCATCGCGGCTATACCGGCATGATCAATTCAGGAGAGAGTCCGCGGGGTGTTGCGGCCTGTCCCTACGATTTTTACAAGAACTGGATCGCCGACCCGGAAGGTACGCGCGAAATGGTCGAGGCGATGACCCGTCCGACCGCAGGGACAGAAGAATGTCCGATCGAAGGTATTCCGAATAAGTTGCCCGCGAGCAATTACTAAAGCGGGACGCGATTTCGATGAATCGCTTCGGTCACTGACTGGCGATCTTCTGGACTTCCGTAGCTCGTTCCGTGACGGCGAGGGCCGCAGGCTGGCGGTAACTTGTTTGCGGCGACGTCGTGGATTGCGTCAGGGGAACCGAAAGCCGGCAAATCAGCCCCTTGGGGTGCCAATCGAATTCGGCCCGGCCTCCGAGTTGCAATTCGATACTGGCAATCACGCTTCGCGTTCCGAAGCCGCGCGATACCGGTTCCACCACGGCCGGACCATCCCGTTCTTCCCATAATATCTTGAGAACGTCTGCCTCGACCTTCCAGTCGATCGCCAGGCGGCCTGTCAGCGTGGACAAGGCCCCGTACTTGGCCGAGTTCGTAACCAGCTCGTGCAGCGCCATCGCCAGCGTTTGCGCGGTCGCAGGTTGCAGCTGAAGGTTCGATCCACTGAATACGATCTGGTCGTTCATCAGATAAGGCGCCAGCTCCTCATCGACGAGTTTCGATATCTCAGCGCCCTGCCAACTCGACAAAGAGAGGATGGTATGCACGCGAGCCAGCGCGCCAATTCGTCCCTCCACCGCCTGCATATAGGATTTGGCGTTTTCGCCGCGCGTCAACCGGACGATGGACTGAGCCAGTGCGAGCGCGTTCTTGGCGCGATGGTCGACTTCGCGAGTGAGCAGGTTTTGCCGTTCTTCGGCGCGCTTGCGTTCTGTTATATCGACCGTGACGCCGCTGACGCGGATAACCCGGCCGGTCTTGTCGGTCGTGGCGGCGGCCGTGCCGAACAGCCAGCGAATTTCGCCATCCGGGCGAACGATACGGAACTCGGTCTCGTAGGATCTAACGCCCTTGTCGAACTGGACCACAGCCTTTCGCAATTCGTGAATATCTTCGGGGTGCAACAAGGTCTGCACATTGTCCGGATTAACGGCGAAGTTTTGCGGATCAACCCCGAAGATCCGGAACTGCCCTTCGTCCCACATCCAGTCGCCGTTGACCCAGTCCCAGTCCCAGGAACCCATTCTCCCAGCGGCCAAAGCAAGGCTGCGCCGCTGCTCGCTCTCGAGCAGCCGCACGTTGGAATATTCCAACTCTCGGGTGCGGGCCCGAACCCGGTCTTCAAGTTCGGCATTGAAGCGTTCGAGCTGCCGCGTCTTGCGATAAAGATCGACAAAGACCCGAATCTTTGCCCGCAACACTTCTGGGACGACAGGAACCGGTACGTAATCGACCGCTCCCATTTCGTAACCGCGGAGACGGTCGATGTCGGAAACCTGGATAGCGGAGATGAAAATCATCGCCGTCTTCTGGAAGCGGGGATGTTCGCGGATCATGGCCGCCAGCTCGAAACCGTCGAGCTCGGGCATGCAGACATCAACCAGAATCACGGCGACTTCGTTCTTGAGGAGATACTCAAGAGCTTCTCGTCCCGACGTCGCCACGACGAGATTTTCACCGAGTTCCTTGAGAATAACCTCATAGGCCAACAGCTTGGCCGGCTGATCGTCAACCAGAAGGATATCTACCTGTTCCTGGCCTGTCATTGATCCAAAGCTCTTCTAGCGGTGGAGCCACATTCTGATGGCGAGCAGTAATTGCTCGGTGTTGACCGGCTTGGCGAGATAATCAGAGGCACCAGCTTCAAGGCATTTCTCCCGGTCGCCCTTCATCGCTTTGGCCGTCAGCGCGATAATGGGGAGTCTCCGGAAGGCCGGGTCGGACCGGATAACGCCGATGGTTTGGTAGCCGTCCATCTGCGGCATCATGATGTCCATCAACACCACCGCGATCTCGGGGTTTGAGCCGACCAGCGTGACCGCTTCACTGCCGGTCGTCGCGGTGAGCACCTTCATGCCACGCCGTTCCAGCACGCTCGAAAGTGCAAAAATGTTGCGGGCATCGTCATCGACCAGGAGCGCCGTGCGGCCGACCAGATCCTCGTCGGAACTGTTGAGCTTTTCCAGCATCCGCTGCTTCTCGATCGGCAGTTCCGTGATGATGCGATGCAGGAACAGTGAAGTCTCGTCCAGCAGGCGCTCGGGTGATTCCACGCCCTTCACCACAATGCTCCGGGCCATGGTGTGGAGTTCGGCGTCCTCCTCGACCGAAAGTTCGCGGCCGGTGAAGACCACCACCGGAACATCCGGCAGCGAATCGTCCTGACGGATCTTGTCGAGAACCTCAAAGCCGCTCATGTCAGGCAGCCGGAGATCGAGGACCACGCAGTCGTATGGATGATCCCGAAGCGTTGACAGGGCCGCAGCGCCGGTGTCGGCCGTCACGATCTCGATGTCGTCGTGGCCAAGCAGTTCCTTGATGCTCATCTGTTCCGCTGCATTGTCCTCGACGATCAGCAAGCGCTTGCGGCGGGGTTTGGCGTATTCCTTGATCTGGGCGAGTGCGGCGGCGACACCTTCGGTCGTTGTCGGCTTGTTGACGAAGGAGAACGCTCCGCGCGCCAGCGCGTGCTGGCGGTCCTCGTCGAGCGTAATGATCTGGACCGGAATATGCCGGGTCAGCGGATTATGCTTGAGCTGACTTAACACTGTCCAGCCGAGCATATCGGGCAGGAAAACGTCGAGCGATATGGCGGTCGGCTGATATTGTTTGGCAATATCGAGCGCTTCTGCGCCCCTTGCCGCGACCAGGACCTTGAAGCCCTTGTCGCGGGCCAGGTCCACCAACACCCGCGCATAATGCGGATCGTCCTCGACGATCAGCAGAATGGTGTCGCCGGGCTCAAGACTGAGCCGATCGTCTTGCAATTGTTCCGTGACCCGCTCCTGCGTCACGGCAGGCATCGCCGGCGCCATCCCATATTGCGTCGGCGCGCCGGTCCGCGGCGCGATCGTCGGTCCGGAATATTTCAGCGGCAAATAGAGCGTGAAGGCGCTGCCTTTGCCCGGTGTGCTTTGCAGGTGGATTTCACCGCCCAACAGGCTTGCCAACTCGCGGCTGATAGCAAGACCGAGGCCGGTGCCGCCATATTTTCGGCTGGTGCCGGCGTCCGCTTGCTGGAAAGCCTCAAAAATCAGCTTCTGCTTTTCCTGCGGAATCCCGATGCCGGTGTCCGATACTTCAAAGGCGACCACCGCCGGCGAATGACCGAGAACGGGATGTTCGGCGCTCCAGCCGCCGACCGCCGCCGAAACACTGAGGCGCACGCCACCCTCGGCCGTAAACTTGAAGGCATTCGAGAGCAGATTCTTCAGCACCTGCTGCAAGCGCTTCGAGTCGGTATAGATGCTGCGGCCGAGATGAGGATCGATCGCGACATCGAAGGTGAGCTGCCGGTTTTCGGCCTCGTGGCGGAATGGGCGGCCGACGGTTTCCAGGAGATTGGTCGTGAGAATTTCTTCCGCCTCCACCGTCACCGTGCCGGATTCGATCTTCGAGAGGTCGAGAATGTCGCTGATCAGGTTCAACAGGTCGGTGCCCGCGCCATGGATGGTGCGTGCGAACTCGACCTGCTTGTGTGTCAAGTTGCCGTCGGGATTTTCGGTCAATTGCTGGCCGAGGATCAGGATGCTGTTGAGCGGCGTCCTGAGCTCGTGGGACATGTTGGCCAAAAATTCCGACTTGTACTTGGAGGTCAGCGAAAGTTCGGTGGCCTTTTCCTCGAGCGCGCGGCGGGCCTGCTCGATTTCCTGGTTCTTGCGTTCCACTTCGACGTTGCGCTCGGCGAGCTGCTGGGCCTTCTGTTCCAGCTGCTCGTTGGTTTGCTGCAATTCCTTTTGCTGGGTCTGCAATTCGCCGGCGAGCTGTTGCGATTGCGTCAGCAGCCCTTCCGTCTGCATCGTGGCCTCGATGCTGTTCAGCACGATGCCGATCGAGTCCGTGAGTTGCTCCAGGAAGGTCATCTGTGACGTCGTGAAGGCCGAAACCGAGGCAAGCTCGATCACGGCCTTGACCTGGTTCTCGAACAGCACGGGGAGCACCACGAGGTTCTTCGGGACCATGCGCAGCAGCGCCGAGTTGATCGGGATGGCATCGTCGGGAATGTCGGAGACCAGCCGTTGCCGTTTGTCCATGCCGCATTGTCCGATCAGGCCTTCGCCGATCTGGATCACCTGCGCGTGCGGGCTGGCGCCGTCGCTGGCATAGGCCGCCAGCAGCCGCAACTGCGGACTGTCTTCGTTTTGGACCTGATAGATCACGCCCCTGTGCGCGTTGACCAGCGGCGTAAGTTCGGTCAGCAGCAACCGGCCGACGGTGGCCAGGTCACGCTGGCCCTGCAACATGTTGGTGAAGCGGGCGAGGTTGGTCTTCAGCCAGTCCTGCTCGGTATTGAGATCGGTCGTGAGCCGGAGGTTGGTGATCATCGTATTGATGTTGTCTTTCAGCTCCGAGACCTCGCCTCGCGCGTCGACCTGAATCGAACGGGTCAGGTCGCCCTTGGTCACGGCGGTCGCCACTTCCGCGATCGCGCGAACCTGCGAGGTCAGGTTCGCCGCGAGAAGGTTGACGTTGCCGGTGAGATCTTTCCAGGTACCGGCAGCACCCGGCACGTTGGCCTGACCGCCGAGACGGCCCTCCACGCCGACCTCGCGCGCCACGCTCGTGACCTGATCGGCGAACGTCGCCAGCGTCTCGGTCATGTTGTTGATGGTGTCGGCAAGGGCTGCGACTTCGCCCTTCGATTTCACGGTCAGGTTCTGTTTTAGATCGCCGTTCGCGACCGCCGTCACGACCTTGACGATACCGCGGACCTGCTCGGTCAGATTGGCCGCCATGAAATTCACGGTGTCGGTGAGATCTTTCCAGGTGCCGGCGACGCCGGGCACTTGCGCCTGCCCGCCGAGTTTGCCCTCGGTACCGACCTCGCGCGCCACGCGCGTCACTTCGCCGGCAAACGCGTTGAGCTGGTCCACCATCGTGTTGATGGTATTCTTCAACTCGAGAATTTCGCCCTTCACGTCCACTGTGATCTTGCGCGACAAGTCGCCACGCGCGACGGCAGTGGTGACTTCGGCGATGTTACGAACTTGTGTGGTGAGGTTTGCCGCCAGCAGGTTGACGTTGTCGGTGAGGTCTTTCCAGGTACCACCGACACCGGGCACGACGGCCTGGCCGCCCAGCCGGCCCTCGGTACCGACTTCGCGCGCCACGCGCGTCACTTCGGCCGCGAAGGAGCGAAGCTGCTCGACCATGGTATTCAAGGTGTCCTTGAGCAGCAGAAT
>CAVVZW010000140.1:0-8261 GCA_963752265.1 uncultured Alphaproteobacteria bacterium
ACGGCGGCCGAGGGCGCGTCGATGTTGAGCAGCACGAAATGCGCCTTGCAATTCTTGCTCATGCGATAGGTCAGCGAACGCACGCCCCAGTTCTCGGTCTTGGTGACCTTGCCGCCCGCCTGTGCGACGATGCCGGTCATCTGGGTGGTCAGTTCTTCGACTTGCTGGGTGCTCGCGTCTTGGCGCGCGAGAAAAACATGCTCATAAAGAGGCATGGATGTCCTTTCCTGTGTTGGCGTGGGGCGCCGGCGGCAAGCCCTTCGAACCCTTCGGAAAGGACTCGGGATAAGCTCAAGAAGGCGGAAGCACGGGACGACGGGCCGACTGGCCCTGCCACATCAACACACCAGAAAGGGTGAAATTGCTGAGACCGTCCGTTCAGCTCCCGGCCGGAGACCCACGGATTGCCGCGTTATAAGCATTTTGGGCGCGCTGGCAAGGGAAAGCCAACTGGCAGACACGGAGAGGCCCTGACGCAGGAAAGTGTCTTCAGCTTGACACAGGAGGCTCTGGCGGTGTCTTTCGGCCCGGCTTGCGGGTGTGATTTGCGGCTCGACGCTGCATTGGTTTTGGACCCTAATGCAAGATATTGAAAAATAAAGATATTCCTTGCCAACCAGGTTGCTGACCGGTCGCAGGAACAGAGATGTCCGGGAGCACTCATGACGGCAGCATTCACCTTTCCGGGTCAGGGTTCCCAAACCGTCGGCATGGGCAAGGCGCTGGCAGAAGCTTTCCCAGTGGCCCGCGCGGTGTTCGATGAAGTCGATGCGGCGCTTGGCGAGAAGCTGACGACCGTCATCTGGGATGGCCCTTCCGAGACGTTGCAGCTCACTGAGAATGCCCAGCCCGCGCTGATGGCGGTCTCGTTGGCCACCTTGCGGGTTCTGGAGGGGGAGGCCGGGTTTTCGGTTGCGAAACATGCGGCCTTCGTCGCGGGACATTCGCTCGGCGAATATTCCGCGCTTGCCGCGGCCGGCAGCCTTGCGATCAGCGATACCGCGCGTTTGCTTCGTACGCGCGGTATCGCGATGCAGAAAGCGGTTCCGGTCGGGGTAGGCGCCATGGCCGCTTTACTGGGCCTGGATTACGAGGCTGCGGTCGCGGTCGCGGATGAAGCCGCTCAAGGGCAGGTCTGCCAGGCTGCCAACGACAATGGCGGCGGCCAGGTGGTTGTTTCTGGCGACAAGGCCGCCGTCGAACGCGCGGTCGAGATCGCGAAAACGAAAGGCGCCAGGCGCGCGATGCTGCTGCCGGTCTCCGCGCCATTTCATTGCCGGCTGATGCAGCCAGCAGCGGATGCCATGGCGGAAGCGCTTTCCGGCGTCGCCATCAAGCCACCGGCCGTACCGTTGGTGTCGAATGTATTGGCTGCGCCGATCACTGAGCCCGACGAGATTCGCCGCCGGCTGATCGAACAGGTCACAGGCACGGTGCGCTGGCGCGAGTCGGTGGCTTATATGGCCAGTCATGGCGTGACGCGATTTTTCGAAATCGGCGCTGGCAAGGTGCTGAGCGGCTTGGTCAAACGAATCGCCGAGGGAGCCATCGGCGTTTCGGTTAGCGGGCCCGGTGATATTGGTTCAGCGAAAGACGCGCTCGCTTTGGCTCAGTCATCCTGAATTGGGAGAAGAAATGATGTTCGATCTCACCGGCCGGACGGCGCTGGTCACGGGCGCAAGCGGCGGCATCGGCGGCGCGATCGCGCAGGCCCTGCACCGGCAAGGCGCCACGGTGGCTATTTCGGGGACGCGCCGTGAGGCTTTGGAGACGCTCGCCGCCGCGCTGGGCGAGCGGGTCCATGTGCTGCCCTGCAATCTCTCTGATTCTGCCGAGGTCGAGGCGCTCGTCCCATCGGCTGAGACGGCGATGGGTCAGGTCAATATCCTCGTCGCCAATGCCGGCATCACGCGTGACAATCTTTTTGTGCAGTTGCGTGATGAGGACTGGGATGAGGTGATCAAGGTCAATCTGACCGCGACCTTTCGTCTTGCCCGCGCCGCAACCAAACTGATGATGCGCAAGCGCTTCGGCCGGATCATCGCGGTCACGTCGGTGGTCGGCGTTACCGGCAATCCCGGTCAGGGCAACTACACAGCTTCGAAGGCTGGTCTGATCGGCATGGTCAAGACGCTTGGCGCCGAGTACGCCCGGCGCAATGTCACCGCCAACTGTATCGCTCCGGGCTTCATCGCCACGCCTATGACCGATGCATTGAATGAAAAGCAACGTGAAGCCATTCTGTCAAAGATCCCGGCGGCGCGGCTGGGGACGCCCGAGGATATCGCTGCTGCGGCAGTTTATCTCAGTTCGAACGAAGCAGCCTATGTGACTGGCCAGACCATTCACGTGAACGGCGGGATGGCCATGATTTAAGGGGCTTGAATTCAGGTTTTCGTGGGGGCGAAACACCGACCGGGACAGCGGTCGAGGCTTGTAGTCAAGGCTTGGGAAGTATGGTAACCGAACCCCGATGAGGGGCAAAGAACACCATTGCAGGATATGGAAACCCTGTATATTGGCGGTGCGGAGCCTGTCATCGTGCGCCGGGTCCGTGTCGGCCGTGACGGGCCTTAAAGACTACGCGCGATTGCGAACGAAATTCACGACCACGATGGCTCGTACGTCTTGGGTCGGTCCAATGGAACAGCACGAGGTTGAGCGATGAGTGAGATTGGCGAGCGAGTTAAGAAGATCGTGGTCGAACACCTTGGTGTCGAACCCGAAAAAGTGGTCGACAACGCGAGCTTTATTGACGACCTCGGCGCCGACAGTCTCGATACGGTCGAGCTCGTGATGGCTTTTGAAGAAGAATTCGGTTGCGAGATTCCCGATGATGCCGCGGAGACGATTTTGACCGTCGGCGATGCGACCAAGTTTCTGGAAAAGAACGCTAAGAGCTGACACCCTCGCGTGGAACTGACAAAGACGGAAGGGACCGTGGCCTCGCGGTCCCGCCGTTTGTTGCCGGGGGCCGCGAATCGCGGGCTGGAGTTATGTGGATGAGGCGCGTCGTCGTCACAGGCCTTGGCATGGTCTCGCCACTTGGCTGTGGCGTAGAGCCGACTTGGAAGCGCATGCTGAACGGCGAAAGCGGCGCGCGGAAGATCGAGACGTTCGACGTCTCCGATCTGACCAGTCAGATCGCATGCGTGGTTCCTCGTGGCGATGGCACTGACGGCACCTTCAACGCCGACCAGTGGATGGAACCGAAAGACCAGCGCAAGGTCGACGACTTCATCATCTTTGCGATGTGTGCCGCCCGCCAGGCGCTTGATGACGCCAACTGGCATCCTGCAAGCGAAGAAGACCAGTGCGCCACCGGCACCATGATCGGTTCCGGAATCGGCGGCCTGTCGGGGATTGCGGATACTTCGATCCTCTTGAAGGAGCGTGGCCCGCGCCGCGTGTCGCCCTTCTTCATTCCGGGCCGCCTGATCAATCTTGCCTCCGGCTATGTGTCGATCGAACACGGCCTCAAGGGCCCCAATCATTCCGTTGTCACTGCGTGTTCGACGGGCGCGCATGCGATTGGCGATGCAAGCCGGCTGATTGCGCTGGGGGATGCGGATGTCATGGTGGCCGGCGGTACCGAATCCCCGATTTGCCGGATCGGCATGGCGGGTTTCTGCGCCGCGCGTGCGTTGTCGACCGGCTTCAACGATACGCCGGAAAAGGCCTCGCGGCCCTATGACAAGGATCGCGACGGTTTTGTCATGGGCGAGGGGGCCGGCATCGTCGTGCTCGAGGAGTTCGACCATGCGAAAAAACGCGGCGCCAAGATCTACGCCGAGGTGGTCGGCTACGGGCTGTCCGGCGATGCCTATCACATCACCTCGCCCGCACCGGATGGGAATGGCGGCTTCCGGAGTATGAGCGCCGCACTTAAACGTGCGGAAATTTCAGCCTCCGACATTGATTATATCAACGCTCACGGCACATCGACGCAGATCGGCGACGAAATCGAACTCGCGGCAGTGGAGCGCCTGCTGGGCAATGCGGCCTCGCGGGTATCGATGTCCTCGACCAAGTCTTGCACCGGGCATCTTCTTGGTGCGGCCGGTGCGATCGAAGCGATTTTCGGTATTCTTGCGATTCGCGATAACATCGCCCCGCCGACGATCAATCTCGACAATCCGTCGATGGAAACCGCGATCGATCTCGTGCCGAAAACACCGCGTGAGCGTGAAATCGATGTCGTATTGTCGAATTCTTTCGGTTTCGGAGGTACAAACGCATCCGTGATTCTGCGGCGCGTGACCGACTAGCGGTCCGATCCTAACATTTGCATCCCCGTGTGGCGTGCACTTATGCAAATGTTAGAATCAAAGGACCGCCAGCAAATATGGATTTCTGGTGGAGTTTCGGATTTGACATTCGCAAGGTGAACACGCGGCCTGCCGGTGGCGAATGTCAAATCCACTCCACTAGTGCGGTGAAATTTCGGAACCGGCCACCACGGGCGCGCAATGCGAATGCTAAAGTCAACCCAATGGTCCGTGTCCGATTGCATGGAACTTCACCGTTTCGCCGTATTGGTGAGAATTCCTAGATGTGGGCGAGACCACCGGCCGGCGTAAGTGTTAAGGCCACGATTGAACCGACGGGATTCAGGTTGCATCGATGAGTGAAAGGCCGCCCATTTCGCCAAGGTCTCCGCGCGCTGCGCTGGAGCCGGAGCAGGTTCCGCCACCGCCAAAGCGGTCTGAACGTGCCCGCAATCCGTTCGTCGTGGTCGGCAATGCCATCATCACCTTTATTTTGGTCGTGATGGTCGCAGTCGGCGGCACCTACATTTACGGCAAGCAGAAGATCGAGGCACCCGGTCCCTTGCAGGAAGACAAGGTCGTCAATATCCCCACGCGGGCCGGGATGACCGATATTGCCGATATCTTGCAGCGCGAAGGGGTCATCGACAACAATCGCTGGGCATTTATCGGCAGCGTATTTGCGCTCAGAGCGCGTTCCGACCTCAAGCCCGGCGAATATCAGTTTCAGAAGAATGCCAGCCTGAGGGACGTCATCGGGACCATTGTCGATGGCAAGGTTGTTCAACACTCCGTCACTATCCCCGAAGGACTGACGTCCGAGCAAATCGTCGCCCGGCTTTCCGAGAACGATATTTTCTCAGGCACGGTGCGCGAGTATCCGCGCGAAGGCACGCTGCTGCCTGAAACCTACAAGTTCCCGCGCGGTACTCCGAGAGACCAGGTGATCTCGCGTATGCAGCAGGCGCAGAAGCGCGTGCTTGCCGAGATCTGGGATCGTCGCAATCCCGATATTCCGGTCAAGACACCGGAGCAGTTGGTGACGCTGGCTTCGATCGTCGAAAAGGAAACCGGCAAGGCGGATGAGCGCAGCCGGGTTGCCGCGGTGTTCGTCAATCGGTTGCGGCAGAAAATCAAGTTGCAGTCGGATCCGACGATTATTTATGGGCTGGTAGGCGGCAAGGGCACGTTGGGCCGGCCGATCAAGCGGAGCGAAATCCAGCAGCCTTCACCTTACAATACCTATGTGGTGGACGGGTTGCCGCCCGGCCCGATCGCCAATCCGGGCCGCGCCTCGCTGGAGGCTGCGGCCAATCCCGCGCGCACGCGTGATCTGTTCTTTGTTGCCGATGGTACCGGCGGCCATGCCTTCAGCGACACTTACGACGTGCACCAGAAAAACGTCGCCAAGCTGCGCGCAATGGAAAAGCAGATCCAGAACGATACGGTCGAGCCGGCGGATGATCCCCCGCCACCACCCGCTGCGGCCAACGCGTCGGCGGATTCGGGCCAGCCAGCCCCGTCGGCAAAGCCAGCCCCGGCCAAGAAGCCGGCGCGGCCTGCGCCTGCGATCCGGCCGGGTACGTCGCAATCGTCGGTGCCCGCACCCGTGGTTCAGCAATAGCGACGAAGGCGTGATCGCGAGCCGACGGAGCGCTAATTCCGCTTTGGCCGGAGACGCGCTAAGCTCGCTCCGTGTTCGGCCAGCGAATCTCTGGCCCTTGTTTCCGTCCGGAGAACCCTACGCGATGGCCCTGTCAAGCATGACCGGCTTTGCCCGCAGCCACGGCGCCAGCGGGCCTTATACGTTCGAGTGGGAGTTGAAGTCGGTCAATGCCAAGGGGCTGGATCTGCGCCTGCGTCTGCCGCCGGGATGGGACGAACTGGAGGCCTTCGCCAAAAAACGGGCGTCGGAGGTGCTGTCACGCGGCACGATCTACGCCAACTTCAACGTGAAGCGCGCCAACGCGCAGTCGATGGTTCGTATCAACGAGGACGTCTTGTCGTCGATCGTGCGCGTGGCGGGAACGCTCGCGAGCAGGATCGATGCGGTAGCCCCCAGCATCGACGGGTTACTCGCCATCAAGGGCGTGATCGAGGTCGTCGAACCGGAAAACGATGAAGCGGAAGACAAGGCGGCGAAGAGTGCCGCTTCCGTTGCATTCGATGAGGCGCTGGAGCAGTTCGTCGACATGCGCCGCCGCGAGGGCATCGCGTTGGGGCAGATTCTGTTGCAGCGAATGGATGAAATTGAGCAATTGGCGAAGAGGGCGGAGGCAGCGCCGGGCCGCAAGCCGGACGCCGTCAAGGCGCGTCTTGCCGAGCAGATTGCGGCGCTGCTGGAGACGTCGGACCGTTTCGATCCCGACCGTCTCAACCAGGAAGCGCTTATGATCGCGGCGAAAGCCGATATCCGCGAAGAACTCGATCGCATCGCATCGCACGTGGCCCAGGCGCGCGAAATGATCGCCAAGGGCGGGCCAGTCGGCAGGCGTCTGGATTTCCTTGCCCAGGAGTTCAACCGTGAGGTCAATACCTGTTGCTCGAAGTCGAACGATATCGAGTTGACCAATACCGGCCTTGAAATGAAAAACGTGGTGGAGCAATTCCGCGAACAGGTGCAGAATCTGGAGTGACGCATGGCAGATCGAGGGCACGACGATGTCGGTTGAACGGCGCGGATTGATGTTCGTACTGTCCTCGCCTTCGGGCGCGGGCAAAACGACACTGTCGCGCATGCTGATCGAGCGGATGGCTGGCCTGAAGATGTCGGTATCGGCAACAACCCGGCCGATGCGGCCAGGCGAAGTCGACGGCAGCGACTACCTGTTCGTCGATCAGGCCCGCTTCAAGGAGATGGTTCAGCGCAATGAATTGCTCGAATGGGCCACCGTCTTCGACAACAGTTACGGCACGCCGCGGGCGCCGGTCGAAGCGGCCTTGTCGGCGGGGCGGGATGTATTGTTCGATATCGACTGGCAGGGCACCCAACAGCTGCGCGAGAAAGCCCGGGCGGATGTGGTTAGCGTATTTATTTTGCCGCCATCGGCAGCCGATCTGGAGAAGCGGCTGCATAGCCGCGCCCAGGACAGCGACGCGGTCATTCGCTCCCGCATGAGCCGCGCTACCCACGAGCTTAGTCACTGGGCAGAATACGATTATATCGTGATCAATCACGATGTCGACGAGGCCTTTGCCGAGATTCAATCGATCCTGAAGGCGGAACGGCTCAAGCGTGAACGCCGCACCGGCTTGACGACGTTCGTCCGGGAATTGCAGCGGCAGTTGGAAAAATAACCGATCTCACCTTGTGGCACGTCGTGGCGGACGGCGGACGAATTCCGGCGAGGCCGCGGCGGCGCTGCCGGCGCTGCGGGCAAATCGCGGCCGATAATCCCGGTGATCCGAAGATGGAAAATCCGAGAGGATGATGCGGTCGTCGTCGGTGGTTTCCCAGACCGGGCCCCCTGCGGAGCGCGCCTTGCGGCGGCGTAGCCGCGTACGGCGGCGCCTGGAGATGAGTGCAGCCGCTCCAGCAAACGCGAGCGCGCCGGCCGTGGCTGCAAACATCGTCGGAATTGTTTCCGGCCGAATCGGCATGGCTACGTAGGCGAAGGGTAGCGATGATTGAGCAGGTACCGCTACGTCGCCCGCCGGAGCAGTCGTGGCCGGTGCGCTCTTGGTCATCTCGAATGCGGGCGGCAATTCCGGCCAGCGTGTTGCTACAGACGTGGTTGCGTTCCAGGTCGATCCATTCGCAGAATTGGTATCGTTTCCGGCGATACTGCTGGGCGGGCTGGGTGCAGGATTATCTTCGTGGATGGCCTGCGGGCGAAGTTCGGCGCGGGCGTCGGCGATCGACGGCTTGGCCGCGGGTGGGGGAGGTGACGGACTGCTCTGCGGCAGGGCCTGCGAAAGTCCACCGTCTTCATGGCGCAGATACCAGCAATTGCGTTTGTTGACGTGATCGATGCGATAACGCCAGTGGCTGCC
>CAVVZW010000141.1:0-15425 GCA_963752265.1 uncultured Alphaproteobacteria bacterium
CGCGCGCATATTTGCGCGGGCTTTTGAGCGAAGCGATGAAATCCGCCTCGACACTCATGCGCCGCGCTGCCTTCACCAGCCGCCGCAACCCTTCGCCGGTCATCAGCACGAGATCGTCGAACGGGTGCGCGATCGCGCTGCGAATCCAGGCTTCGACGGGCGCGGGGTCGGGCGGATCGTTGATGGTGAACATCGGGCATTGCAGGACGTCGGCGCCCTGTTCGGTGAGCAATTTCGAGAATTGCGCTTCCTCGCGTGTTTCCAGGATCAGGATGCGGTAGCCGTTTAGTCGATCAGCCATATGTTTGACCCGTTGGCGTCGGTTTGTTCATCTTGTTCTCTTGCAGGATTGGCGCAAGGCCATCGTGAATGGTAGAGCAGGGCACGCCATTACCAAATGTTCCGCCCAAACCTTAATCACATCGCCATGTCCGATCGTCAGTTCGTCCTCACGCTCTCCTGCCCGGATCGCCCGGGCATCGTCTCCGCGGTATCGACGTTTCTGTCCCATAACGGGCAGAACATTCTCGACGCCCAACAGTTCAACGATGTCGAGACCGGGCACTTCTTCATGCGGGTGGTGTTCAACGCCGCCGATCTTGCCGTAGGACTTTCAGCGCTGCAAACCGGCTTTACCGCGATCGCCGACCGGTTCGGCATGGACTGGCAGATGCGCGACCGCTTAAGCCGCCGCCGCGTGATGCTGCTGGTCTCCAAATCCGACCATTGCCTGGCCGATATCCTCTATCGCTGGCGTACCGGTGAGCTTACGATGGAGGTGGCCGCGATCGTGTCCAATCACCCGCGCGAGACCTATACGGGTCTCGATTTCGGCGACATCCCGTTTCATTATCTGCCTGTCACCAAGGAAACCAGGAGCGCGCAGGAGACCGCGATCTGGAATCTGGTCGGCGAGACGCAGGCCGACCTCGTCGTGCTCGCGCGCTACATGCAGATACTGTCGGACGACCTTTCGGCGAAGCTGTCCGGGCGCTGCATCAACATCCATCATTCGTTCCTGCCGGGCTTCAAGGGCGCGCGGCCCTATCATCAGGCGCATGAACGCGGCGTCAAACTGATCGGCGCCACCGCGCATTACGTCACCCGCGATCTCGACGAAGGGCCGATCATCGACCAGGACGTCGAGCGCATCAGCCATCGCGACACGCCGGACGATCTCGTCCGCAAGGGCCGCGACATCGAACGCCGGGTGCTGGCGCGCGCGATGCGGCATCATCTGGAGGATCGCGTGATCCTCAATGGCCGCAAGACCGTGGTGTTCATGGATTGAGGTCTTCGTCATTCCGGGGCGCGAGTGCAACGAGCGAACCCGGAATCTCGAGATTCCGGGTCTGGTGCTAACGCACCATCCCGGAATGACGGGCCTAACGTACCGGGGACGACAGCTACCTAATGCACCGGATCGAGCTGCGCCGGCGCCGACGCATTGGCGTTGGCTGGTGCTGCCGGTTCGAGCCGTTTGCGCTCCCGCTCCCTCATATAGGCATCATATTCCGGCGTGCCCTTTCGGGGCGGCGCGTCCTTGGGCAGGCCGCCAGCCCATGACGGCAGCGTATCGGCGACGGCGGGGCCCATCCTCTCATTGATCGACGAGCAGCCGCCAAGGACGCCGCCAAGCATCGCACCCGCCAGCGCGAATGCGGTAATCCGGGAGATATGGCGGGGTTTGACTATCATTGCGGGACGGTAGGGCTATCGCCTTTAAAAAAGATGGATTTGCGGCCGGGACGTGGCCAATCCGGTTTAAGCCGGACGGCCACAAAAGGCCAATCGCCGGCATATGCCGGCGGCCCGCCGGGGCTTTTGAGGCTTCTTGTTGACAGGACTATTTTATTTGTACACTCGTACAAATCGAGACAGAGGGACACGGCTTTTTTGGAGAATGAGTGCTTTGCGCCGGGCGGCAAACCCTGTCGCGATTGACAGTACCATGGCACCGTAGTGTGGTCGCGCTGAAAGTGGGATGCTCGGAGATCGCGGTGATACCACGCGAACTTCGGAATCCGGGCTTGAAGGGACGCCCTTCGTTCAATTGACGGCGGCGGAGCAAGCGATACCAACTCAGCGCCAAACCCGGAATAATCCGGTGCTGGTCCAATGCCAGGTTGCCGCGATAGAAGCAGCCGGCACATCGGGGTCAGGCCGGAACGAGGCCGGCATCTTCTAAACAAATTCGATCAGGGAGAAACGTTCATGTTCGTTCGCAGTCATCTCTTGCTCGCAGCAGCCGGCGTTATGGCCGCCGCAAGCGCCTTTGCGCCCATGCCCGTGGCGGCGCAGGAAGTCGTCAAGATCGGCCTGATCCTGCCGATGACCGGCGGTCAGGCGTCGACCGGCAAGCAGATCGACAACGCCGTCAAGCTTTACATGCAGCAGCACGGCGACACGGTCGCCGGCAAGAAGATCGAAGTCATCCTCAAGGATGATGCCACGTTGCCGGACAACACCAAGCGCCTGACGCAGGAGCTGATCGTCAACGACAAGGTCAATATCATCGCAGGCTTCGGTGTCACGCCGGCGGCGTTCGCCGCGGCCCCGCTGGCCACCGAGGCCAAGGTGCCGGAAGTGGTGATGGCGGCCGGTACCTCGATCATCACCGAGAAGTCGCCCTATATCGTGCGTACCAGCTTCACGCTCGCGCAATCGTCGACCATCATCGCGGACTGGGCGGTGAAGAACGGCATCAAGAAGGTCGCGACGCTGACTTCGGACTATGCGCCCGGCAATGACGCGTTGAAGTTCTTCAAGGAGCATTTCGTCGCCGGCGGCGGCGAGATCGTCGAAGAGGTCAAGACGCCGCTTGCCAATCCCGATTTCGCGCCGTTCCTGCAACGCATGAAGGATGCCAAGCCCGACGCCATGTTCGTGTTCGTGCCGGCGGGGCAGGGCGGCAACTTCATGAAGCAATATGCCGAACGCGGCCTCGACAAGGCCGGCATCAAAGTGATCGGCCCCGGCGACGTCACCGACGATGACCTGTTGGCCGGGATGGGCGATGCCGTGCTCGGCACCGTCACCGCGCATATTTATTCGGCAGCGCACCCGTCCGCGATGAACAAGGAATTCGTCGCCGCCTACAAGAAGGCCTACAACCAGCGGCCGGGATTCATGGCGGTTGGCGGCTATGACGGCATTACTCTGATCTACGCGGCGCTGAAGAAGACCGGCGGCAAGGCCGACGGCGATTCCCTGATCGAGGCCATGAAGGGGATGAAATGGGAAAGCCCGCGCGGCCCGATCATGATCGACCCGGAAACCCGTGACATCGTGCAGAATGTCTACATCCGCAAGGTGGAGAAGGTCGACGGCGAACTGTACAACGTCGAATTCCAGACCTTCGAAGCGGTCAAGGACTCCGGCAAGACCAAGAAGTGACCCGAAGGGTCATCCCGGGGCGCGTCGAAGACGCGAACCCGGGATCTCGAAATTGTTGAGAAGAGATTCCGGGTTCAGCGCTGCGCGCTGCCCCGGAATGACGACTGTCCTCCAAAGGCTCGCCGATCGCCCATGACCTCGATCCTCACCAATCTGTTCGACGGCATAGCCTACGGCATGTTGCTGTTCGTGCTGGCGTGCGGTCTGGCGGTGACGCTCGGTCTGATGAATTTCGTCAATCTCGCCCACGGCGCGTTCGCGATGGCGGGCGGCTATGTCTGCGCGGTGCTGGTCAACCAGCACGGCTGGCCGTTCTTTGCGGCGCTTCCGCTGGCCTTTGTCTCAAGTGCCGCGATCGGCGCCGTCTTTGAGCGGGGCCTCTACCGTCATCTCTATACGCGAAGCCATCTCGACCAGGTGCTGTTCTCGATCGGTCTCGTCTTCATGTCCGTGTCCGCGGTCGATTACATCATGGGCTCGTCGCGGGTCTTCATCCAGCTTCCTTCCGTGCTGGAAGGCCAACTCGACGTCTTCGGCGTCGGCGTCGGGCGCTATCGGCTGATGATCATCGTGATCTGCGGCCTTCTGACGGTGCTGTTGCAACTGATTTTGGCCCGCACGCGCTTCGGCAGCCGCTTGCGTGCCGCGGTCGACGATCCCCGCGCGGCATCCGGGCTTGGCATCAACGTGCCGCAGGTCTTTGCCTTTACGTTTGCGTTTGGATGCGGCCTTGCAGGCTTGGGCGGTGCCTTGAGCGCGGAGATTCTCGGGCTCGATCCGTATTTCCCGCTGAAGTTCATGATCTACTTTTTGATCGTGGTGACGGTCGGCGGCTCTTCCTCTATCACCGGGCCGTTTCTGGCCTCGCTGCTGCTTGGCATCGCCGACGTCGCCGGCAAATATTACGTGCCGAAGATGGGCCCGTTCGTGATCTACACCATCATGATCGTGATCCTGATCTGGCGTCCCAACGGCCTGTTCGGCCGCACCGCGGCGCGCTAAGTAATTCCGATGGCCGCATCATCCGACATCGGCAAAATCGCTCGCGCCCATGCCAGTTGGCATTGGAGCGAGATCGCGTTCTGGGTTCTTGCGCTGGCTTGCGGCTTTGCGTTTCCCTCGCGCTATCTGATCATGACCGACATCGTGCGGCTGGCGCTGTTTGCGCTCTCGCTCGACCTGATCCTCGGCTATGCCGGGATCGTGTCGCTGGGACACGCCGCATTCTTCGGCATCGGCGCCTATGGCGCTGGGCTCCTCGCGCTGCATGGCATCGTCACGGAGCCGGTGCTGGCGCTGGTGGTGGCGGGCCTTGCCGCGACTGTGGTCGGCTTCCTGACCAGTTTTCTCGTGATCCGTGGCGTCGATCTGACCCGGCTGATGGTGACGCTCGGCATCGCGTTGCTATCTGGAAGCACTCGCTGAGCGTTACTCCAACATCACCGGCGGCACCGATGGTTTGCAAGGCATCGAAATGGCCAAGGTCGCGGGCCTCTTTGCGTTCGACATGTTCGGCAAGGTCGGATTCTTCTACGCGCTCGCCGTGCTGTTCGTGCTGTTTCTTCTCGCGCGGCGGATCGTGCATTCGCCGTTCGGCCTGTCGTTGCGCGCGATCAAAAACAATCCGCTGCGGGCCGCTGCGATCGGCGTGCCGGTCAACCGACGTCTGATCGCGATCTATACGCTGGCATCCTTCTATGCAGGCGTTGCCGGCGCCTTGTTCACCCAGACCACGCAGCTGGCGTCGCTCGATGTCTTTGCCTTCGAGCGTTCGGCCGATCTGATGCTGGTGCTCGTGATCGGCGGCACCGGTTATCTCTATGGCGGCCTGATCGGCGCCGTGGCGTTCCGGATGTTGCAGGAATTTTTTTCCAACATCACGCCGCAATATTGGCAGTTCTGGATCGGCCTCGTGCTGGTCGTGATCGTCCTGGTTGGACGCGCGCGGTTGCATCGCTGGGCGCTGTTCGTCCCCAATTTGATCATTCGCCTTTTCGCGGGCCACAAGGCCGCGGTCGCCATTCCCAAGAGCGATGCGTCATGACGCTGGCTCTGGAAACGAAAGGACTGGAAAAGCAGTTCGGCGGGCTCAAGGTCACGCGCGACCTCTCCCTGAAAATCACCAAAGGTGCGCGGCATGCGTTGATCGGTCCGAACGGCGCCGGCAAGACCACGGTGATCAATCTCTTGACCGGCGTGCTCAAGCCGAACTCGGGGCGGATCTTGCTCGAAGGCCGAGACATCACGGACATGACAGTGCACGGCCGTGTGCTGCGCGGCCTGTCGCGCACCTTCCAGATCAATCAGCTCTATCCTGATTTGACGCCGATCGAGACCGTTGGGCTCGCGGTCGCCGAGCGTCTTGGCCGCGGCGGCGACTGGTGGCGCGTGATGGGCACGCGCGACGACGTCAATGCCGAGATCGCGGAAAATCTCGAGCGCTTTCACCTGACCGATGTGATGAACCAGCCGACCTCGACGTTGCCCTATGGCAAGCAGCGCCTGCTCGAAATCGCGGTCGCGATCGCCACCAAGCCCCGCGTGCTTCTGCTCGACGAGCCCGCGGCCGGTGTACCGGAAAGCGAACGCCACGACATTCTCGCCGCCGTTGCGAGCCTGCCGCGCGACGTCACGGTGCTTCTGATCGAGCACGACATGGATCTGGTATTTTCCTTTGCCGACCGGATTTCGGTGCTGGTCAACGGCGCGATGCTGGTGGAGGGGACGCCGGACGAGGTCGCGCGCGATCCGCAGGTGAAGGCGGTCTATCTCGGTGAGGAGGCCCACGGCTGATATGGCTGACTTGCTTTCGATCGAGAATTTGCGCGCCGGCTACGGCGAAGCGGTGGTGTTGCCCGATATGTCGCTGCGTCTCGCGGAAGGCGAGGTGCTCGCGTTGCTTGGGCGCAACGGCACCGGCAAGACCACGCTGATCAATTCGATCGTGGGCGTGACGCGCCGGTTTGGCGGGAAACTCGCGCTGGCCGGGCGCGATATCACGGCGATGCGGCCCGATCAGCGGGCGCGCGCCGGGATCGGCTGGGTGCCGCAGGAACGCAATATCTTCCGCTCGCTGACGGTGGAAGAGAACATGACGGCGGTAGCCCAGGACGGGCCGTGGACGGTGGATCGGGTCTACGAGATGTTTCCCCGGCTGAAGGAGCGGCGCAACAATTTCGGCAATCAGCTCTCCGGCGGCGAACAGCAAATGCTCGCCGTCGGCCGCGCGCTGACGCTTAATCCGAAAGTGCTGCTGCTGGACGAGCCTACGGAAGGACTGGCGCCGATCATCGTCGAGGAACTGCTGCGGGCGTTAGGGGCCATCACCCGGTCGGGCGGCATCTGCTCGATCATCGTCGAGCAGAACGCGCAAAAGATTCTGGGGCTTGCCGACCGCGCGGTGATATTGGAACGTGGTGCGATCGTTCACGATGCGGCGAGTGGCGCCTTGAAGGCCGATCGCTCGGTGCTCGATCGGTTTTTGGGGGTGGCGGGGAAGACGTGATGGCCGCCCTTACCGTCATTGCGAGCGAAGGCGAAGCAATCCAGTCGTTGTCATGGAAAGATTCTGGATTGCTTCGTCGCTCACGCTCCTCGCAATGACGAGCCAAAAATGATTTAATCACCGCAAAAGAAGGCCCTCCGAGGAGACAAAAACATGCAACGAACAAAACCCCCCTTCCGCGCCGACGAGGTCGGCAGCTTGTTGCGGCCTGAGCGCCTCAAGGAAGCGCGCGCGAAACTGGAAAAAGGCGAGATCTCGGCCGACGAGCTGCGCAAGGTCGAGGACATGGAAATCGAGAAGGTCGTGCACCGGCAGGCCTCGACCGGCTTGAAGCTTGCGACGGACGGCGAATTTCGCCGCTCCTGGTGGCATTTTGACTTCCTGGCGAAGTTGACGGGTTGCGAGCTGTTTCATCCCGAACAGGGCATCCAGTTCTCCGGCGTCCAGACCCGGCACGAGGCGGTGCGCGTGATCGGCCAACTCGATTTCCCCGACGATCACCCGATGCTTGCGCATTTCAAATTCCTGAAGAAGCAATGCGACGCCGCCCACGTCACCGCCAAGATGACGATTCCTTCTCCTGCAGTTTTGCATTTCCGAGGCGGCCGCAAGTCGATCTCGAAGGAGGTCTATTCTGACCTCGATGCCTTCTTCCACGATCTCGCCAAGACCTACCGCAAGGCGGTAAAGGCGTTCTACGACGCCGGCTGCCGTTACCTTCAGTTCGACGACACGGTCTGGGCCTACCTCTGTTCGCAGGACGAGTTGAATAAAGCACGCGAACGCGGCGATAATCTCGATGGCTTGCAACAGGTCTACGCCCGCGTGATCAACTACGCGCTGGCCGAACGCCCGGCCGACATGACCGTCACCACGCATGTTTGCCGCGGCAATTTCCGCTCCACCTGGATTTCATCCGGCGGTTACGAGCCGGTGGCGGAGACGCTGCTCGCCGGCACCAACTATGACGGCTATTTCCTGGAATATGATTCCGAGCGTGCCGGTGGCTTTGAGCCGCTGCGCTATCTGCCCAAGGGCAACAAGGTCGTGGTGGTGGGCGTTATCACCTCCAAGAGCGGGGAGCTCGAGACAAAGGACAACATCAAGCGCCGGCTCGATGAGGCGGCGAAATTTGCTCCGCTCGACCAGCTCGCGCTGTCGCCGCAGTGCGGATTTGCTTCCACCGAGGAAGGCAATATCCTCACCGAAGACGAGCAGTGGGCGAAGCTTCGGCTGGCGGTCGAGGTGGCGCAGGAGGTGTGGGGGAAGTAACCGGAGGGCCTGTTGGGAAACCCTGACGCGATCATCATCGGCGCTGGTCCGGCCGGGCTTGCCTGTGCCGCGACGATGCGCGGCGCCGGTCTGACCGTCACGGTGTTCGAAAAGGCCGACTGTGTCGCCTCAGCCTGGCGGCGGCATTACGATCGCCTCCATCTGCACACCGACCGCAATCACTCCCGTCTGCCCGGCATGGCAATGCCGAAATCCTATCCGTCCTACCCGTCACGCGCGCAGGTGGTGGCCTATCTCGAGAGTTATGCGGCCACCTTCGATATCAAGCCGGTTTTCGGCGCCGAGGTCTCGCACCTTCAGCGCGACGGTGTGCAATGGGTTGCGGACACGACGCACGGAGCGGTCTCGGCTCCCGTTGCTGTTGTAGCGACCGGGATCGCCAGTGCGCCATATCGGCCGTCCTGGCCGGGTTCGGAAACCTATCGGGGCGTCACCGTCCATAGCAGCGAGTACCGCAATCCGGCGCCATATTTGGGCAAGCGGGTGCTGGTGGTCGGCATGGGAAATTCCGGCGGCGAGATCGCGCTCGATCTGGCGGAGGCCGGCGTCGATGTCGCGCTTGCGGTGCGCGGGCCGATTCAGGTTTTGCCGCGCGATCTTTTGGGCCTGCCGATCCTGACCTGGGCGATTTTCTATCAGCATTTTCCAGCGCGCCTGGTCGATGTCGTCAACGCGCCCATCCTTCGGCTCGCGCTTGGCTCGTTCGAGAAACTCGGTTTGCGCCGCGCGGCCAAGGGACCGCGCCAGATGATCGACGAGGACGGGCGCGTGCCGATGATCGATGTCGGCACGCTCGGCAAGATCAGGGACGGCTCCATCAAGATACGCGGCGGGATCGAGCGCCTGACGGACGACGGCGTCGTGTTCTCGAACAGAAAAAGCGAAGGTTTCGACGCGATCGTGCTGGCGACGGGCTTTCGTCCCGATCTGAGTGGTTTGATTCCCGGCGTTGACGGTGTGTTAGATGCGCGCGGCGCGCCACGGGTGACCGGAAGAGCGACAAACGCCCCCGGACTTTATTTCTGCGGCCAGACCGTCGTTCCCACGGGACAATTTCGCGAGATCGGTATCGAAGCCAAAAGCATTGCGACATCGGTCCGCAATTATCTCGCACGTTGAGAACGCTCGTTACCGATCCTTAAGCGGAACTTCCTATCCATATCGAATCGATGGAAGGAGTTCACATGCGCATCTCGACGGCATCCATCATACTTCTGATGACGGCGGCTCATCCGGCCTCGGCCAATGAAGCGTTCATCGCCCAGGTGACAAGCAAGGCAATGGCGAGCGAACAGGCCGCCATCGCTTCGGCGAAATCGGCGCTTGCATCCGCGCTGCTGGCGCTTCCGGTGAAGCCGGGCGCCGCCAATTCGCCCGTTCAGACAGCGGCAGCCGTTCCAGGGACCAACACTTCTTTGGTGGTGCAGTCCGGCACCACCAACTTTGCCGCCGTCTCACAAACCGGAAGCGGAAACGCCTCGTCCGTCATGCAGCATGGCAGCGGCAATCAGGCCGTCGTGATGCAACGTAACCCTCACTGAAGACGCTTTAACTTGCGCTAGTGGCCAATCGGTCAACCCTCGGCCGGCGTGACCGTCAGCGAACCCACATGCAGCTCGCCCGGGCCGCCATTGATGAGCGTGCGGATGTGAATCATGCCGGGCTCGGGAATTTCAAAGGGCTCAAAGACCAGGCTTGCGGCAACCACGATGCAAGGTGGCGCCGCGCCGTTCTTCGGCAGGCTTGCGAGCAAGTCCATCTGGTCCTGAAGTCTCGGCACCTCGATCGCCTCTTCGGCCACCGGATCGGTGCGGCCGGGCACATAGCAGCGCGAAAGCACGGACTCGTAAGGCTGCGTCGCCGGCGAGAAGACGTGAAAGTGGATGCAGAACTTCGGCAGGACCAGCGGAAATCGGGGTGAGGTGAACATCACCGCATTGTAGCAGCCGACGAACGAGAGTTTTCCACCGGGCTCATTGCGGATGTCGTCGCAGAATATCGAATAGCCGTAACGTCCCATCATGCGGATTTTTTCGCCTGCACGGGTTCCGGGTTTGCAGGCGCGACCGAGACCGAAACCTGTTTCGCTCCGCCATTGATGTATTTGATCTGACCGTACTGAACGGTCGATGTCGTCATCGGCGGATTGTGGGTGAGCTGGTTTTGCCCGGCTTTCGCTGTCGGCGTTTTCAACTCGAACGAAATTTCCATGTCCATCGCCCAGGCGAGATCCGCAAGAGATCGCAGGGAGAGATTGGCTTCGCCGGCGAACTGCTGGTTGATCAGGGAGCGTTCGAGCCCAAGCTTCTCGGCCAAAGCTTGTTGCGGATAGGCTTGTTGCGAAAAGGCGGCCTCTGCCTTCTTTTCCGCAAGCGCCCTCAGCAACTCGCTCCTGACGCGGCCGATGAAACGGCCCGCATGACGCGCCCGGCCGCCGATATCAAAGTGAAAGGACGTCACCCGGCGTCACCCCCTGCACACATAACGTCTCGTCCACACCCAGTTCCCGCCGCAGCCGCCGGATGGCAATCCGATATCCGCGGTAGAGATCGTGATCCTTGACCTCGTCGGTCCAGTTGCCAAATACGGCGACGAAACAATCCCGTTTCAAGAACCATCCGAAAATCCGGACGTCCGGTGTCTTCAATTCCCAAACCGCATTTTTCTCCGCACGAATAGACCGGAACTGCTTCACGTACACCAGAGGCATGCCACTCAAGAACGTATTGAAGAGATCGTCGACCTGTTCGGCCGGCGTTGCCTCTCCGAGTCTCTGTTTCGGTTGCGAGCCTTTTGCAAGCTCGCCAAGCCAGGCGATGAAGCCAGGCGTGCCGTAAAGCAGCCGCAATTCCTGGTCGCGTGGATGCAACTCGACCTGAATTCGCGAGATGGCATTCGCTTCAACCAGTTCTTCGATGGTCGTCATACGTATCCGCAGCCGGGATCCGAACCTTCAAAGGAATCGAAACCACAATCTACAACGCGGGGAGCGTCCGACACATATGCCGGCGGATTAAATCCGACGTTGGTCGTATCTTTAATGGCCGAACGTGACAGAAAAATTGCAGCCAGAATGCCGCACGGGATAATCCGCGTGGCAGAATTAACGCATTTCGATTGGTTCTTGAAACGTGATTGTTTTCGCCGCCGTATCTGAAAGCCGGATCGATGTTCTCAACACAGCGGTCTCTAAACGCAGATGCCTGATCGGCATCTGCGCGATACGCGTTTTTGACACGACACTTTTAAGAAGTGCCCTATTTCAAAGGCTTTCTCGTTATCAATTGTAACGATTATATTAAATTTTTCCGCGCCCATTGTGGTCGGTGTTAACAGCGTGTTAACGGCACAGCCGAGGGCAGCGATTGTCGCTGACCCCACTTTGGATAACAGGGAATTGTCATGAGACATCTCACGACGTTGGCCATCCTTCTGGCCACGACGACGCTGGCCTCTGCCGCGAGCAACAAATCTTTCATCCTGCAGGTCGGCAAAAAGAATAACGCCCTGGTTGGTCAGACCAACGGCAACAACACGCAAGCCACCACGCAGACCGGCTCCAAGAACACCGCTGTCACCACCCAGAACACCAAGGCGACCGGTGAGGCGAACAGCTCCACCACCCTCCAGTTCGGTGCGTTGAACGGCTCGATCGTCGGCCAGACCGGCGGCAACAACGTGCAGTCCACGTTGCAGGTTGGCGTCGGCAACACGGCGCTGACCGTTCAGAAGAACGACGCGATCGATCCGAACTCGTCGGTCACCAGCCAGTTCGGTTCGTTGAACACCTCGATCGCGGCCCAGACCGGCGGCACCAATACCCAGACGACGCTGGAAGTCGGCACCGGTAACATCGCGGCCACCACGCAGTCGAACAACGTCGGCGGTGACTTCGAACAACTCCAAGACCGCCCAGTTCGGCGTGGCCAACACCGCGCTTACGGTGCAGACCACGGCCGGTCCGGCCGGCTCCACGTCGGGTCAGGGCGGCGCGAATACGTCGACCTCGCTGCAGGTCGGCATCGGCAACAACGCCATCACCGGTCAGAACTCGATCGGTACCGGCCAGACCGCCGGCCTCGCCCAGAGCGGCGTGCAGAACACAGCGACCACGCTGCAAATCGGCATCGGCAACACCGCTGCCACTTTCCAGAGCGGCTCGAGCCAGGGTCTGCAAGGCAACCAGGACAGCAACAGCTCGGCGACCATCCAGCTCGGCGCAAACAATTTTGCGCTCGCCCGGCAGTCGATTGCTGATCCGCTCGGCAACGGCGCGACGAATACCTCGCTGATCACGCAGTTCGGACGCGGCAAGGGTGGCAACATCGCGGTCGTGAATCAGAACGACACCGGCGCGCAATCGATGATCACCAACACGCAGAGCACGTTGCAGGTCGGCAACGGCAACGCCGCGGTGACATTGCAAACCGCGAGCGCCAACGTCAGCAACACTTCGGTGACGGCGCAGTTCGGATCGCACAACACGGCGATCGTCACTCAGCACTAAGTCGCTACGAGAGCGGCGGGATCAAATCCCGCCGCTCTTTTCCTTTGAGAGGGGCCGATGTCGGACGCACACACGGTTCTGATCAAGGGACTTCTCACGGCCGTTCTGGGTCTTGTTGCTTACGGTGCGCGGGCAGATGCGTCCGCAGAGGTCGATAGAGTGATGGCGATCGGGTGTCGTATCGAAGTCAAGGCGGATGGTGAAGCCATTCGCATCGACGCCATGGCACGCAGCCGGGAAGACTTGAACGGGCGCTATCGGTTCGACATTCAAAAGATAAGCGCAAGCGGCAGCAGCCATAACATCCAAAGCGGTAACTTCAGCCTGGAAGCCGATCGGGAAGAAATTCTTTCGACGACGTTCCTCGGCGCATCCGACGCGAATCGCTACCAGGCCAAATTGGTGCTCGATTCAAGTTCAGGGAGTATCTCATGCGTTTCGCCTTGAGAATTTGCCACGGTGCAATCGCATTCCTTGCGGTAGCCCTTGCGATTTCAGCTCAGCCCGCTTTTGCGGATGGCGCCTTTGTCACACAGGCCACCAAGGGTGCCTTTTTCGGCCGATCGTTGATTGCCTCTCCGGTCGTTGGTCCGTCGTCGCCCTTTTTCGCACCGCCGCCGCCACGTGGCGGGGTTATGCAACCGACGCCTGAGACCACCGTAGCTGC
Organism: uncultured Alphaproteobacteria bacterium; assembly: GCA_963752265.1. GTDB lineage: Bacteria > Pseudomonadota > Alphaproteobacteria > Rhizobiales > Xanthobacteraceae > Bradyrhizobium. The sequence goes on from CAVVZW010000141.1 coordinate 13,369, forward strand.
ATCAGGTGGAAACTTTGCCGGAACGCTGGAGACGGGACGCAACAACTTCGTGCTCCAGTCCCAATCAGGGTCCGGCAATTTCTCCAATGTCGGCGTTCTCGGCGGCGTGCGCGACAACGTCGATGTTCTGCAACATGGGCAGGGGCTGTTCTCGAACGTGGTGCTGGTCGGGGTGAAGGGGCTGTCAGTGGATGTGCTTCAGCCGCCCGGCACGGCGCCGGTGCAAATGCTGATTGGGCAGTCGCCGAACGGCACGTTGGAAATCTTTCAGCCGAAAGGCGCGCCGCAGGCCACCGTCTTTCATGTGGGCAACGTGTTGGTTGTGAAGTGATGGGTCGTTTTGAACGGATCGCTGCGTGATTTCAGAGAGGGCGAGGAATATGGATAAGACCGGGTTTTGGATGACGTGCCTTGTCGGTACGATCGTGTTTTTGTCGCCCGTCTTCGCCACGGAGCAGGTCTATCGTCCGGTCAGTCCGGCGCTTGGCGGCAATCCGTCTAACGGGACGTTCCTGCTCTCGACCGCCCAAGCGCAGGGAGAAGGCGTCAATTCGGGAAACCAGGGGCCCACGATCAACTTTCCGAATATCCCCTCGACCACGCCGACAACTCCATCGCAAACTGGCGCCGCAAACCTTGGCGGCACGACGCCTGCAACAACGCGCGGCAACTTGGCGAACCCGCTTTCGGGTAACTCCGGAATGCCATGACGACAACATCAGCACTCGCCATGACGGCTGTCATGTGGCGCTGCTAACAGGTTGAGATTGGGGTTTGTTGATCGTGCAGGGGATTAATTTGGTGCGGTGTGTTGCCAGACTGTCGTGCTTGTCGCTTCTCTTGCTGTCGCTCGGCGGGTGCATGCTTGTCCCGATGGCTGGCTCCGCCAAGGACCCGATGGACGAGGCCGCCACCCTGGTGCCGGCGACCAAGACCGGCCTTGTCCTCGAAAGCTTGCCGCCGCCCAAGCGCAAGCTCGACGTCTCCGTCTATAACTTTCCCGATCTGACCGGTCAGAACAAATCCAACGACAACTTTGCCGAATTCTCCCGCGCGCTCACGCAAGGCGGTTCGTCCATCCTGACCGATGTCGTGGTGAAGGCGGGCGGCGGCGCATGGTTCGATGTGGCCGAGCGCGCCGATCTCCAGCCGCTGTTGCAGGAGCGGCAGATCATCCAGAACACGCGGACCGCGATCGATGGCGACAAGGCGCAGAGCCTGCCGCCACTTCGCTTCGCCGGCATCCTGCTCGATGGCGGCGTGATCGGTTACGACACCAACGAGACCACAGGCGGTGTCGGCGCTGTTTATCTCGGCGTCGGTCCCAATGTGCAATACCGGCAAGACATCGTCACGATCGCGTTGCGCGCCGTCAGCGTGCAGACCGGCCGCGTGCTCGCCTCGGTGACGACCACCAAAACCGTCTATTCGATCAATGTCTCCGGCACCGGCTTCCTGTTTGCCGCGGTGGACAAGCTGCTGCAGGCCGACATCGGATTTACCAAGAATACGCCGCCGACGCTTGCGGTGCGTGAAGGCATTCAGTTGCGGTCTATTCGCTGATCTTCGAGGGCGTGAAAAACAAGCTGTGGGAATTCAAGGACCGGGCTGCGGGCGAGGCCTTCATGCGCGAACTCGACAAGCAGCAGAAGGCCGTGCCGCCTGAAATCGTCGCGGCCGCCAAGCTGCAAAGCAATGCGGTGATCGCGAAATACTAAGAGGCAGCGATCCGAACCGAGCAGTGGTGAAGCGGGAGGCTGAGAGGTCTGCTTTCTCCGCTGCTCCGCGGCGCGCAAGATCCCTAGAGCTTGCTGACGGCAACGTTCGGGATGTATTGACAGGGCGCCGATCGATCGACGTGGCCCCGATCAAATTCAATGATGTCGCCCACGTTCACGGTGAATCCCGGCGGAAGCATAACACCGCCTTGCTGGCCGTCAGGTGTCACCACGAAAACCTGCCGGGTGGTCAGGTAGCGCGGATTGATGTGCCTGTCCGCCACCTGCTGGTCGGATCGGATCATGGCCAGCGCCTGAGCCGGCGTGACGAACTCTATC
>CAVVZW010000142.1:0-16820 GCA_963752265.1 uncultured Alphaproteobacteria bacterium
AGCCAGCAGGCACGGCAGATCCGAGTGCCGGTGCAAGATTGCCGTCGCCCATGCCGCCGCCGTACAGGGTCAGGCTGTGGTCCAGCAGAGAGCCGTCGCCATCCGGCGTGGCCTTCAGCTTGTCCAGGAAGTACGCCCAACAACTGCGACATGATATGCGTCGATCTTGGCTTTCTTCGCGATCAGATCGGGGTCGTTGCGGTGGTGCGACGTCGGGATGATGTTGCTCCGGCACGCCGATGAACGGGTACGTGCGCGTGCTGAGTTCGCGCGCCATGATCATGGTGAACACGCGGGTGACATCGGCGCGATAGGCCAGAACCATCAGATCGAACATCATCTTGGTGTGTTCGTCGAAGGTGTCCGGAATATCGACGGGGCGATCGGGAAGCTCGATGGATTCCGATCCCTGATTCTCGGTGTTCTGAATCCGTTGTTCGATTTCGCGCACCGAGTCCAGGTATTCGCTGAGCTTGGTGCGATCGCCCGGGCCCAGCGTGCTGGCCAGCCGTCCGACTTCCTGCATCACCGAATCGAGAATGCTGCCGTTGCTCTTGGCCAACGCGATCCGCTGCGCGGCGCTGCCGCCGTCTCCGAACAAACGCTCGAACACGATGCGGGGATGCGATTCGGTCGGATTCGGAGTGGTCTCACTGCGCCAGGAAATCGTGTTGACGTAGAAGCAGTCGCCCGAATCGCAGGCGCTTTGCTGCGGCTATCCAGATTCAATTCGACAGAAGGAACCTGCTGGACTTGCCGATTTCCCGGGCGATCAGTTGATCCAGGCTCGTGGCCAGCTTGACCTCGATTCCCGGTTGCGTGCGATCGTAGGCGTGGACACCCGTCAGCCACACCGCTGAAGCGCGTGGGTGATCGCCGGTGCCGTCGCCGAAGGTGTCCGCCTGCGGATGCGACAGATCACTGAGCACGTTGATGTACTCGCGCACAGGTTGCAGCGGCTTGAGGATGGGCGACAACTCGAAGCCCGTTCCCTCAGTGGCCGGATTCCATTGCTTCTGAATCACTCCGTTGGCGTTGTAGATGAACCCGAAGCGGGGCGTCGCCTGCACCGATTTCGCGGAGAGCGCCGGGATCATGGCGTCCAGGAACGGCAGCGCGACCGTTGTGCCGAGCCCCTTCAGGAACGTTCGGCGTTGCAAAGCCTTTTTCGCAAGGAACATGATTTCTCCCTTATGACCGCTTCCCTACCGGCGCGGTTCGCTAACGGCCGCGCGCTGCTGTGTCTGTGCCGCTTCCCGCATCTGAAACGGAACACTGTTGACCACGCCCAACACTAATGATGACAGAGTGTACTTGCTATCGGCGGCATCCCGCACAATTTTGCGGACCGCCGGCTCGTCGAAGTATTGCACGTTGCGCCCCATCCCGTACATCAGCAGCTTTTGGGCGACCGTGTTCACGAACTGTTCGGGATGGCGCAGCAGCGCCTGTTTCGATATGCCGGTGGCGCGACCCTACAGTGGATTGTCGGCGCAACGACGTTCGGTTGACGGAATATATTACTGGGCTGAAGATAAAATATAAAGGTATGATATTCGATTAAATTTCAAATCATAATCGCAAAATAATTTAAATGGTGCGTTATCAACAAGTATAATGGCGCAAAATTCCCTCAATAAATTTCAAATTTGCAGCATTATTTATAGTAAAACTCAGCATATTCGAATAATTTTGACATCTAATAATGCAATTTCAGGGAATGAGGTATCCGAATGCGAACGAACAGAGTTGCGTGAGCTGCCACAATTCGATTCAGGGCGAAAAAGTCCAGTGGCAGCTGCACGATCTGATGGGCGCGTTCGTGATCGACGTGCCGGCTTCGGCCTTTCTCCACACCATTGCCTGGCAGAGCACCGGCATCGGATTGGGACTCTTCTTAGCCCTTGCGCTGGCTGGTCTGACGATCTCCCTCATGCATTTCCGGCAGCTTGAAGCGCTCGATGCGTCCGCCACAAAACTCGGCCGCACCCAGAAATTTCTCGACAACATCATCGAGAACATGCCGGTGTCGGTCGCCGTCAAAGACGCCCGCAATCGGTGCTATGTCCTGATCAACCGGACGGCGGAAGCCATTTTCGGGATAACACGCGGAGACTTGATCGGTAGACATGCGCATGACGATGCGGCAACGGCGGAGGCGCTGTTTCCGCTTGCCGATGAAGCATTGCGCACACAAGGCCTGCAAACTGTGGCCGAGCAGTCGGTTCTCACGCGGCACAATGGAACGCGTATCCTGACGACCAAGAATGTCTCGATACCGGACGAAACCGGGGAGCAGCGTTACCTTCTGAGCCTTGCGGAAGATATCACGGAGCGTAAGGCGGCGCTCGAGCGTATCGAGCACATGGCGCATCATGACGACCTCACGGACCTGCCCAACCGCGCCGCTTTCACGGAGCGTCTCGTGCTGGCGATCGATGCAGCGGCGGCCGGCAAGGAATCGTTCGCGGTACTGAGCGTCGATCTCGATCGCTTCAAGGAGGTTAACGACACGTTTGGTCACACGATCGGTGATGATTTGCTTCGAGATCTGGCGCGACAGCTCAATGCGGCGGCGGGCGACGCTTACCTCGCGCGGCTTGGTGGCGATGAATTTTGCATTATTACGCCGAACGGCGACCATCCGAAGCTGGCTGAAAGCATCGCAGGAAAAATTCATTCGGCGGTCGCGATTGATCGTGAAATCAACGGCCAGCATCTGCGCGTCGGGATCAGCGTCGGAATTGCGATCTTTCCAGCCGACGGAACCGATGCCACGACGCTGCTCAACAACGCGGATGCCGCGCTCTATCGTGCCAAGGCCGCTGGCCGCGGCAAGACGCGCTTCTTCGAAATCGAAATGGACAACAAGCTCCGTGAACGACGGGCGATCCAGCAGGAACTCGGTGTCGCGATCGAGCGGGACGATCTTCGCCTGCACTATCAGCCGCTCGCCAAAATCGACGGCGAAGTGGTCGGCTTCGAGGCGCTGATCCGTTGGCACAATCCGGTGCGCGGAATGGTTTCACCTGCAACCTTCATTCCTGTCGCCGAGGAAAGCGGTCTCATTATGCGGATCGGCGAATGGGTTCTTCGCGAAGCCTGCCGCGAGGCGGCCCGGTGGGCGCACCCGCTCCGGATTGCGGTCAATCTGTCGCCGATCCAGTTCCGCCACGGTGATCTTCCGGGATTGGTGCATGCCGTGCTGCTGGAAACCGGCCTCGCGCCCAATCGGCTGGAACTGGAAATCACTGAGGGCGTGATGATCGAGGATTTCGACCGAAGTCTCTCGATCCTGCGCCGGCTGAAGGCGCTCGGTGTTCGCATCGCCATGGACGACTTCGGCACGGGCTATTCGTCGTTATCCTATTTGCAATCGTTTCCGTTCGACAAGATCAAGATTGATCAGTCGTTCATTTCCAACGTCAAGAGCAATCCGCAGTCGGCGGCCATCGTGCGCGCCGTCATTGGATTGGCCCACGGACTAAATCTGCCGGTGCTGGCGGAAGGCGTGGAGACCAAGGATCAACTCGAATTCCTTGCAGCCGAGTCGTGCAACGAAGTGCAGGGCTATTTGATGGGGCGGCCACACCCGATCCTGGAATATTCCGAGCTCGTTGGCTGCAAGGATGCGGCGGAACCAAAACGGCTCAGCGCTTGAACCTTCCGCCGCGCCGCCTGATTAATGTTCGAGCCTGGTTGAGGACGGCGAACCTGCGGCGAGCCGGGAACCGCGGCGGCCAGCGCGAAAGTCGGAACGACTTCCGTCATTCCACCGACAGCGGGCATTGTGGCGACTGCGCCCGCATGTCTGTTGGGTGCCCCATCAGCAGACATCACCACGTGTAACGCACCACGCCTTTACCGGCGTAGCTGGATGTGACATTCGAGAACTCGCCCTCGAAGGTCGCGGCGACGGACCAGTGGTTTCTCCACTTCATCTCGATGGAAGCGGTGGTGAGCGCGGAGTTGGCGGACTGCGCCGCGCCGTTGACGACAAACGACGCCCCCGGCAGCGACTGGAAGGTCGTCCCGATCGAACGATCCGGATCGTAATCATGCGCCCACGCGAAGCGGCCGCGCAAAGTGAGCATGCCGTCGTTCATGGCCCATGACCGGTCGGTGCGGATGCCGAGCTCGGTGCGGGCATCGGTGGGATCATGCGCGCCATAAGCGAGCGCGAAGTTGTTGGTTCCAACGACAGCCTGCTCCGCGTAGCCGGGCAGGTCGAAGGTGACGAACTGCGCCGCCGCATAGGGCGTGATGCCGACGCCGAACGTCGCGGGAGACACGAAACGATAGCCGCCTTCGAGCCGTCCCGACCACGCATTGGCATTGAACTGCGCGCGCAATTGGTCGAAGCCTGCGATGGTGACGATACGGTTGGTAGTGACGTCCTGCCAGCCATAGGCGAGCGAGGCCGAGATATAGGCCGGGCCCGCGTTGTGCCGCACATAGGCGCCAGCTTGAAAGAGATCGGACCGTCCGGCGCCGCCGTTGGCGACGTTAAAGCTGGTGCCGCCACCGGCGAGCGCGAAGCCCGCAATGGTATTCGGCGAAATCAGGTAGTCGGCGCCAACGGCCGTACCGCCGAGTCTGCTGGTCGTGTTGTTCGATCCCACCACCGTATTGCCCGAGGTCGACTGCGAACCGCCAAATCCGGCCGCCCACACGCTCCAGCGCTGCGCGTAAGCTTGCGGTGGGGCCTTGGTGAACATCGCGAAAGCATCGGTCGGATTCGACTTCGCCGTAGTGGCGTTTTCGTCCGCATAACCTGATGATGGCGACGGAGCGTTGAAGCCGCCTCCTCGGTTCATGAAGGGATCCGTGAGCACGCCCATGAACTGGCCCATGGCGTTGAAGGTCGTTTGCTGCGAACCGGTTGCGGTTTCGCCCGTCGCCTGCGTCAAGCCGCTCGAGCTCAAACCGGTGAACACCGCCGGAATGCCGCCGGTCGTGTTGAAGAAACTGGTCAGCGCATTGCCGACGGCTTGCTGGTTGTTGTTGGCGGCGTTTGACGCGGCGTTCATCACCACATTGAGGAAGACGTCTTTCGCATCGTAGCTCAGGGTAGTGGTAAATCCGGGCGTCAAGCCGCCGGAATTGACCACGCCACCGAATGTGCCGCTGACATTGCCGGTCGCAGTAAGGATGGTGTATTGCTTGGCGACATAGGTGCCGCTCGCGAAATTCGCATTCACCATGGCGCCACCGAGCGTCGCCGTGCCGTGCACCGTTGCAAACGAGGCCGTCGTCGGGTTGATCTGGACGAGATAGATCGCGCCCGAAGCGAAGGCGAGACTACCCATGACCGTCATCGTCGAGCCGGGCGTGCCGTTGCCGGGCGCGAAAGTGCCCCCGGCATTGGTCTGGATTCCTCCAACCGTGCCGATGCCGGTCAGCGCGCCGCTGCTGTTGATGGTTGTCAGGTTTGACGTCGGGATCGATCCGTCCAACTCGAGCACACCGCCGCTAATGCTGGCGTTGCCGGTGAAGGTGTTGGTCGCCGTGAGCACCAGCGTGCCGGCGCCGATCTTGTTGATGCCGCCGGACCCGCCGATAACGTCGCCATAGGTCAACGTCCCCGTGGAAACGCCGATATTGGCCGTCACGCCGTTGAGGAACATGCCGGCGCCAGCCGTCGCGGTGGTCGCGCCCGGCTGTCCGTTGATCGAGCTCGGCCCCTGTCCGATACCGCCGGCGCCGGCGGCGCCGCTGGTGACGGCAGAGCCGGTGATCGCGGAATCGAGAATCGTCAGCGTGCCGCCGGTGGCGACATAGACGGCGCCGCCCTGGGCACCGCCGCCATTGCCGCCGGAGCCACCATCCGCGCCCGGCCCTTGGCTGCCCTGGTTGTTGGTGACGCCGTCGCCGCCGGCGCGGCCGTTGCCGCCACCGGCATTACCGTTGCCGCCGTTGTTGTTGGGGGTGTATTGCGTGCTGTTGGTGGTGCCGGAGCCGCCGCCGCCGCCACCGGCCGCACCGGGCGTGGCGCCCGCAATTCCCGCAGTGCCTTGCGTACCGGTATTGCCGCCGGCGCCGCCCGCACCACCGCCGCCGACGCTTGCGCCGCCGTTCAAGGCGCCGCCCGCGCCGCCATTGCCGCCGGTTACGGACGATGCGCCGTTTTGCGCACTACCGCCATTGCCGCCGGTGCCGCCGGTGGCATTATTGCTGGTGAAGGTAACCGAGGCGAGCGTCACATTGGCGCCGCTGCCGACGAACAACCCGCCGCCGGCACCAAGGCCGCCGCCGCCGCCGCCGCCCGAACCGTAGGAAAGGCCGGAGGAAAAAAAGCCGTTCTGTCCGGCCCCACCGGTGCCACCGAGGGCCTGCATGTTGGTGATCGCGAGGCTTGAGATATTGACGGTCGGCGCGTTGGCGCCGCTGACCTGAATGCCCTGAAAGGCCGAAGCCCCGTTGATGGCCTGGTTATTGCCGGTGATGTTCACCGTGACGTTGGGGTTGCTTGCCTGTAACTGCGCGAGCGAACTCGTCAGGGTGAAACCGCTGGTGAAGTTGATGGTAACCGTGGATCCCGTCCCGGCCGCGGCAACCGCGGCAACCGCCGTGTTCCAGTCGGTTTGGCTGGCGACATTGATCGCCATCGCCTCAGTGGCGAGCAGGCTTCCCGCGCAAACAAGCGAAATCGAAAACCAGCGCAACGAACGTCGCACCGGAAAACTCGTCGCGCGCAACTTCGATTTGACAAGGCAAAGCATTCCCGCCCCCGAAAAAACAAGGAAAAATTCCGAATATGGATTGTTTCAGCGATCGATAGTCGCGGCAGCCCGCCGCGAGCATGACTCAACGTTCGATTGTCAATCGATCACATTGAGCCGTCCCGCCCTGTTCAATTTTGAACAGCCTCTGATTTAAAAGAAGCGCGATGCAAAAATGTCACGCCATTCGCTTCAGCGTTAATTTCCGATAGAAAGCGGGGGCGCGCGCCGAAGCCGCATCGTTTGTCGTCGCGATGTTGATCGCACCCGTCGTAGAGATCGAGGCTTGCAGGTTGTTCGCCGCGAGCGCGGCGTTGAGACCGTTCAGTGTCGAGATGTCATCCGTAGCGGTACCATGGGCGCCGCGAGCGAACCCACGAGAGGCAGGTTTCACGGGGCGCAATCCTGACCGTGCGGTCCAGACGATCGGCGCTCGAGGTAGGGAGGTTGGTGAAGCCGCCTTAGTCATTTGCAGCAATGACGGCAAGAAAAGCGGGGCGCGGCTGGCATCACCACAGCCGCGCCCCGCATCGCCGGTCAATGGGGCAGGGGGATAACCGGCTGCCGTGATGACGCGCAGGCCCAAAAATCGTTCCAGCCGGGTTGCGCTTTTTTTCGATTTTTTAACGAGCATGGCGGCGCAGCCACGAAACCTTTGGGGATTGGGCCGCGTTGATAGGCCGCCAACAGGTCAACAGACCGCGCAGGACAAGAAATGTCACGGCTGATCACGGGAATATCGGGCGCACTCGCGCTTTCACTGATTTCAGGTGCGGCGGTGTTCGCATCAAACCGGGATTTGGGTCGCGGCCTGTCCGCGGTTGCGGGCGATCACACGATATCAGCTCAATCGCTATCGTCTGCCGCAGGGGACATGTCCCCGGTCAACCGAGGGTCCAAGGCGGACCGGGCGGCGGGGCCAGCGGGTTCCCCGGCTTCGGCGCGAACCGTTTCGCTTCAACTGAATGGCGTTTTGGATACGACCTTCCTCGTTCGCATTCCCGTGGCCGGCGCAAATCCTCCGGCAATATCCTCTTCTCCGGCCAGGCCTGCCATCCGCAGGCCGATGGTGGCTTGCGAGCCTGCGGTCAGCGCCCTGGTGGAAGGTGCCAAACAACTTCAGCCCGGAAGCTGCGTTACCTGATGATTTGAATCACTCAGCCGGCGCTTCATGCGAGGACGGGCGGCTGGCGAGTAGCCCTAGGGCCAAGCCGCCGACGGCAAGAATTGGGACGAGCTTTTTGATGCCGATCGCGCGAACGACCTGAAGGGCGGTGGCCATCATGACCGGATCGGCGAGCGCCGTGTGTAATGCGGACTTGGCCGTTTCCTTGGCTTCTTGGCGGGCTTGCCGCTTGCGAGCGGTATAAACGCCGATCCCGATCAGAGCGATGACAAAGAAAATTCCCGCACCGGTCAGACAGGCTTCGATCGGCCCATAGTTCTGCAAGACATAGACAAAGGCGGCGGCGCAGAGGAATGCGATCGTGACCACGAAGGCCAACGCGATCGCGGCGGCGAGTGAGGTCATTCTGACGGCCACGCCCGTCGATTCCTTGATGTCGTCGATCATGCGCATAAACATCTATCCCGCCTCGCGGTTGCGCTTTTACCTGCGCCAGGTCACGCCGATGAGAAAACCCAGCCCAAGCGCGAGGGCCACGGTGGCCAGTGGACGCTCGGTGATAACATTCTCCAGCGTTTCCTCGACCGAGGCGGCTGCATCCTGGGCCGCGTCCATCATCGCGCCGCCGCGTTCGGAAAGATCATCGACGACGGAATCGACATTGGCGCGGGCATTCTTGTAGCCGCGGCGCGCCTGCTTGCGCGCAGTGCCTGCAAATGTGTTGAGGGCATCGGTGATTTGATCGGCGAGGGCGCTGATATCGCTTTGCACGTTGGCCACATCTTTCTCCAGGCGTTCATAGGTCGCTTTGTCTGTCATGTCCTGCATTCCCATTTCACCGTTGATACTCGACATCAAATGCTCCCGGCAGCCAGATCGGTCAGGTGACAAACGCCCCGGGCAAGGAGAAGTTCCCGAAACGAAACCTTACGGGATCTGGGCCGAATTGGACGGCGACAAGTGTTCTCTGAGGATCAGCCCAACGATCAACAGCGGCGAAGAGAGAAAGCCGCCCATCGGTCCCCACAGCCAGGTCCAGAATGCCAGCGAAATGAAAACAGCGAGTGCGTTGAGCTCGAGCCTGCGGCCGATAATGGTGGGCGTGATGAAATGGCCCTCGAGAAAAGTAAGCCCGACAAAGGCGAGCGGGGCAATCAAGGCCGCGCCAATGGTTGAGAATGCGACCAGCCCGATCAGCATCAGGATCACAAACATCGCGACCGGTCCGATAATAGGAAGATAGTTCAGCGTGGCGGCCAGCGCGCCGAGCCCCGCCGGATTAGGCATCCCGGTCGCCCAGCAAATCAGCCCGGTCGCCGTCCCCACGCCCATATTGATCGTCGTCACCATCAGCAGGTAGGCGCCAAGCTGTTCTTCGATCGTGTTGAGGGTCCGCAGGGCTCGCAGCCGCAATTCGCGGCCGGTAAAGTTCATGATCAGCGCCCGGCGCAGGTCGGGCCAGCTTGCGATGAACAGAACGAGGGTCGCAAAGAACAGCAGGAATTCGGTGAAGGTCGGCGACAGGAACTCGAGCGTCGGCTGCACCCATTCGAGCCTTGGCATCTGAAAGGGGGTGACGGGGAAGCTGTCGGAAGAACCCAGCATATTCTGAAACTCGTGCCAAAGTGCGAGCGGACGATCAAATATGTGCAGTTTGTCCCTGAGCCGTTCGCCGAGTTCGGGAAGTCGCGTGCTCCATTCCATCAGCGGCGAGGAAATAAGGCCGATGACGAAAGTGACGCCCGCGCCGACCGCGCTCACGATCAGAACTGCGGAAAGCGCGCGCGGAATCCGGTGGCGTTCGAGAAGGCCGGCCGCCGGCGACAACATTGTTCCGACCACAAACGCCGCCACGATCGGCAAAAAGAACGCTTTGGCGACGTAAAGAACGGCGACGATGCAGATCACCAACAGCGAGACCAGCGTGAAGGCGACAAGATCGGTGCGGCGAATGATCGACAGGTCAGCGTTGCTGTCAGGTGTTGCGTCGCCGTCTCGCGGAAGCGCACGTTCGTTGGGCAGGACACGCAACAGGCTCTCCCCCGCGCTAACGATCATATGGACGGCGAGCCGCGACACTGCAGCGGAAGGCTCGGCCGGAGAAAGCCGCAAGCGGGCCAAGAGTTCCGTCGCGCAGATGTGAATCCCTAGATTCTTGACAGCGACAAATTGGCTGAGTGCGGCGCCGGAACCGGGTCCGTTTACCCGCGTTGTTTGGCGAGAAGAGCATCCGCGTGATGTTGCACACCGGGGTAGGTCATGACAAAAATATCCAAGCAGACAGGCCGGCCCATGCCCACGCGGCGGCTCGGTGCTCTCAATGCGCTCATCGCAGCAGGCATCTTTTCATTGGCGTCATTCGCTCTTGTGAGCAGTGCCAGCGCACAAGCGCTGAGCTATGCGCTGCTGCCGTCGTCGGATGACGCCGCGGCCGCGGCGTATGATTCCGCCGGTACGGCAGGCAACCCCTCAGTTCTTCCCGACCGACTGCGCCGAACCACGGTGGTTCTCAACACGAACGAGGCGCCCGGCACCGTCATCATCGATACCGGCAACACCGTGCTTTATTATGTGCTCGGGCAAGGCCGCGCGATCCGCTACGGTGTCGGCGTCGGCCGCGAGGGATTCACCTGGTCGGGCGTGCAAACCGTCACAAACAAGGCGGAATGGCCGGATTGGCACCCGCCGGCGCAGATGATCGCCCGCCAGCCCTATCTGCCGCGCTTCATGGCCGGCGGCCCGGGCAATCCGCTCGGCGCGCGGGCGATGTATCTGGGCTCCAGCGATTATCGCATTCACGGCACCAACGATCCCACGACCATCGGGAAATTTGTCTCCAGTGGCTGCATTCGCCTGACCAATGAGGACGTGACCGATCTGTTTGCCCGCGTCAGCGTGGGAACCAGGGTGGTGGTGCTGCCGAAAAGCGCTGCGCATCTTGCGGCGAGGCCGATCGGCGGAGGCGATGTGGCATCCGTTGTGACGCAGCCTCGCGCCGATGTGACGACGCTCCCGTCGGGACGCCAGGCGCTGAACCTTTCGACGTCCTCGCTGTACTGAAAAAACCAGCCTGGAGGCGAACCGCATGGGCATGAACAAAGGCAAGGTTTTATTCGGCGGCGCAGCCGCCTTGATCGCGGTGGTGATCGCGCCGGCGGCGCAGGCCGAGGATTTTCTCTCAACTCTTTTCGGCGCCTTCGGCGTTCACCGGCCGCAGCCTCAACCGCCGGCGACGCCGATGCCTTATTCGAACGAGGAAAGCACGGTCTTTCCTCCCGAAGGCCTGGCATCGCGCCCGCGCGTTTCCTATGGCGGCTCGCAAGCTTATTGCGTGCGAACTTGCGATGGGCGCTATTTTCCGATTTCTAATGCCGGCAATCAGAGCCGCGCAGCGTCCTGCAACAGCTTTTGCCCTGCCAGCGAGACCAAAGTGGTCTATGGCAGCGGTATCGACAATGCCGTCACCGAGAGCGGCAAGCGCTATTCCGAATTGCCCAATGCCTTTCGCTACCGCGATGAACTCGTCGCCGGCTGCACCTGCAATGGCAAGGACCCGACCGGCCTTGCGGCGGTGAAAGTCGAAGACGACCCGACGTTGCGTCGAGGCGATATCGTCGCCGGCAATAATGGCTTGATGGTCGCGGGCCGCGGCGCCGACCGCCGTGGCGCCTCGCTTGATCTCTCGCCCGCACCCAACTCGCTCCGATCGCATTATCAGCGCGTGCCGGTGGTCGCGTCACAATAGCGCCGGCGCGGCGATAGCGTTGGTCGTTGCGGTTCCCCGCATGGAACCCGCGGGGCGTCCTGCGCGTTAAAACCCCATCGTCGGCGCCTTTTCTCGCGTCTATTTGAGGGGAACTTACATGCTCATCAGTGCGCTCGTGACCTTTCTGGTCGTCATTCTGATTTTATATCTCGTGAACCTGTTACCGCTCGATGGCCGCGCCAAGCAAATCGTTCGCGTCATCGTGATCATTCTGGGCGTGTTATCGCTGCTCAAATACATCGCGGTGTTTTAGCGGCTTTATTGGGGTCTGACGAAAAAGCCCCGGTGTGACCGGGGCTTTTTGACTTGGACCGTTTGATCCGAAATCTTCAAATCATCTTACTTGAGCGTACTAAACCAATCGTCCACGTCCTTGTGGATCTGGTCTTTCGCGAAGCCGTAGCGTTGTTGCAGCTTACCCTCGAGCTGGTCGCGGCGGCCTTCGATGACGTTGAGGTCGTCATCGGTCAGCTTGCCCCACTTCTCTTTCGCCTTGCCCTTGATCTGCTTCCAGTTGCCTTCGACCCGGTTCCAGTCCATCGTCGTCTCCTATTTTGAGAAGACAATTAAACGACTGCGATGGTCGATCGTTCCGGGAAGGCGGCGCTGACTAGCCTGCCGCTTTGGCCTCGCGGCGCCGCGCGGTGAGGATGTATTCGGTGTAGCCGTTGGGCTGTTCGCGCCCCTTGAAGACGAGATCGCTCGCGGCCTTGAAGGCAACTCCATCGAATGCCGGCGCCATCGGCCGGTAGAGCTTGTCGCCCTTGTTCTGGCCGTCCACCACCACCGCCATACGCTTGAGCGAATCCATCACCTGCTCCTCGGTGACGACGCCCTGAAGCAGCCAGTTCGCCAGATGCTGGCTCGAGATGCGCAAGGTCGCGCGGTCTTCCATCAGGCCGATATCGTGAATATCCGGCACCTTGGAGCAGCCGACGCCCTGATCGATCCAGCGCACGACATAGCCAAGAATGCCCTGGCAGTTATTGTCGATTTCCTGGCGCACATCATCTGGCGCCCAGTTCGATTTCGACACGGGGATGGTGAGGATGTCGGACAGCTTGGCGCGCGGACCGCCCTTGGCGAGTTCCTGCTGGCGCGCCTGCACGTTGACCTGATGATAATGCAGCGCGTGCAGTGTCGCGGCTGTCGGCGACGGCACCCACGCCGTGGTGGCGCCAGCCTGCGGATGCGCGATCTTTTGCGTCAGCATATCCGCCATCATGTCGGGCGCCGCCCACATGCCCTTGCCGATCTGGGCGTGGCCGGGCAGGCCGTCGATCAACCCGTTATCGACGTTCCAGTCTTCATAGGCCTTGATCCAGGGCTGCGCCTTCATGTCGTTTTTGCGGATCATGGGGCCGGCTTCCATCGAGGTATGGATTTCGTCGCCGGTGCGGTCGAGGAAGCCGGTGTTGATGAAACAAATGCGCTTTGACGCCTGCTGGATGCAAGCCTTGAGGTTGACCGTGGTGCGGCGTTCCTCGTCCATGATGCCGACCTTCAGGGTATTTTCCGGCAACGACAGCATCTTCTCGACACGCGCGAAAAGTTCGCAGGTCAGCGCGACCTCGTCCGGGCCGTGCATCTTCGGCTTGACGATGTAGACCGAGCCGGTGCGGCTGTTGCGCAAACCGGTATTGCCCTTGAGATCGTGGATCGCAAGCAGGCCGGTGACGGCGGCGTCTAACAAACCTTCCGGAATCTCCTCACCGGCTGCGTCCAGCACCGCATCGGTAAACATGTGGTGGCCGACATTGCGCATCAACAAAAGACTACGTCCGTGCAGCTTGAGCTCTTTCCCGTCCGGCGTCGTGTAGACGCGGTCGGGGTTGAGCGCGCGCTTCAGCGTCTTGCCGCCCTTTTCGAAATCTGCCGATAGCGTGCCGTTCATCAGGCCGAGCGTATTGCGATAGACCAGAACCTTGTCCTCGGCATCGACCGTCGCGACGCTGTCTTCCATGTCCAGGATCGTGCTGACGGCGGATTCCAGGATCATGTCGGCGACGCCGGCCGGATCGTCCTTGCCGATCACGTGGCTGCGGTCGATCTGGATCTCGATGTGCAGGCCGTTATTCACTAGGAGGAGGGCCGATGGCGAGGCCGCATCGCCGCGAAAGCCTGCGAATTGATCGTTGGACTTCAACGCCGTGGCGCTGCCGCTCTTCAGTTTGACCGCAAGCTTGCCGCTGATGACGCTGTAGGCGACGACGTCGGTGTGGCTGCCGGTGGCGAGCGGTGCGGCGGCGTCGAGAAAGGCCTTGGCCTTCGCCACAACCTTGTCGCCGCGCGCCTTGTTGTAGCCCTTGCCGGCTTCGCTCGGATCGTGCGGGATCGCATCGGTGCCGTAGAAGGCGTCGTAAAGACTGCCCCAGCGCGCGTTGGCAGCATTGAGCGCATAGCGCGCATTGGTGAGGGGAACCACGAGCTGCGGTCCGCAAATCTTGCCGATTTCCTCATCGACATTGGTCGTCTCGACCTTGTGCGTCGCAGGCTCCGGCAAGAGATAGCCGATGTCTTTCAGGAAAGCCGTATAGGCGCCGATGTCGAGCGGCTTGCCCTTGTGGGCACGATGCCAGTCGTCGATTTTCGCCTGCAAGCTGTCGCGGTACGCCAGCAGCTCGCGATTTTTCGGCGCCAGATCGCGCACGATCGCGGCAAGCCCGGCCCAGAATGCGTCGGGTACAATCCCGGTTTTCGGGGCGGCTTCGTTGCCGATGAAATCAAACAGGACGGGCGCAACCTTCAGGCCGTGGGCGTCGATACGCTTCATGATGGATTTTTCTCGCAAGAGACGGCGCCGATAGACGCGATCTTAGGGAATTTTCGGAGCAAAAAACGCGCCAAAGGGCGCGAGCTTCAGACGTCTTTTAACGCCAAAGCCGGTCGCAAGAAAAGCCTTTCAATGGCTTATCTCGTGGTCAGACGGCCGCTCAAATATTGGCAGCCAGATCAATGACTTCCTCGATCAGCACGCTTGTGGCCAGCAGCATGCCTTCGATTTCCGCAGCCGCCTCACTGACCGATCGCGTCGCGGTATCGATCACAAGCTCGCAATGGGCCGGGGGCTCATAGTCATTGGTGATGCCGGTGAAGGCCGGCAAACCACCTGCGCGCGCCTTGGCGTAGTGACCCTTGGGATCGCGGCTCTCACAGATATCGGCCGGTGTTGCGACGTGGATTTCGCGAAACGCGGTGTCGGCGATCTGGCGGGCGATGGCGCGGTCGTCGCGCGAGGGTGACACGGCTGCGACAATGGCGATATGCCCGTTGCGGGCGAGGTGGGCGGCGACTTCGGCAAGCCTTCGAATATTCTCGCTGCGGTCAGTCGGCGCGAAGCCGAGGTCATGGTTAAGGCCCGCCCGCAAGGTGTCACCGTCCAGCAAGACGGGCGAACCTCCCCGGTCGAACAACGTGCGTTCGAGGGCGCGCGCCAGCGTCGATTTTCCAGAACCCGGCAAACCTGTCAGCCAGACCACCGCGCCGTGATGACGATAACGGGCCGAGCGTTCGTCCGGTCGCAACGCCGATTCCACCGGTACGATGTCGACGGGTACCGCGCGTTGTCCGGCATCCACCGACAGCACCAGCCCGCCGCCGGCGATGCGGCCGTTGACCTCGATGACGAGGCGTCCCGTCCGGGGATTATCGGCGTAGGTGTCGGCGGCGATCGGTTGCGCCAGCGCGATGTCGATCTCGCCGACATGGTTGCGCGCAATCGCGGTGTTCTCGACGCTCGACAACTCGCCGGGGTCGACCGCCTTGTCGATCGCCACGATGCTCGCGCGGCTCTCGCGTGTGCCGAGCCGCACCAGGATTTGTTCGCCTTTGCGGAGCGGTTTGTCGTGCAGCCAGAAAATGCGGGCGTGGATTCGCCGCGTGTCGCGTGGAGCGGATCCCGCGTGCGCAATGATATCGCCACGCTCGATAAACAGCTCGCGATCGAGCGTAATGCCGACCGAGCGGCCCGCAGTCTGGATGCCTTCGAGCGGCGTCACGGGCCAGCTTTCTACGCTCTTGATCTTCGCGATCTTTCCCGCGGGCATGACGGCGATCTCATCGCCACTGGCCAACTGTCCGGATTCGATCCGGCCAGCGACGATACGGCGATCGTCGAATTTGTAGATCGCCTGAACCGGCAGCCGCAGCGCAAGCTGCTCCGGCGGCTGTGCGGGCTCGAGCGCGTCGAGCGCATCGATCACGGTCGGGCCGTGATACCAGCGGATTCGCTGCGACAACGCCGCGACGCCATCGCCGTCACGCGCGGAGATGGGAATGACCGCAAGCGGTGTGACGCCAAGGCCGGTCAGATGCGCGGAAATCTCATCGCGGATTTCGGCAAATCGCAATCGCGTAGCGTTCCTCATATCCCTCTTGCCGCTGGGACGTCCGCGGCGACTCCGCTCCTGCCGAATATGACGATTATAGGGACTTGCGCTCGTGGGTGCGCAAGCAGGCTGAAGGAAGTGGCGTTTCGTCCTTGCTGACCTATCCTTCGGAGCCCGCGTTATGACCGTGTTGCGCCAGCGACTGATCGATGACTTGAAACTGAGGGGTTTTTCACCGCGAACTCAAACAGCGTACGTGCAGGCCGTGGCGCGCTTCGCACTTCACTTCAAGACCTCACCCGACAAGCTTGGCCCGGAAGACGTTCGTCGCTATCTGTTGTATCTCGTGAACGAACGCCATGCGGCATGGAGCACTTACAACGTCACTCTCTGCGCCCTGCGGTTCTTCTATCAGACGACATTGGGACGCACGTCGCTGTTGGAAGGCATCCCTTGTCCGAAGGAACCGAAGCGATTGCCGGTGGTTCTCAGCCGCGAGGAAGTCGCTCGGTTTCTGGCGGCCTCGGTGCATCTCAAATCGCGGGTGATGCTCACGCTGGCATACGCCGCGGGTCTGCGGGTCTCGGAGATTGTTGCGCTACGAGTCGAGGACATCGACAGCCAGCGGATGGTAATTCGTGTCCGCCAGGCGAAGGGGCAGAAAGACCGCTACGTCATGCTGTCGCCTCGACTGCTCGAGTTGCTGCGGGCGTACTGGAAGCGAGCACGACCACAACAGTACCTATTCACCGCTCGCACGGGCAAGCCTTTGGCGATCCGCACGGTCATTGTGATTTGTCAGCGGACACTGCGGCGATCGGGGCTAAAGAAGCGAGTCACCGTCCACACGCTACGGCATACGTTTGCCACGCACCTGC
>CAVVZW010000143.1:0-30646 GCA_963752265.1 uncultured Alphaproteobacteria bacterium
CTCAAAGGTGCCAAACTCGGACTCACGCCGCTAGCGGCACGGTGCTCATTCGGGCATGCCCGCCAGCTGAGCTCCTTCACGAAATTTAGATCGATCCTCCGGTCGACGAAGGACGGACAGGATAGCTGTTGAGGAAACCGATCACCGGCATTGCAGGCCGCTGCGCCCGCGCCGCGAGCGGCCATGCCGCCACCGCTCCGCCGATAAGCGTGATGAATGCGCGCCGCTGCATGTGGCCTCAGAGAAGACGCTTTTGCAATTCCCGAACTAGTACTTTGCGACCGAGTTGTAGGTAAGAAATGCCACACAGTCCCTTAGAAACTGATCAGGCCCGATGTCGCAGATGGGTCATTCGTGTCGCCAACAACGTAAGCTAGCCAATTCACATTCGATTTGGAAGGAAACTTCCTAAAAATGTAGCTTTTTGCCAGCCAATTTTTCACAGGCTGCGTGGCAAAAGAATGGACGAGCAGTTCTTAGCCCACACCCTTCGGACAACGGGCGGCCACGTTAGTAGGCTATCGGACCATGCACCTCGATCTACTGACGCTTGACGCGATGGGTGCTTTCGTCGTGGCCACCGCCGGTGCGGTCCTGCTCGTGGCGTGGTCGCAGAACCACAAGGCACCGGCGCTGGCGCTTTGGGGACTGGCCAATATCGTCAACGCATCAGGCATCGCCTGCCTTGTTCTGGCATCTGCCTTGAACCAATCGGCTTGGTCGCTTCTTGGTGGTACCCTGCTGACACTCGGGACCGGCTTGATATGGAAGGCCGCGCGGTCGCTTGAGGCAAAGCCAGCCGCGCTCGTAGTAGCGCTTTTGGGAGCTGCAGTCGTAGGGCTTGCGAGCAGCTTTCCTGATACGCGGGCCGTGGCGTGGCCACTTGGCATCCCGATCGGCGCCGTCTACCTGTTCGCTGCCGCGATTGTCCTATGGCGTGGCAGGAAGGAAAGGCTAATAGCGCGGTGGCCGATCGTCATTTTGACGGCGCTGCACGCTACCCTGTTGTCGATCGGGCTCTACATCGCGCTCGACGGTCCCTTCGGTTCGACAGAAATGCCGGCAATCATGAGTTTGTTTGGTTTCATTCATTTTGAAGATATTATCTTCCCGATCGGCACAGCGGTGTTCCTTCTCGCTATGGTCAAGGAGCGCAATGAGGCGGCCAGCAAGAGGGCCGCGGGTATTGATCCGCTGACGGGCATCGCCAATCGAGGCGCGTTCATGAAAAGCGCCGAGGAAGTTGTGGGACAGTGTAGGCGCGAAAACGCGCCTGCTTCGGTCATCATGTGCGACCTCGACAGGTTTAAATCCATCAACGACACACACGGGCACGCTATGGGTGACGCCGTTCTCCAAAAATTCTGCGAAACTGTCACGGGCGCGCTTTGGCCGAACGACATATTTGGTCGCCTCGGGGGCGAGGAGTTCGCGCTGGTATTGCCCCGATCGAGTATCGAGGCGGCCTACGTCCGGGCCGAGCGCATCCGGATATCGTTCGAGGAAAGCTGTCGCCTCATTGAGGGTCGTCGGGTCGATGCGACGGTGAGTTGTGGCGTGTCCGTGAGCATGAACAGCGAACATACCCTTGGTGAGTTGCTAAAACTTTCTGATCGAGCACTTTACCGCGCCAAGGAAGATGGACGGAACCGCGTGAAACGCGCAGAGCATGCAAAGCCATACGGTGGCAAGACGACCGCTACACGCGTCGCATGAGCGGAACGGATGCGCCTGCGATTTTAAAAAGAGAAAGCATTTTTCGTATAACAAAGGACCGCGCGGCCCTTAGTGCGACGAGACAGGGCCGCGCGTTCATGCTTCTTTGATTACGCATCCAGGAAGGTTCGGACGTGACTGACGAAAAAGTCGTGGTGCTGAAACAGCGCGCCGTGGCTTGAGTCGGGATAAAGGACCAACTGAGCGTCGCTCATAGCTTTGAACATTGTGTAGGCGTTGTCCGCCGGCAGCATCGTGTCGTGGCTACCACATACCACGAGGGCGGGCTGCGTGATAGCGTGCAGAATGGCGTGCCCTGGATCAGGCGTTGCGCACCAAGTGATCAGAGCCTTGGCCTGCGGATCGGTCACAGCGCTGCCACTTTCTGTGTCTCGATCTTCCGTACGCGTCTTCGCTCGCTTCAGGAATGCTAGTCCGGCCGACTGGCTGGCGGGTGACTTCGTGAAGAACAGAGGCAGCCGGATATCCGGCGCCTCTCTGTGTGAAAAGGCGTCCTCGAGAACCGCCAACAGGTGCTCCTCTCCGCCTTTCGGTGCCGTGCCGACCAGAATCAGCTTGCGGACGAGTCGTCCGTGCTGCGCGGCAATTTGCTGGGCGATGCAACCGCCTAGGGAGAAGCCAAGCAGGTCGACTTGAGAAAGGCCGAGAGAGCCGATAAAGGTGACCGCGTCGCGGGCCATCGCCTCGATATTGTCGGGGGTTTGGCCGGTCGAGCGACCGACCCCAGCATTGTCAAAAGCAATCACCGGGCGATGGGTCGCCAGAGCATTTACGACGGCGGGATCCCACGCATCGATGTTGCCCGAGAAATGCTGCAGCAGCACCAACGGCGTTCCAGTCGATGGACCGAGTTGGCGATACGCGAAGCGGACCCCGCCGCCTTCGACGTAACGGGTGGGCGCTGTTTCCAGGGCAAAGCCGTTGGGGTTCGCGGTGGGGAGTTCAACGATATCGTTTTGTGAAGGCTGGGATACGGTTGGTTTCACGTTCATGGTTGGATACTCCTGTTTTGACTTCTCATGACGCCATCAGCATGGCTTTCGACATAGCGGGATGCCGCGCTATTGATCCTTTGGATTGTGATACCCGCCTTGGCGGACGGACTCTCGCCGACCACCCGCCAGAGCGCGGCGGTCAGGCCTTGTGCCCTGCTGCTTCGAGGATCAGCCGCGTGATTTCGTCGGGACGAGAGATCAGCGCGAGGTGGCTCGCTTTCACTTCTATGGTCTTGGCCCCCATCCGTTTAGCCATGAAGCGCTCCAGGTCCGGATTTATCGTGCGATCTTCCGTCGAAACCGCGTAATAGCTTGGTTTGGATCGCCACGCGGCGTGAGTGGTCTTGCCGGTGAGCAGAGCCTTGTGAAACGGCTCCTGTACCGCATAGAGTACCTTCGCCCTCGCTTCCGGTAGATCGCCGGCGAAATCGCGCAGGAACGCCTCCTCGGAAAGACGTCCTTGATCGCCATCAAAGACGATGCCGGCCGACGCCGGAGGCGTTGGATAGGTCTTGGCGAGCGCCATGTAGTCTTCGCCGGCGTCGGGCGCGCGCGCCGCCACATAGACAAGCGCCGAGACATTAGGATGAACACCGGCTTCCGTGACAATCATGCCTGAGAAGGAGTGCCCCACAAGTACGGTCGGGCCGTCTTGCCGGGCGAGGACATTTTCTGTCGCTTCGACAGCTTCATTTAGCGAAGTCAGCGGATTTTGCACGGCCGTTACATTTAGGCCTTTGCGTTGGAGCCGGGCGATGACTTCGGTCCAGCACGAGCCGTCAGCGAACAGTCCGTGCACCAACACGATGTTTCGAGCCTTTGGTGCAGATTGCGCCGCCGCGGTACGAGCCAGTAGCTAACTCGCCGCTCCGGCGGCCACCATGCCCACGAACCCACGGCGATCCATCAGATAGAGTTGCCGCCATTTATCCTGATTATTCATCTTGGTTCTCCTTTGAATAGTAGCTGGTTTGATCGTTTAGAACTCCGGGCGCGCCGCTTTCTCATTCAGTTTTCCTTCATTGCGTTTTCGTGCGCATTACGCTGCATGAAGTTAGTTCGGTATGACCCCAACTCCGGCTTTTGCGAAACTGCTACGAACCCGCGACTACTTGAGTTGCGTATTTGCAATCGGCAGTATGGAGGCGACGTACCAACCACTGGCTTCGCGAACCAAAGTTTGGCTGATCAGAAATGTGTTTTCTTGTGGCGGCTTGCCTGGAAGACCTCGCGTAAATACGATGGGAACCAGAATTTGCATTACATCGCTCGAGATCGCGGCTGTGCGAAATTGCGCCATGTCAGGTTCGAGATGCCACGCACCTTGGTAATATTCCTTGAAACGGGCGACCACAGCGTCGCGTCCTCTGGTTTCGACGCCTCGCGAATACCAGAGCATGTTCGGCGAGGTCCAGAGCAGCGCTTTCACATCGTCCGCATTGTGCGCATTTTGTGCGGCTACGAATTTGGTGAAGATCGCGCGTGCCTCGATCTCGTCCGCAGCAGCGGATGCATATCCGCCTAACGCAAACACCATTGCGAGAACGAGGACAGCAGCTGCTTCGGCAACATGATGATGTCGTCGCACGCAAAGCCGCGTCATCGCGGCGAACAGTAAATTACGAGAACGTGTCAAATTAACCTCTCTCGGTTTCAAGCGCCGCTTCAGATTGGCGCAACGGCTGGTTCGTGGCAGTTTTCACACGGTCTTTCGACAATCGACGTTTTTGGCATCAGCCTTTACGTACGACACCCCTTGGTCCGGACGACCCCGTCTTTCAGATCAGACCGCGTATCGCGCTGCCGGTGTTCCGTTCATCAAGCGTCCGACGAGCGCCTGCCGTGTCCTCTGGTAATCGTCCCAAAACGTCTGTTCAGGCAGCGACGGAAATACCCAGGACTCTCCGCGGTCGAGCCCCTTCAGCGCTGCGTCCACCAAGTTCTTCGGCGTCATCACGGCGCCGGGCGGTAGATTGCTGATTGGTAGCCCGGCCTTATCCCAGAAGCCGGTGTCGATCGCGGGCGGGCTTACTACCTGGACAAGTACGCCTTTGCCTTCGACCTCGACCTGCAGAGCTTGCGAAAAGCTCACGACATAAGCCTTGGACGCACCATAGACACCGAACTCCGGCCACGGATGAAAGGCTAACACCGATGCAAAATTGACGACGGAGCCGCTAGCGCGTGCCAGGAAGCCGGGAAGAACGGCTCGGCTTAGGCGAGTCAATGCGGTTATATTGACGAAAATTATCTCGTCGATTGCTTGGGCGCTCAGCTTCGATAACGGCCCGAATGTCGCGGCACCGGCGACGTTGATGAGGACGGCGATTGCCGAATCGCTCGATATCATTGCCTCGGCGCGTGCCAGATCTTTTTCTTTGGCGAGGTTGGCCACTAGCGTGTCCACTTTGACTTCCGCTTTCTGCATTATCGCGGCGCCGATATTATCAAGTCCGCTCTGCTGAAGGCCGACGAGGAGAAGATCGTATCCCCGTTCGGCCAATCCGGCGGCATAGAGAGCGCCGATACCGCCCGTCGCACCAGTCACGACTGCCGTTCGCTTTTGATCTAACATTTTAACTCCCCAATGGCAGAGATCACACCGTTGGCAACAATCGAGGAAAAACGTAATTCACGTCGTGCCCGATCTGATTCCAGGCAATGCGAAATAAAACGCTGCTCCGCCGCCGCTATCGCTTGACGCCCAGATCAGGCCGCCATGGGCTTCGATAATCCAACGGCAAAGCGAAAGTCCGATACCGGTTCCGTCGACTCTCGTCGTGAAGAAGGTGTCGAATATGCGATCCATGTCATCCGGGTCGATGCCTGTGCCGCTGTCCTTCACCATGATGCCAATGTGATTGAGATCGAGTTTCTGCGATCGAACCACCAGTTCACGGGGCCGATCACTGACCGAGACCATGGCCTGAACGCCGTTGGCCAAAAGATTAGTGATAACCAGTTGCAATTGAATGCTGTCACCCAGCACCAACGGCAGATCGGAAGAAAGATCCAGTCGCAATGACACGCTGTTGCGCAGCACGTCCGACTCGATGAGAGCGACAGCGTGCTCGATAATCTCGTTCACATTTAGCTCTTCTCTCTGAATGTCCCCTTTCACAGAGAGGGCACGCAACCGCCGGATAATGTTAGCCACGCGACAGGCGCTGCTGATCATTGCAGCAACAGTCTCCCGCACTCTGTCGGATTGTGGCTCGTTGCTGTCGAGCCATCGCAGGCACGACTCGCCGTTGTTGACGAGTGTAGTGAGCGGCTGCATCACCTCGTGTACGATCGATGCGGTCAATTCGGCGGGTGTAATTAATTGTGTTCGGCGCGCCGCCTGTACCTGCTGGAGGATGTCTTGAGGCCTTTTGAGGGTGGCATCCGCCTTCTTGACCGCGTTGTCGAACTGGCTCGAAATAGCTTCAGCGAATTTCACCGATGAGAATGCGCCGCTGGTGGCGGCTTCTTCAGTCGAAGAATAGCCAATTGTCGCGACAGACTCCGCTATTTTATTCATGTTCTTCACGGGTTGCTCTTTTCTGGCAAAAATTCGGTCGTCTTTCGCTGAGGGGGTGTCGCTTAAAGCCGTCGCGACAGGTCCTTGGCTTCAGGTTGATGGATCGGTTTCCTTGCATCTGTTGACCGGCATTTTCTCTCTTTTGAGCCGCGAAAATATTACCCCGCGGGGGAGTAAATGATCAGGAGCGTTCGTTAGTCCGGAAGCCGGTGTCGAGGCAGCGTCGCGTCCTTCCCTCTTTAGGGAAGTACGCAATACTAATCGGATGATTGCGCTAAGTGATGATCCGTCGCGCCGAAGCAGCGATGTCGCATCACTCGCATCCGCGACAGCAGATGCAATCCGTCGTCGGCACAAATTACCTGGCTTACTGCAGCGCCTTTGCCAACTCCTCCCAGGAGGCGACGCTAGTCGCCCGATAAATGTTAGCGAGGTGCTTCTTCAGAGCTTCGTTGCTAATACTCGCCGACTTCAAGCAATCCGCCCGCGAGCTTCCTAACGCAGCAGCAAAAGCGATCGACCGCTGCAACGGCGATAATGGGAGATCCAGTATCTTTTCAATAATCTTGAGAGGCTTTGGTCGTTCTATCTCCAGCGAAAGTAGCACCTCTGCTGCTGCATCTCCGTTCGGCGCACGCATGTTTGTGCCAATCAGGCGAAGCCGCCCAGATGGAATTTCCATAAACTCCTCAACGGACGATGACGTTTCGAGGCGACGACAAAGATCCTGCGCAAAACGCGGCGGCAGGGTTATTGGGCCGGCAAAGGAAATGTTCTGGCCTACGATCGTGCACGCCGTTAAGATCCTGGATGCCTCGTCGCTCACGGACAGCAACCTCGTCCCGGAACGGTCAACGAGCATATGACCGCTAAGATCTGTCGGTTCCCACGGCCCGGCTGTTGATTGTAGCTCGACAGCACGTTTGAGGTAAGGGAGCGCCTGAGTCAGACGGAAGGCGTCGTTGTCATCGAATGGCCTTTGCTGTTCGCGGAACAACATAACCACCGCGCGCGCCCGATTTCCAACATCGATCCTTAGATCGAGGGTGTGAAAGTGGCCGTTCGGCCTGAGCAGAAGATTGAGCGTATTGGAGCGAAAGTAGTCGCGCCCCGGATTTATCAGTTTTCCAACAGGCCGGCCATTCATAGACGCGACGTGTGAGACATTTGTCTCAGACGGACCGGCGAAAAGACGCTCATATTCATTAAGGAACAAATCATGACAGGTTTCTATGGCGTTCTCATGAAAGAAGCCTGCCGGCATGCGCTTTTCGTCCAACCAGAATAGCGAACCTGCATCGGCACCTACAATCTCGCGCAACGATCTGCAGACGGCTGGCGCGATCGGTGCGATACCCACGCCGGCTCGGCAGAGTAAATCGAGTTCATGCCATTTACGCTTTTGATAACGCATGACCCACCAAACATATCGCAGGTGTTGATGACCGGACGCCTCGCAGGGCAGTTGGATTTGCAAAGGACCCTCAACATCGAGCGGCGATGGACGCGGTGCCGATGATACGTGAGCCTGCCATGCAACCAATCCTTCAATCGGCGCCACCATCGGACGGTCCACGTCCGAACGCACGTTTACTCCTGTAAGAAAATGTAATTTGTTGTGGCGGCCCGAGTGGAGGCCATTGGTTACCGATAGAACCGTTACTAATGCGCGCGTGGTTTACCCGGGTTGAAAACGGGGGGACAGCCCAGTTCGTCGAGAAGTCCGCGGGCAGCAACCAGGTCCTGGGTATCAAATCCCTCGGTGAAGCGTAGATAAATGTCTTCGAGAATTGTCCGCGCTTGGTCGCTTCTTCCACGCGCCTTCCACAAGCGTGCCAGACGGATTGCGGCCCTCAGTTCCCAGCTCAGAGCGAATTGCTTCCGGGCATACTCGATGGAGCGAAGCAGCGAGTTCTTCTGCTGCCGCAACTTGCGGTCGAGGATGCGCCAGCAGAACTTCTCCTCGAACCCGCAGCAAATCGGGTAGCCAATATATTTCGCTTACCTCCTCCACACGCGTCAGAGCATCTTCTATCGTGACAAGTGCTTCCTCCGGCCGACCGCAACGGACCAGTCCCTCCGCCAAGGCCCTCGAAGCGTTGGGTATTACAAGATGGTGATGATGGGCTTCGAGGATTTTGAGCGCCTCACTCAGAACCTCCACTGCTGATGACGAATCGCCGCCATTCGCGACCATGAGCTCGCCTCTTAACGCGAGACCGAAAGCCTCGTCAGGTGCCAGGCAATACCTGGTCGCCTCCGAGATTACGCGTTCGACAGGCTCTGCCGCTTCATTGAAATCACCGCTCCAAAGCAAGACGGGGATGGTATATAGAAGGGCGACGCAGCGCGAAACAGGCTGACTTTGGTTCGGCGCCTCGCCGATTATCTGATGAGCTACTTTGCGGGCTTGATCGGGCAGACCGCGCAACCACAAGGAACGAGAGAGCACAACGCGCGCTCGTACGCGGTGGTTGAAGCCAAAAAGGCTTGCTTGCACGGGCGCCGTGTCCGACTCAAGCTTAAAGCCACGCTGACAATGGCGAAGCGCTGAGATCTGATCGCCGACAAAATGATGCGACGGACCCAGCATCCATTCGGCTATCACGATTTCGGACGCACTTCCCGTACTTTCGGCAACTGCGGCGCTTTGTTTGGCGGCCGCTAGCGCGCCGCTAAAGTTGCCGTGACGGGTAAGAAAAATATTGAGCCCAGCAAGAAAATAGATCTGATGCCACCCGTCGCGTAGAGCCTCTGCGAGCTTTAGCCCCTGCTCGATAGCGGTCCTGACCTCTACGCTGGTACCGCGCGTCCACATGGAAGCGAACGCCAAAGCTTCCTGGAGCTCTAGTTCGCGTCGTGTTCCACGTTCCTGCTCGCGCAGCGCACCCATGCCTTGTTGGCACCAATGCTTACATTCAGCAAATAGTGAAAGCTCCAGTAATAGCGGTCCCGCAAGGGCGGCGAGCTCGACGCCGACACAATGGTCACCCGAAACAGAAAAACTGTATGCCAGCGCCTTGCGCACGTTACCCATGTGAGGAAGGTAGTTAGCTGCCTTGCTACGTTCAAAATCGGGACCTGCAACTGAAGCTTTGAGGAAAGCCGCAAAGTAGGAGGCATGTCGTTTTGCAACTGCTTCCGCCTCCCCACTTTCCATTAGCTTTGCCGACGCGTAAGCGCTCGTCGTATCCAATAGGCGAAAATGTACTGTGCCGCTTGTAGACGATATCCAAATAAGCGACTTGTCGACGAGGCTTATGATCGCATTGCTGATAGCTTGCGCCTCATCATTGACTTCAGCCGCGACAAACTGTGCCGCCTCCAAAGTGAATTGGCCAACAAATACAGACAGTCTTCGGAACAGTTTTTGTTCATATGGCGGCAACAATCTGAAGCTCCAATCGATAAGGGCTTGCAGCGTTTGGTGCCTTGGCAACGCGCTGCGTCTGCCTTGCATTATCAATCCGGCGCCATCGTCAAGAAGGTCAGCGGCCCCTCGGATGCCATAGGTGCCCACCCGACTGGCCGCGAGTTCGATGGCGAGCGCGATCCCGTCAAGTCGACGGCAAATGCCGGCAACAATCGGAGCATCAGCGTCGCTGAGCTCGGCCTCGTACCCACTCGCCGCAGCCCTCTCCATAAAGAGCTGCACGGCGGGCGACGCGAGCGCCTGAACGGCGGATGGCCTGTCGTCGAACGGACTATCGAGCGGCTTTAGTAAATGAACTATCTCACCCTCGACCCGTAACGCCTCTCGGCTGGTCGTCAACAGATACGCTGATGTCGCTGCATTGAAGAGGCGTTCGGCAAACGGCGACACACCCGCGATGACGTGTTCGCAATTATCGAGAACAATAAGGATCCGTTTGTCGGCCAGAAAGGCGATTATCGAAGACTCAGGGTCTGACCCCAGGACAACACATCCAATTGCCGACGCGATAGCGCCGAGGATGACCGCGGGGTCGGTCAGTGGACCTAGATCAACAAAGTAAACCTTGTCTTCGCCGAACTCCTGACTCAGCGCGTGAGCGACAGCCACGGCGACGGTAGTCTTTCCAATACCGCCCGGCCCAACGATGCTGATAAAACGCCGCGACAAAACTAGCGAAGACAATGTGCGGATGGTCTGCTCCCGACCGATCAACAGCTGCCGGGACGCCGGTAAATTTTGGGGACTGCAGGATTTCGCCGGGGAGATAGTTGCGGGGCGGCCGGGCGAAGAAAACCGCTCGACCGTAGCAACAAAGCCGTAACCTCGGCCAGGCACGTTAATGATGTATCGGGTACCGTCTCTGCCATCCCCGAGCACCCTGCGTAGAGCGGCGATATGCCCTCTAAGGCTGGCCTCCTCGACGACAACGCCCTGCCAAACGAGATCCATCAGCTCCCGTTTGCTCAGGACCTCTCCCGCTCGGTCGATTAAAGCAATCAGGATATCGAGAGCGCGGCCACCGATCTCAACCGGTGTTTGATCGCGAACCAGCAATCGTCCTCTAGTTGACAGGCGGAAAGGGCCAAACGATACAACTTCACCAGCCCGTATTGTTTCGTCACCCGGCATTGCGCTAATCCGAACGACCGTTGGAATCGGGCTAGTTAAATCCATCCATTCGCCCGATTGCTTGAGCCTGCGCCTGTTTTACTCCTTTTCACAACTTACAGCATTTTTTCTGCGTTTTTTTGAAACTTCAAGATTGAATTATCGGAGTAATTTCAATCTCTGCAGCCCGGCGCGATATCTCCGCCGTCAAAACGTTCTTGGTAGCTTCCACTCTTGATGTTAGGTGTTCAAATCCGACCAGAACTTTGCGCGGTGGCCGGAGTCGTACCGCTGAGCGTTAGTTGGCGACTGCCGTCTTCGGGGTTCTACGCCCGTCCCGGCGGTCCGCGACGATGAAGAAGTTATAACGAAAGTATTTGCGGGATAGGATGTGAACCTATTTAGGGTGTCCAATCGGTTCGCGCGAACCCCTTGTTTCATAGGGTTTCCTGAAAACCGTGCCGACTCGAAAAACGCCGAACCGGACCAAATCCGACCGGATTCGCGCCCGAAGAGTTGGTAAAAAAGGTGCGAATGCTTATTACCAATAGAGTCGAACAAGGCCCGAAATAACCTGAGTTGAACCCATTGGCGAAACGTCACCGGGTGGGTTCGACTTGGTGCGGCGGGCACCAAAGGACCTCCTAAGGCAAGGACTTAGGTAACGCACTGTTACCAATGACTAAAACTTAAGGTTGCGCCCTCCCCAGCCCGCCGCTACGCCGTTCCGAGGGAGTTCGGGGGGAATGGAATCATGCCGGATATTGGCCAGGTTCGGACGGCCTGCTACCGCGTGATGCGCGAGAGAGGCCTGCGCGGCGTCACAATCAGCGCGGTCGCCGACATGATGAAGGCGAACGGCGTCGCACCGGGCTCGCGCCGCGACAGCGTGATGGTCAGGGCATGGAAGGCTGAGCAGGAGACACTCCGCGAACTCCCGCCGGGAGTTGTCGAGCTCGCGCAGAATTTCGCGAAGACGGTGTGGGAGATAGCTCTCGAGACCGCCCTCCAACTGGAGATTCAGCGCGGCGGTATGGAGGAACAGCCGCCGCGCACCCGCAAGCCGAAGCGCCAGGCGGAGTCCCCCGCCCGGCTCAACCTGTTGCAGAAGGGGATCGAAGCCCTCCTGCGGAAAGACGCGAATGACCCCTTTGTGCGGGCGCCGACCGCGACAGAGATCTTCCGCAAGCTGCCCACGAAGCTGGCTGCGCTAACCGACGAGGGGCACATCAGCCGCGACCTCCTAGCGATCGCCAAACACTCCCCCACCATCATTAGGCTCGCCGACGAGAGGTGGTGGCGCCGCGACCGCCGCCTGCCTCCCGAGCACGTCGAGAGCGCAAGGATCGTGCGAGGATACGAACGCAGGGGAACCCCGATTTCGCGGGAGCGGACGGCGAACGAAGCGAAGAGGAACGACGTCGTCGCGGTCCTCCTCAAGGCCGGGCGCGGAATGAACCACTGGGAGATTGCGGCATCGCTCGGCATTCCTACCGGCGAGCGAAAGCGCTTCTATCAGATGCTCCGCAACCATCCCCGGGGCAAACCCGAGAACGTACGGTTCCAATACGAGGACGGCATATATACAATTGTCCCCAAGGTCGGAAAGACGAGCTCATAGCGGGGATTGCACCGCCGCTACCGCTCAGCGGCGCGAGAAAACCTCCGACGCCCCGTTGCGCCCAGCGCTTCCCGCGTTCATCCTGCACTATAACTCGCCGCGTCCGCTGGCGCGCGAATCCTTGCGGCCGCAGAAATTTCGGGCGTCCGCATCGACCGGCGGACGACGGCTGCCCACCGTTTCGCTGCGAACGACGATGAAGACGAACAAGACCGCCGCTCCGAAGAAAAGGAAGACGACCAACAAGCCGTTTGCCCGGCGTTTTCCCGAGCGCGCGTCGGCATCGGCCAAGAAACTTGCGGCCAACGTCCGGCGGTTGCGCAAGGAGAGGGGCCTGACCCAACGCGAGGTCGGACGATTGCTCGGCGTCGATCAGGCGGCCGTCAGTCTGATCGAACTCAAGCGCTCGAATCCTACGCTGCGGATGTTGGACGCAATCGCGGACCTGCTAGGCGTCACGTCCGCTGAGCTGCTGAGTGAGGCGAAGCTGCGTTCCGCAAAAAGCGATTGATCCGGCCGCGGCGCAGGTCATGTTTGCCTACGATTTTCTCGCCGCCCTCGGGAGGCGGTCAACCCCGGTGCAAGACCGAGTGAACCTCATTCCCGGGCTTTCCCTGCACGAGGGACTGCGCCGGCGAAACTGCGATCGCAAAGCGGAAGGTCGTCGACGCACGAAGGGAGTGCGCCTTCGCGGGAAGACGTTGGCTCGATGCAGCTTCAAATTACATCCGCGCTTCCGAGCAAAATCCCGGCCCGGCACCCGCATGTGCAATAGAGGGCCGCTCGATCGAGCGCAACACGCTAATCAGATCACCAACAACACTCCGCGAGTTTAGCCTACTCTCCGAAGGACCCCGCGCCCCTCGGTCAAGGATTTTTGGGCCACCATGTTGGAACTCTGGGCTAATTTCGACGCAAAGTTTGTACGATCGTTGTACGAACCGCCGACTTGAAGCGACAAAGTTGCCCCTAAGAAATTGCAGAAATGCCTATTCTATCGACGTTTGGTGAGATGGAGCGGGCGAAGGGAATCGAACCCTCGTATGCAGCTTGGGAAGCTGCCGTTCTACCATTGAACTACGCCCGCGTACCATGCCGGGTAACCGGTCCCCGAACACGGTTTATATGCCGCCCCACACCCATGCGGCAAGCTCGATCAATACGGCGGGGCTTTGCGTTGCCGTTGCAGCTTGGCCGCCTCCATCCACCACGCGAGATCATCGGCAAAGCGCGGAAACGCCGCCTCTAAAGCTTTGCCGCCTTCGCCAACGGGCGCCGCATCGGCGTTGAGCGTCTGTGCAATGGGGCCAACCGCGATCGTGCTTGAGATCACCACCATCCCCATCTCGGAAAGGGTGCCGTGCCAGGCGGTTGAGGCGCGCGCGCCGGACAAACGCCCTGCCGAGTAGCTCGCGATCGCAGCCGGCCGCCAGAACCATTCCTCGAGAAAATGATCCGTCAGGTTTTTCAATCCGGGCTGCACGCCCCAGTTATATTCGCCGGTGATGAAGACGAAGCCATCGGCATCGCGAATCTTGCCGGCGAGACGCTCAAGCGTGTCAGGGGCTTTTCCACGCGGATATTCCTTGTACATCCGGTCGAGCATCGGAAGGTTGATCGCCTTGGCGTCGACCAGTTCAACGTCGTCGCCCCGGCGCCGGAGCCGCTCAACCACGAATTCGGCAAGTCGAATGCCCATCCGGTCGGAACGATAGGAGCCGTAAAAAACAAGGATTCGATGGCTCATGGCGGTCCCTCAATGGCCAAACAAGCGTAAGCTCCGAAAAGTCTACATCGATAGGAGCGCTGCGTGTTTGCGAAATTCGCATGCGGCAGGATCAGCAGGCCGGAGGGTGAGATGGATGATCGAACGGTGCGCCTTGCGCTGGAGCGCCATTGGGCCGCGTCAGACGCCAGCGATTTCAACGCCGAACACGAAATCTACCGCGAGGACGCCGTGCTCGAGTACCCGCAATCGGGCGAGCGGATCCGCGGCCGGCACACCATTCAGGAGAGCCGGACGGTTCAGCCGAACAAGAAGCGCTTTTCGGTGCGGCGAATGATCGGCAGTGGCGACCTCTGGGTCACCGAATTCGTCCTGACCTATGACGGCGTGCCGTCTTACACGGTGAGCATCATGGAATTTCGAGAGGGACAGGTGGTTCACGAAACACAATATTTCGCGGATCGATTCGATCCATCGCCCTCGCGCTCGCATCTGGTCGAGCTGGTCGGCGGCTCTTCGTAATCAAGAAAGTGGCGGAGACATTCGCAAATGTCCCCGCCTGTTTGTCAGATCATCAGAACTGGTAACGCAAGCCGATTCCGGGATCGACCGAGTTCGCCTTGTTGCCGGTGTTGCCCGGCGTACCGTTGGTCTGAAGGAAACCGCTGGCAAGACCGTTAGTGACCTGCGACCACATCGCGCCGGCATACATGTCCATGTGCCGGGCGAAGCGCCAGTCCACCACCAGCGAGACCGCATCCAGCGTGCCGCTGCACTGCGACGACACGACTGTATTGCAGCCGGCGAGCGCTCCAGCTCCGAAGCTGTTCTGCCACTCGTGGTAATACGCACCGGTGATGTCGAGAGCCGGCGTGACCGAATACTTCGCGCCGATCCAGGCGGTCTGAAGGATCTTGTCGTTCGGGAAATTGGTGTTGTTGGGGTTGGTCAGAATGAACCCGCCTTCGACGAACGCACCGGCCGCCAGCGGATTATTCGGGTTGGCAAGGTCGAGGTGCTCGTAACCGGCGAAGAGTTTCCACGGTCCGATGGTGTAGCGCGCGCCGACCTGGAACACGGTGTTGTCGGACACGGTGCCCGCGACCTGGCCGGTGCCGAGTGCAAAAGCCGTAGCAGCCTGGGCTTGCGCCGCCGTCAACGGTGACGCCGACACGGCGTCGTAGATCTTGCCGCCGACGAAGTCCATCGAGAAGCCCAGATAGTCGAAGCCGATGTTGCCTTCGAAGGCGTTACCGGTGCCGCTGTTGCCGCCGTTACGAAGTTGCGCTTCAGCCGCCAGCCGGACCGGGCCGACATTCACGCGGTATTCGAACGAGTTGTCGTAGACGCGATTTTCGGTGTCGCCGCCGCCGCCGTTGCCGCCCTGGTAGGTGAGCAACGAAAAGGCGTTCGACCCGCTCAACGCATCATAGTTGGTGACGAGGTCAGAGCTCAGCGCGCTCTGACGGCCCATGGTGAACGTGCCGTAAATCGGCGAACTCAAGCCGAAGTAGGCGGCGTTGTTGAACAGCTGGCCAGCCTTGGACGAATCGCTGAACGCGTTCTGCTGGGCCGTGGCGAGCCCGTTGTTTTGCGCAACGGAACCGATGCCGCTGGCGGCCTGCCCGCTTGCCGGATCAAACTGCGTTTGCAGGTTGAAGACGGCGTATAAATTGTCGGCGATTTCCTGTTTCCCCCTCAAGCCGATGAACGACGTGGAGAGCTGGTTGGGGCCGACGCCGAAATAGGAGCCTTTCGAAGTCTTCGACACGAGATAGTCGAGCGGGCCGACGGCCAGTGGGCTCAAGGGCGCGCCGTGGTTCTGATAGGTCACGCCCATATCGATATTGCCGTAGAGGCAGACGCCCTTGATGCAGAGATCGTCGTTCTCCGGGGCTTTCGCCTTGACCGCCGCCTTGTAGGGCAGATCTGCGGCCATCGCGTCCACCGGATTTACGAGCACGGGCTTCTGGGTTTCGAGGGCCTTCTGCCGCTTTTCGAGATCCGCCAGACGCCTGGTCATCTGTTCACGCAATTGTTTCGCCTGAGCTTGAACATCTGAAAGTTCGTCGGCGTGGGCGGTCGCGGCAAAAGCCAGCACGGCCGCTGCCGATATGAAAGTCTTCTTCATGTTGGTTCCTTAAGAACGATCGCGGCACATACGCGTCCCGCGAATGCAGGATAACGGAGGCCCGGACGGACACTCCACGCGCGTGCTTCTGCTTCACGGCGCACAGAAATTCTGTAGCGCACTCGCCACAGCGCTTCGCAAAGGCCCAAAAGCGGTGCAGTTCGGCGACAATGTGAGATCGGTAACGATCTCGCTCACGATGAAGTCAGCCGCGTTTGAAGAATTGTTCCAAACAACGTCGCAAAACTTTTGCAACTAACGTCGTCAGGATCAGGTTCGATGGAGCACGCGTTGCGCTGCTGTATCCAACGCAAACTGCACTCAACGCAAACAGCAAGGCCGCCAAGCGCAATACGCTTGACGGCCTTGCCGGGTTGGTACCGAACGGGGGAGGTCCGGTGCGAGACGTCTACCAAACCACCGGCGCTACACGAACTGAACAATCGGTGATGAGCGCGTTAGTGACGGTCACGTGCGAGCGAATGATCGCGGCATCTCCCGTTACCGGTGAAGCAGATTGGCGAAGTTAGTGCCCCACCTCCACCTTCAGCGTCTCCTTGAAGAAGCGCACCACCTCGGCATTGAAGGTCTGGTGGAATACCGCTCGGTCGAAGCCCGGCCGGGATACGCAGATCATGGGTGCAACCTGCCGCAAGATATCGGTGCAGGGCGCGAGGAAGTCGAAATGATCGGCGTTGTCGACCACGTGATATTCCGGCGCGGTTGGCAATGCGATGCGAACGGCCTCGGCGTAGTCCGGATTGGGCAGGATATGGTCGTCACCAGCGCGCCAGAGCTGGATCGGAACCTTGATGTCCTTCAGGCCTTCGCGGCCGAAGGTGTATCCGAGCGCGGGCGCCGCGGCGACCACGGCCCTGATCCTGACATCATGCACCCAGGTAGAGGCCGGCAATTTCGAACGCAGCATCGCGACTTCTTCGGGGCTGGCACCGCTGCGCTTGGCGACCTGCGAGTCGTAGTAGTCGGGGTGCGCCTTGAAGTGCGCTTCGGTGAGGCTGAGATCGGGAACGCCACCGGCTGCGACCAGCGCGGTGAAGCCGCCGATGGAAAAGCCGAACGCGCCGACCCGGTTGGCATCGATCTGTGCGTGACCGGCCCATTCCGAAAGCATGTAGTCGATCAGCCGATGCATATGCTGCGGCCGGTCCATAACGAACACCGCCCGGCTCTGGTCCTCATTGGTATCGCCGGTGTGGCTGACGGCGGCCGCGACAAAGCCTGCTTTCGCCAGCGCAAGCGCCGTGTCGTAGTTGTTCTGGTAAGTGCCGCCATTGCCATGGGACATCACGATCAGCGGCAGATGCTGGCCGGCGACCGGTGCGTCCGGCGCCACCGTCTGAACATAGGCGCCGAGCGGATGCACTTCGGCCGGCGCACTGGTCGGGTACCAGACACCGACAACCAGCGGCTTCTGATCTCCATTTGCAATTTTCAGCCCGGAGAAGCCGACTTCGGTGGCCCAGGCGCGACCCGGAGCGATTGCAAGCAGGGCGGCGGTGAAAAGAGCAATTCCGGTCTTTTTGGCGAATTTGGTGGGGATGAGGCTCATGATGGGCTCCAATGTTGTCGGCGCTTACATTTGCATCTCAATGTAAGCTGTGTCAACATCTAAAAATGACGAAACCGGCCTACCATCACGGAAACCTGGCCCCTGCCCTCGTCGAGGCTGCCCTCAAGCAGGTCGAACAGGGCGGGGCGGAGGCCGTGTCTCTGCGTGACCTGGCACAGTCACTGGGAGTGTCACGGGCGGCGCCCTATCGCCATTTCCCTGACCGCGATGCCCTGCTCGCGACCGTTGCGGCGCGCGGGTTCGAAGACCTGATCGCGTTGTATGAGGCTGCAATTGAAGGCCCCGGCGACGGCCCCGCGCGGCTGCGTGCCAGCGGCCGCGCCTTCTATGATTTTGCGATGAAGCGGCCGGGGCTCTACCGGTTGATGTTCGAGAGCGACTTGCTGAACCGCGACCCACCGCCAACCGTCCTGCTCGCGCCTGCGGAAAAATCCTACCGCCTGGTATTGAGGCTGGTCGCGGAGGCCTTTCCAGAGGCCCATGAAACAGAAGTCAAAATACGCACCATCATCATGACCTCGACCGGCCATGGCTTCCTGACGCTCGACCATGTCGGGCGCTTCAGGCCTTTCATGTACGAGCCGCTGACCCATGACGAAATGGTCGAAGCCGTGATGGCGGCAGCAATAGGCGCACCCATCAAGCCCTGACCACTCCATTCCGCCGAGGCGCGGCATCTCGCCGCTTTAACCGAAGTCGAATTTTCCGGATGCGGCGGTTTGTGACAGTGCTATGGTGCCTTCGGGGAATGCGTATGTTGGGGCGGGCGTACACCATATTCGACACGGCGATCGGCCGATGCGGCATCGCATGGGGCGAGTCGGGCATTGTCGGCGTGCAGCTTCCCGAGGCGCGCGAGATCGAAACCCGCAAGCGGCTTTTTCTGCTTTATCCCGAGGCCCGCGAGACGCGCGCCCCACCCAATACTGAGGCCGCGATCGAGGGTATTGTCTCGCTGCTGCGCGGAGAGACCGTCGATTTCTCTGACGTCACGCTCGATATGGGCGGCATCCACGTCTTCGATCAACGGGCCTATCAGATCGTGCGCCAGATTCCGCGCGGCGAGACGCTGACCTACAATGAAATCGCGGCCAGGCTCGGCGCGTCCGGCGCGGTGCGCTCGGTCGCCCAAGCCATTGCGCGCAACCCGTTTGTCGTCATCGTTCCCTGTCATCGGGTCCTGGAGGCGGGTGGCTACACCGACAAGATGTCGCTCCATGGCGGGTTGATCTCCAAACGCCGGCTGCTGTCGATCGAGGGCACCGGCAGTTCCACCAGCAAGACGCTGCTCGACATGCTGCTTCCGGTTGCCCCGCCGCGGCTGTCCGGTTAGCCTCGCTAAATGATCAGAACGACCCTGCTAAAACACCGCTCGATCTCGGTGTCGGATTTCCGCTGCACCGCAGGCCCCGGCGAGAAGCCGTTCACCGAACAGTTTCAATGCCACTCCGTTTCCTATGTGCGTAAAGGCAGCTTCGGTTGCCAAAGCCGCGGGCGGTCGTTCGAACTGGTGACGGGATCGGTGCTGGTCGGCTTCCCCGGCGACGAATATGTCTGCACCCACGACCACCATATTTGCGGCGACGAGTGTCTGTCGTTCTTTCTGGAACCGGAGCTGGTCGAGACTATCGGCGGGCCTGATGCGTGGCGGGTCGGGGCCGCGCCGCCGCTACCGGAATTGATGGTGCTCGGCGAATTGGCGCAAGCCTCAGCCTCCGGCCGCAGCGATATCGGGCTCGACGAGATCGGGCATCTCTTCGCCAGCCGCTTTGTCGATGCGGTGTCAGGCCGGGCGCGCAAGCCGGCCGAGGTCAAGGCGCGCGACCGCCGCCGGGCGGTCGAAACCGCGCACTGGATTGAAGCGAATTCGCATCACGCCATCGACCTTGACGACGTAGCAAGCCAGGCCGGCCTCAGCGCGTTCCACTTCCTGCGCCTGTTTGCCAAGGTGCTTGGCGTCACCCCGCACCAATATCTCGTGCGCTCGCGGCTGCGCCATGCGGCGCGCCTGTTGACCGCGGAGGATATCGCCATCACCGATATCGCCTACGATGTCGGCTTTGGCGACCTCTCCAATTTCGTGCGCACGTTCCATCGCGCCGCCGGCGTCTCGCCAGGCGCCTTCCGCGACGCCGCACGGGGAAAGCGCAGAAAAGGAAAGCGCAAGATTCTCCAAGCGAGCGACGCGCTGCACTGACTACGGTCATCTCCATCCTTGGCGGCCCGAAACCGCCAGCGAAGAATGGAGAGGATCGTGTACGACCACCTCGGAATCAGAACAGGCAATCTCGAAGCCAGTATAAAATTCTACACAGCTGCACTGGCCCCGCTGGGCTACGTGCTGTGTTCGAAAGATGCGAGCGGCGCGGGATTTGGCCCAAAGGGCGAGCCGGCACTATGGCTGCATCTGCACAAGGGGCCTGCCGGCACCGGGGCACATATCGCGTTTCGTGCCCCTGACCACGCCGCGATCGGGAAATTCCACAGCGAGGGCCTGAAAGCCGGTGGCCGCGACAATGGCGCGCCAGGTCCACGGAAGGATTATAGCCCGACTTATTTTGCGGCGTTCCTGATCGACCCCGACGGCAATAACGTCGAGGCGGTTTGTACATAAGGAATTCGTCCATGGCTTCGATCCACAAAGACATTCCAATCAATGCGTCCGCCGACATCGTCTGGGATGCCGTGCGCGATTTCGGCGCGGTGCATCAACGGCTGAATCCGGGTTTTGTCACGGACTGTCGCCTCGACGGCAACACACGCATCTGCACCTTCCATAATGGCAACGTGATCGCAGAGGAGTTCGTCGATTGCGACGACGCGCGGCGGCGTCTCGTCTATGCGATCCTCGGCCGCGACGGCATCAGACATTATAACGGGTCCGTGCAGGTGCTCAGTGACGGCGAGGCCAGCTGCCGGATCATCTGGATCATCGACGTGCTGCCGAACGAGGTTGCGCCCTACATCTCCAGCCAGATGGATCTTGCGGTCCCGGCGATGCAGAAGACGCTAACGGCGTAATTACTCCGCCGCGCCGGAAAGCACGGAATGAGCCGGCGCGATCGCCTCGTCCTTCGGACCCCACCGCGTCAGAAAAACGCTGGCGGCCGACAGCACGCCCAGAAGCACCATCGAAGCCGCGGCCAGGATGAAGAAATCCCTGACCGGAGCATCGCGCGTCACGAGCCACCAGCCGCAGGCTGCGATGAACAACAAACGTGCGGTCTGCGACAGTACCGGACCCAGCATCTTGGCCGCGCCCTGCGATGAGAAATACATCGACATTGCGAGTCCAAGGAAAGCGTACATCGGAGCGGCCGTCGACAGATATTGCCGGCCCGCGGCGCGCACGCCGCCGTCCCCGGTGAAGATGTTCACCCAGATGTCCGGGAAGATCGCAATCACGGTCGCGATCAGGCCGACCGAGATGAACGACACCACACCCGCCGTCAACGCGACTTTCCGGGCACGTACGATTCGCCTGGCACCGATCGCCATGCCGACCATCGGCACTGACGCAATCCCGAAAGAGAAAGCAAGCGACGTCAGCATGAATTCAAGCCGGGCGCCGATGCCGTAGCCGGCGAGGACTTCGGTGCCGAAACGCGCCAGCAGATGCGTGAAGATGCTGATGGTCAGCACCGACTGCAATGGCGATAAGCACGAGACAAGGCCGACCTTGAGAATGTCGGCGAGCATCGCCCATTGAATTCTCAGGCCGGTGATTTTCGGAACGACCCGTGCCCGCCCGGAGAACAGGTACCACGACATGACACTGATGCTGACCGAAAAGGCGATCAGCGCGCCGGCCGCGACCCCGCGCATGCCGAATTGCGGGATCGGACCAATGCCAAGGCCCAGCGAACCGCCGCAGACGATCTGAAGCACCGCCGCGCAGAGAATCATCAGCGAAGGCAATTTCATGTTGCCGGTGCCGCGCAGGATGCCCGCCATCGAATTCATCAGCCAGGGCAGCACTGCGCCGCTGAAGAATATCTGCATATAAGCAAGCGCATGGGCCCGCACCTCGCCGCGGCCGCCGAGAATGTCCAGCAAGGCCGGCCCGAAGATCAAGATGCCCACCGTGAAGGTCAGCCCGAAGATGAGGCCGATCAGCAAAGCATGCGACGCCAGCGTCGAGGCACGATCGGCGTCACCGCTGCCGAGCGCGCGCGCAATCGCGGAAGCGACACCGCCGCCCATCGCGCCGCCGGACATCGTCATGGTGAGGATCACGAACGGAAATACCAGCGCCATCGCCGCCAGCGGCTCGACACCGATCCGGCCGATATAGGACGTCTCCGCGATCACCACGCAAGTGCCGGCGCTCAGCGCGATGACGTTGGGCCAGGCGAGATGCAACAAAGTGCGCAAGATCGGCGCGTCGATCAGCGCATTCCTCGCAGGCAGCCCTTTCCTCACAGGAAGGTCTGGCGAGGAAGTTGGACGCTCGTCTTGGTCGACGGCTATCGCGGCGACGCCGATATCGGACATTTCAACTCCCGGCGCGGAACTGGCTCCGGGCCGCCGCAGTTCCTAGCACGCTGAGACCTGATCCAGCGTGCGTCACGCGCATGGGCCGCCTGCTCAAATGGCCATTATTCCGCAGCGCGAACGCCCGCCGCCTCAGCTGATCGTCCAGACAAAGGGGGCGAGACCCGCGGCCGACGCCGCCATGGTGACGCCAATGCGACGGCCGCAAGCGGCTGCGAGGCCTTCGACCAATCCTTGCAAGACGTTTGAACAGGCCGGGTGATGATCTCCAATATCGTCCATCAGCTTCCAGGTCTGTTGCCTGACTTCGAACACGCCGCCCGATTGGATGAGTTCGGCCTCATCGCCCTGGGCCGCGAGCAATGCGTGCAGGAACGCCGCGAACGCTTCCGAATTTCCTCCGCGGCAAGCAAAGCCAGGCGCGATCTCGTCGAAATATTGCATGCCGATCAGCTTGCCGGTCAGCCTCAAGAGATAGCCGGCCTCATCCGGCCCCAGCAAGTCCACCATGACCGGCGCCGCCGTGCGCACATATTCCATCGCGTAATTGCGGTAGGCCTTCTCAAGGCGTGGCTTTGGCCAGGTTGAGACCGGCAGAGCCGGCGCGAGAGCCGAATCGAATAGGGGCGCCTCGAGGTGACGCGCAAACAACAGCCGCTGATCGGTGTCGATCGCGTGGTCGTATTCGCAGTAATAGCCTTCAAGCCCGTCCTGGCCGTCCACGCTCTGTTTGGTGCAGACAAAGCCCAATCGCGGATTTCCGAGCGAGACGCCGTTATTGGCGTGCCAGCCGCGCAGCATCGCCCGCGAAACTTCACCGGGCACGCCGCAGATCGCCGTTCCCTTCCAGATCCAGCGCGGCGGCGGATAACGGATCCAGGCCTTGCGATCCGTCTCATACATGTATTCGACGTGAACACCGCCGATCCAGTTGGAGAGATAATGATATTGCGCGGCCGCGACCGCCGGCGGCAAATGAGCGATGCCGAGCTTTTGGAGACCCGGCAGGAAACGTTCCTGCTGCTGGCGGCGAAAAACGCGAAATACGAATTCCGCGGCATCATGCGTCCCGCGCCGCGTCACCATCGTGAGAATGAGACCGGTGAAACAGGCGTGATAAAGCTCGGCGACACCTCGCCAGCGCTGCCATTCGGCCTCTTGTGCACCCGCTCGAACTTCCATCATTTCCGTTCCCCGGAATTGGTCGTCGCGCTCGTTTCGCGGTCACAACGAATTTCCCGAAAGACGCTGTGAAGGTGTTTCAGCTTCCCGTATTGTATTGTCTTCGGCGAGGAACACACCATGCCCAATTTGCTTCTTTCGTCCGTCAAGCCCGGGCTTGCCGTTTGTATCATGGGTCTCGTTCTCACGCTCGCCGCATGCAACGAGCAGGAAACCGCCACGGTCGAGCAAACCTTCGGTGCCAGGCCCACGTTGGTCGCGCCCGAAAAATCGCTGATACCCACAGTCAACGTCGCCAAGGCGATCGGCTGGCCCGCTGGCGGCAAGCCGATCGCTGCCGATGGAATGGTGGTCAACGCTTTTGCGGCCGGACTGGATCATCCGCGAACGGTCTATGTCCTGCCGAATGGAGACGTACTGGTCGCCGAGACCAACGCGCCGTCAAGGCCTGACGAAGAGAAAGGCATCAAGGGCTGGATCACCAGATTGGTCCTGAACCGCGGCGGCGCGCTTACGACGAGCGCCAATCGCATCACGCTATTGCGCGACGTCAATGGCGACGGCATCGCCGAGACCAAAACCACGTTCCTTGATGGATTGAATTCACCGTTCGGCATGGCGCTGGTCGGAGGCGATTTCTATGTCGCCAATTCCGACGCAATCATGAAATTCGCTTATCGCACGGGGGATACGAAAATCACGTCGCCGGGTGTCAAGCTCGCAGATTTGCCCGCAGGTCCCCTCAACCACCACTGGACCAAGGATCTCGCCGCCTCTCCGGATGGATCGAAACTTTATGCGACCATCGGTTCGAACAGCAATATCGGCGAAAATGGAATGGAAGTGGAAACCAATCGCGCCGCCGTTCTTGAAGTCGATCGCACAAGCGGAAAATCGCGCGTGTTCGCTTCCGGCCTTCGTAACCCGAACGGACCGGCATGGCAGCCGCAAAGCGGCGCCTTGTGGGTCGTCGTCAACGAACGCGACGAACTCGGCAACGATCTGGTGCCCGATTACATGACGTCGGTGAAGGACGGCGGCTTCTATGGCTGGCCGTACAGCTATTACGGCCAGCATGCCGACACCCGCGTCGAGCCACAGCGTCCAGATCTGGTCGCCAAGGCGATCGCGCCGGATTACGCGCTCGGCGCACACACCGCTTCACTCGGGCTCATCTTCAATACCGGCAAGTTGTTTCCGCCCGAAATGGCTAATGGCGCCTTCATCGGCCAGCATGGCTCGTGGAATCGCAAGCCACCCGCCGGCTATAAGGTGATCTTCGTGCCGTTCGCCAATGGCACGCCTTCGGGGCAGCCGCGTGACGTGCTGACCGGCTTCCTGAGCAGCGACGGCGAGGCGCAAGGCCGCCCCGTGGGTGTCGCCATCGACAAGCAGGGCGCGCTATTGGTGGCGGATGATGTCGGCAACACGATCTGGCGCGTGACACCGGCCAGGCGGTGACTAAGCCTGCACGCGAAAATGCTTGCTTAGCTTCAGGCCCTGCGCCTGATAGTTGGAGCCGATGCGCTGGCCGTACATCGCATTGGGACGCGCCAGCATTTTCTCGTACACAAGACGGCCGACGATCTGGCCATGCTCGAGGATGAACGGCACTTCGCGCGAGCGCACCTCCAGCACCGCGCGTGAACCCTCGCCGCCGGCGCCGGCATAGCCGAAGCCGGGATCGAAGAAGCCCGCGTAATGCACCCGGAATTCACCGACCAGGGGATCAAACGGCACCATCTCTGCGGCGTAGTCCGGCGGCACCTGCACGGCCTCCTTGGACGCCAGAATATAGAACTCACCGGGATCGAGAATGAGGCTGCCGTCAGGCCGCGCCGCGATCGGCTCCCAGAACTCCTCGACCGAATAGCCGCTGCGGCGATCGACATCGACCACCCCGGTATGGCGCTTGGCGCGGTAGCCGACGAAGCCGCCGGCATTGGTGCCTGAAAGATCGACGCTGAGCGCGACACCGCTGGCCAGGTCGGCATTATCAACATCAACCAGCCGTTCCAGCGTATGCAACGCGTCGAGTTCGCCGGCGCTGAGGATGGCATCACCAGTGCGAAAGCGAACCTGCGACAGCCGCGATCCCTCGCGCAGCAACACCGGAAAGGTCTTCGGGCTGATCTCGGCATA
The DNA here is from genome assembly GCA_963752265.1 of uncultured Alphaproteobacteria bacterium. Lineage (GTDB taxonomy): Bacteria > Pseudomonadota > Alphaproteobacteria > Rhizobiales > Xanthobacteraceae > Bradyrhizobium. Next base: position 25,686 of record CAVVZW010000143.1, read on the forward strand.
AAGCGGGCCGTGATAGCCCGCGCCGATCATGTCGAAGCGGCGCGTGCCATCCGCGATCACGCGGGTGAAAACGTCGAGCCGCCCGGTCGAGCTCTTCGGGTTGGCGGCGGCGACGATTTCCGATGGCAACGCCAACGACTCAAGCAGCGGTACGATATAGACGCAGTTGGTTTCCAGCACCGCGCCGTCAGCGAGTGAGATCTCGTGCAGCTTCAATTCGTCGATGCGTTCAGCGACGGTGGCGCCAGGGCCCGGCAGGAAACTCGCCCGCACCCGGTAGGCAATGTCGCCGAGACGAAGATCGAGGCTCGCAGGCTGGATCTGGCTCTCGACAAACGGATAGGCCGGAAGGATCAGGCCCGCATCCGCCATCGCCGCGATCATGCGGTCGGGCAGAATGCCATTGGCGCCGGGCGGAAGCTTAAAGCTCACAGGATGCGGTCCTTGACTGATACCAAACCGTCCAAATGCCGAAATTTAAGGGCTTTTACCGGTTATCCGATGCCCGCCTTGACGGAAAGGGTGCGAGGGAATAGATTTAACTGTTTGCCCAACTTTGACAGGTTTTACTGTACTATGCTCTATGCGTACTACTTGTGAAAGTGCATTTTGTGGCTTAAAAAGTGGTCCAAAATCAAATTCATAGATAAATACTATACCACGTAAACCAAAATAAATAACTTTTTGAGGTAGTGTTTTATCTTTACTTATTTTGCTTGTTATTAAGATTCTCTGATGCGTTTCAATACAAACTATACAACTCTACAATACAAGAATTATTGAAAAATATCATAACATTTCTTTCCACTGGAACTCTTTTTTACAATAGTTGACAGCTTTTTACTTCGATTTTTTTGACTTACTATTAAATAAACTATGAAAACAAAAGAGTCAGAAGTGGGCAACAGGTGACCAAAAATAACTTTTTCGGCTAAAAGTGAGATTTGAAAACTCTTAAAATGATTGAATTCACCCATTGTTTACAAAAGAAGCAAAAAGAGTTTTGATTTTAATAAAAACATTTTTGGTGAGCACTCTCACAATTCAGAAAAACTAAAAATTAAGACTCAGACTAGATGTGTACTTATAAAGCTATAACTCGCGGTTAACTAATCTAATAAATTATTATTAGAGGACGTGATTCGCAACAATGGGTCATTATTTTCTCTATGAAACCAACTGAAAGATTTATAATAGAATTAAACACAGAATACTATGGAACTTAAATCATTGATTAATTTGGGAGAGTTTTAAGAAATATTTTAGGTTTAAATAATTTAAAAAACGAAATTTTCATTCAAAAATGCAATAATTGTATATTTAAATCCTATATTCCTATATTTAATCCTAATTCTAACGCATAATTTTAAATAATATAATCTTATTCTCAATAATAATAAATTTACTCAATTCTGAAAATAAACTTAATTAAGATTTGAGTAAATATTTTTGAAAGCCATTTATTTGACTCATTTAACTTCATTGTTTACCATCAAATAGTTGTGTTAATTGTCGCAATTTTTATGATTCATAAATAACTTGATACTAATTTTTCTGGTGAACAAAAACCTATTTCAATGATAGAATAAATCAATTTTATTGGATAGAACTGAAGATGCACTTCAGCAAAACAAAGCTGCCCAGTAATGACCCATTGACTTGAAAGTGATTTGGAAATGCTATTCAGTAATGCAAGTCTTGTCCATCGTTTCTAAATCACAAATTTCATGTGAATAATCACAAAAAGTGCTATTAAAGCCATAACAGACATAGAGATGTGACGGTACAATAGAACACCACATATCCGCATAAATGCCATTAAACATGAGTATTTCTATGGATGTTTCCTGAGTTGATAAACTAACTTATTTTAAGTATAACATTCATTCTTTAACCCTTATGTATCAAACCCACGATCGATGGTTTCAGATTTATTCCCTTATTCTTATCATTTCTTCTGACTCAATAACATTGTTGTGACATTTTATTATATGGTTCCATCTTTTTTGCGCTAAAATTGCATCTTATGAATGAAATGGTAATATCTTATGCATGTTGTTGTTGCTATTTTTCTACTTTATCGAATCAGCCATTATTTGACATAAGCTCTCAATACTATAAAATAAATAAAAGAATAACAGAAAAGTTCAATTCAAGACAATCCGCGCATAATAGACAGCCATTCAAAAGTTACTTAAAAAGATTGACATCATTTTTAGTGCTGATTAGATTTAGTAATGTTATTAACTTACTTATCAATAAATAGCGAAAAATTTAATAATTCATATTTTATGACTGAATTTAACTCATTTCTCATAACATGTAGTTATGGAGAAATATATTAAATATTGCAGAATAAGCTTCTGATTAATTATCATATAATTATCTTTCAATAAGTAGTTATATTTACCATATTCTCATAAGTGACTACTTCCTGAATGTTCGATCGCGGAATTCCGGTCTATTATCAAAATTGAAGAAAGTTCTGTTGGAAGCAATACGACTACACGCTGTTCATTCGAAGAGCAGTTTTTTCCTTATCCATTATAAATACTGTATTTTTTCCCACACAATCAACGTGTAAACAAATATTAAATTAAAATAGTAATGCTTTCACTCATTTATTGAAAATGTTCTGATACATAATTTCATAAAAACCAAAATATAATTAAATCTAACATTTGAGTAATTTTTAGATAACTTTTACTAACATTTTGAATGACATCAGTTAATAATTGAATCTGTGAACAGAAACTTTTTATACCAAAAAGTCTTTAACAAAATATTTCCAAATGTATTAAATTTTCAAATGAATGTTGGCATGTGATTAAAGATAAGTCAGAAGAACTTATCTAATCAACCAATTTATCAAAACTTAATAAGAAACGTCAAAATAAAATAGAATAGAGAGCACAGCCGTAGCCAGCTATGGGCAGGGGGGGCCCGGGCCCCCCCAAAGATTTTTAAACATTTAAGTGTAGATCTGTGAACATTCAAAAAATTGGTCAAATACTGGATATTTTCTATGTCTGGCCCCCCCCAGACTGAAAATCCTGGCTACGGCACTGATAGAGAGTTAAGAAAAAAGCAAAAATAAAATCTGGAGAATTCAATTAATTATGTTTTTGTTATGTAATATTCGTCACATTAAGCTATTAGGCGAGAAAGAGACGCTTTATTGCATAAAACAAGTATAAATACATGTGATAAATGTAATTGAAGCCTGTATTTGATTTGGTGCCAAAATGGCGAATAATAAGTTAGCAGAACCGGCATTTTCCAGCATAACGCTGCAGATATTGAAGTCTTACTATTTAGTCTCAGAGCTTAGACTTAATCTTTAAGGGACGGAATGCAGGGCTTGTAATACAGAAAAATGGCAAAAATATAGAATGATTATGAATGACTACTACTATGATGAAGAATTCTAAAAACGCTGTTGTGCTCCTTCTTATACTATCTATGCTTTGATGCTATGATATTGACTCTGCGCTCTTTGATTCACATTCGATCCATTCAAGCCATTCGACCCATTGATGGATCAATAAAAGGCGATAGTCCTTTGTATTGAGTACAAGAGGGAATAGTGGTCTGAAAAAAGTTAATAATGTGTAACCGGTGTAACCTAAATATAAATATATAAATATAAACTATATTCATCATAAAATTGTTCCAGTCGTGTCTTATACTTTAAACTTGATTTTGATATGTATGATAGCATTCACTGAAATTAAGTAAAATCTAACTTTTGAATTAGACTTATATATTATAAAAACAATTTTTATGCACTTTATGGTGATTTTCTTGACATAATCTGCCGAGAATTTATTTGTTTCAGTATACTGAACATTTGGCTCATTTTTGAGCTATTATTTTGGAGCATTTTTGAAATTTCATCTAATTCTGCTTAATTTTACTTTACTTTATGTAAAAAATTTTTACTCATCAAACACTATTGTTGAGAAATGCTTTGCTTGTACTTTTCTAATAGCAGTGGAGCAGAATTAGATGGAATTTATAGTAAATTAGTATAGCTATCGCTCAATTCTAGCCCAGCGATATTGAAATGGTCTAAAAAAGGAGAAAATTATTCATTTCTACTCTTATTGCGAAATGCTATGTATGATACAGTGCTTTAATAGATTTGTTCTCAAACGGTCTTACACTGAGACTTCAGAAATATACCCAAAATAGTTTTCCTGCGCTTTAAGATATAAAAACTAAAAATAGAAAAAAATTGAATGTTAAATACGGGGTTAAACCTCTAGATTTCACCGGACAGACCAAAAAGAGTCAAAATGTTCAGTATACTGAAACAAATAAATTCTCAGCAGATTATGTCAAGAACATCACCATAAAGAGTACTATTGGAAGAGTACAAGCAATGCATTTCTCAACAATAGTGTTTGATGAGTAAAATTTTTTTACAAAAAGTAAAGTAAAAGTATTTTCAAAAATATTTTACTCAAAAAGTAAGTAAGAGTAAAGTATTTTTACTTTTTTCAATTATAAAATAAAAGTAAAAGTATTTTATTAAAGTAAGTAAAAGTAAAAGTAATACAATTATAGCAAAAAAGTAAAGTAAAAGTAAAATACAAGTAAATTGATAAAACATATATATTTATGTACTTTTTGTAAAAATTAGCATAAATTCTCGTTATAATTTTGTAGGATTAAGTAAATTCCTTTTTCCTGCTAAACAATCTACTTGACACACTAAAGACTTTCACTTGAAGTCTATGTACGTTGAATATGGCAATATTTCTACATAAGGTTTTCACAAATATGCTAATCCTTTAAAACAAGTTTTTACTTTTATCAAAAAGTAAAGTAAAAGTAAATATAATTTACACTTTACTAAACAGTAAAAGTAAAGTAAAAGTAATTTTAATTTAGTCCAAAAAGTAAGTAAAAGTAAAGTATTATTATTATTACTTTACTTTTACTCGATATCATAATTG
>CAVVZW010000144.1:0-4231 GCA_963752265.1 uncultured Alphaproteobacteria bacterium
GCCACAAATCCGGCTGGGCTAAAAATCCTCATCGGCCGAGCATTCAACCATGGACAAATGCGAGAGGTCTGTTCGGGCTTTGTTGATGGGAGTGCCAGACCCAACACCAATCGAATTCCTCCTGCGACCAAGGCTCTTCTTACTCTGCCCCTCGATCTCGCGCCTCTATTTCAGGTGCTGCAAAGCTATTTTGTCGACCTTCAGGAGGCTCGTCACCAATCGGACTATGACCTTACAAAGGTCTGGGGAATTGGTTGGATGTTGTTGTTAATTATGTGCGGACAGCCCGCCAGGCATTCAGCGATTGGGAGAGCATCCGGAAAACCTCGAACGCTTCGATATTCATGGCGGCTAAATCAGCCCGAACGTCGCCAGCACATGGTCGAGATGATCGCGGCCGTAGAGATGCCGCAGCGCTACAAATTCAAGCACGATGCCGAGCAGCAGCGTCGCGCCGAGCGCCAGCACGATGCCGAGAATGAAACTTCCGGTCCAGGCCACGAACGTCGCCGCGAAATAGGCGCCCATCATGTAGAGCGAACCATGGGCGAGGTTGACGAGGTCCATGATGCCGAACACGAGCGTGAGCCCAGCTGCCAGCAAAAACAGCAGCAGGCCGAATTGCAGCCCGTTCAGAAATTGTTCGACGACAAGCAGCATCTACGCTTTCGGTTTTATTTATTCACCTATCAGGCCTCATGGTCTCCCGGAGATGCGAAGCATCGTCCGGTGACGGCGTACCATCATTTTGTGCCGTTCGCTAACGGCCTCGCTCACACTCGGCCTGCTCGGGCACATGCGCCTGCTCACCATGAGGACCCCCGAACCTCATCCTGAGGAGCATCGCACAAGCGATGCGTCTCGAAGGATGACGGCCCGAACTCGTAATTCATCCCGCACAATTGCAAAACTCAACTGCAAAACACGTTGCAAAACACGTGCCGACAGGAAAAAGCGGCGGTGCAAGCGCCACCGCGGAGCTGAAAGGTGCCCGCAATCACTTCATCGAGCACTTGTCGTGGAAGTTGTCCTGATTGTCTTTGACGATGGTCGCGACCGTCTTGAGCGAGAGCGAGCCGTCGGCGTCCTTGACCACGTCCTGCAAATAGAAGTTCTGGATCGGGATGTGGTTGTTGCCGTATTTGAAGGAGCCGCGCAGCGACTTGAAATCGGCTTTCTCCATTTCAGCCTTCATCGCGTCCTTCTTCGAGGTATCGCCTTTGACCGCGACCACGCCGCTGTTGATCAACTGCGCCGCGTCATAGGCCTGCGCGCCGTAATAGGTGGGACGCGCGGGCGCATATTTCTTGCGGTAATCCTCGACGTACCTCTTGTTTTGATCGTTCGGCAGATCGTTGACCCATTCCTGCGCGCCGGGAACGCCGAGCGCATTTTCCTTCTGCAGGGGCAGCGACAATTCGTCGATCGTGAACGCCGTATAGAGCGGCATCTGCTGCTTGATGCCGGCTTGCGCATATTGGTTGAGGAACTGGACGCCAGCCGCGCCCGGATAAAACACGAATATCGATTCCGCCTTCGAGTTACGCGCCTTGGTCAGCTCGGCCGAGAAGTCGAGCTGGCTCGGCCACACCGTGTATTCCTCACCCATCACCGTGCCCTTGAAGGTGCTCTTGACGCCGGCCAGCATGTCCTTGCCTGCCGCGTAATTCGGGCCGATCAGGAATACCGACTTGACGCCCTTCTGGTTCATGTAAAGTCCCATCGCCGCCGGCGTCTGGTCGTTCTGCCACGAGGTCGAGAACACGTAAGGCGAGCACAGGTCGCCTGCGAGTTGCGACGGTCCGGCGTTGGCGGAAATCAGGAAGGTCTGCGAATCCACCGCCGTCTTGAGCGAAGCGAGCAGCACGTTCGACCAGATATAGCCGACGATGAAATCGACCTTGTCCGACTGCACGAGTTTTTCGGTCTTCTGCTTGCCGACGTCCGGCTTCTGCTGGTCGTCCTCATAGATCACTTCGACCGGTTTGCCGCCCATCTTGCGACCGAGATGGTCGAGCGCAAGCTCGAAGGAATTGCGCATGTCGTTGCCGATGACAGCGGTCGGCCCGGAGAAGGTGGAGACGAAACCAATCTTGATCGTGTCCGCCGCGGCGGCCGGGTAAGTCAAAGCCAGCGCGGCAGCACCCGCGAGCCAAAATGCCGTTCTCATAGAGCGTCCCTCCTCAATCCTTTTTTCCCTGCCAATCGGCTCGCGCTGTTTCGGACAGGCGCTTCAGGCCTTTGAATGCCCTGTTTTGTGCGCAAATGGCAGGCCGTCAGCAAGCACGAACCGACGGCTCGCGCTTTGAACCTTCGGACCATGCCCCCGGCCATATGCACCATAATTCGCCATAGGCGCGGATGGCAAGAATTATAGTGCCGGTCGATCTGATTACGACGGGAGCGTGGCCAATATTCGCTTCCTACGGCTTGGCTTGCATCTGATCAAGATCGGGAATCCCCGAAGATTCGCTGAAAAAACTTTCGAGACTGTCTTCTCCGGCCCTTTCCATTCGTCTGACCCGTGACGCGCCGCGACGCCGGCGCCAACCACACGGGAGAGTTGCGATGCAGGATTCGGACGATCGGCACCGGCAAAACTGGACGCTGGCTGTGACCGCGCTGGCATCCTTCATGGTCGCGCTGGATACGCTGGTGCTCACCTCGGCCCTTGCCACCATCGGTGCGGACTTCGACGCCCCGATCGAGACGCTGCAATGGACGGTTAACGCCTATAATCTCAGTTTCGCTGTGCTGTTACTGACCGGAGCCGCGCTTGGCGACCGGTTTGGACGCCGCCGCATGTTCGCAGGCGGCATTGCGATATTCATCCTGGCATCGATGGCTTGCGCCCTGTCGGGCGGCATTGTCTCGCTGATTGCGGCAAGATCTGCCCAAGGGGCTGGAGCCGCATTGGTGATCCCGCTGGCGATGGCGATCCTCAGCGGCGCCTTTGCTCGGGAAGAGCGCGCCCGGGCGCTGGGCATCTTCAGCGGGGTGACTGGACTTGCACTGATAGTCGGTCCCGCCATCGGCGGCTTCATCACCGAGAATTTCGGCTGGCGATGGATCTTCTGGATCAATTGTCCGATTGGGCTGATGCTGCTTGCGATGGTCGCGGCACGCTTGCGCGAAAGTTTCGGTCCCGCCGTCGGCCTGGATATGCGGGGGCTGGGGCTGGTCGCTGCCGCCGCATTTGCGGTGGTCTGGGGTTTGCTGCGCGGCAACGGTTCGGGATGGACCAGCGCGGAAGTCGTGACGGCTCTCGCTGCCGGCTTGCTGTTGACGGCAGCCTTCATCGGCTGGGAATTGCGCGCGGACGCGCCGATGGTGCCGATGCGGCTGTTCCGTGCACGCGCCCTGTCGTCAGGCGTTGCCGCCTGCTTTCTTTTGTTCGCCGCAATGTACGGCACGCTATTCCTTTTGCCGCAATTTTTCCAGGCCGCATACCATTGCGGGCCATTTAGCGCCGGCCTTCGATTACTGCCCTGGACCGCGACCCTCTTCGTCACCGCGCCGTTCGCAGGCGCCGCCGTCAACCGGGTTGGCGAGCGCCCGCTGGTCGTGACTGGACTATTGATGCAGGCTATCGGGCTCGGCTGGATTGCAATGATCGTTGGATCGGGCGCGGCCTATTCGACTGTCATTGCGCCGCTGGTCCTTGCCGGCGTCGGCGTATCGGTTGCGATGCCTGCGCTGCAGAACAGTGTTTTGAGTTCGGTCGCGGTCGTTGAAATGGGCAAGGCATCTGGTGTCTTCAACATGGCGCGCTTTCTCGGCGGCGTGTTCGGCGTCGCCCTTCTCGTTGCCGTGTTCTCCGCGGGCAATGCCACCCACCTGCCCGGAAATTTCGCCGACGGCTTTGCGGCAGCGATGAGGGTTGCGGCCGCGCTTTCATTGCTCGGAGCGATCGCGGGACTGTGGCTGCCGGCGCGTCATCGGCCGGCGGCGGTCCAAATCCCGCAGAATGCCTGAAACCGATCCGGCGGCCTGCATTTTGGCTATCGGCCGATAGGGAATCCAGGCTTGGAGCGAAGCGTTTAAGAGCCTAGGTTTTGGAATATTTCCGAACCGAGAGGCCGCCATCCCATGACAACGGAAGCGCCGCACCCGACAGCAGCTCATCGCGTTGTGATTGTGGGTGCCGGCTTCGGCGGGCTGCAATGCGCGCTCGGGCTGAAGGGCGCGCCGGTCGAGATCACACTCGTCGATCGCCGCAACCACCATCTGT
>CAVVZW010000145.1:0-5964 GCA_963752265.1 uncultured Alphaproteobacteria bacterium
CCGGCAACTGATGCTCTATGCCGAGAAGCTGATCTCGTTGCGCGCGGAGATGATGGCGGAGGTCGGCGACCGCTCGGCGATGCGCGGCGTGCTGCGGCTCGGGGTGGCTGAGACCATCGTGCACACGTGGTTGCCGCAGTTGATCAAGAGCGTGAACACCGCCCATCCCAATCTCTCGCTGGAGATCGAGGTCGACATCACGCCGAACTTAAGCGCGCGCCTGCTGGCGCAGGAAATCGATCTCGCCTTTTTGGTTGGGCCATTATCGGCCTCCGGTGTGCGCAACCGTGTGCTGTGTGACTATCCGATCGGCATTCTCGCCAGCCCTTCGCTGGGACTCGGCAACAAGGCGTTGAAGATCCAGGATCTTGCGAAATTCCCGATCATCACCTTTCCGCGCAAGTCGCAGCCTTACGAGATCGTGCGTTCCCTGTTTAACCGGCCCGACCTGCCGCCGATCCGGCTGCACGCCTCCGCCTCGCTCGCAACCGTGATCCACATGGCGGTCGAAGGGCTCGGAATCGCCGTGATCCCGACGGCGATCGTCGGGGCCGAGCTGGCAGACGGGCGGCTACAGCCTCTTTCGACCGATCTCAAAATCCCGCCGCTGACATTTTCTGCAAGCTGGCTGGAATCGCCCGATACGCTCGCGGTCGAGCGCGTTGTCGATCTCGCGGCCAAAATTGCACAGGGCAGCCCGGCGATTGTGGACGCCCGTGAAGTTGACGCGCCAAAGCGGGCGCGGCATTAGAATCTACAATATCTGCGCACTATCATAGCTGGACAAATTTGATGGCACCGGTCGCATCCAACCTGCAAATCAACTCCACCCGCCTCTGGGAAACAATTCACGAAACCGCGAAATTCGGCGCCACACCAAAAGGCGGCGTGCGGCGCCTGACGCTGGGACCTGAAGACAAACAAGTACGCGACTGGTTTCGAAAGGCGTGCGAAGCCGCGGGCCTTGAAGTGCATGTCGATACGCTCGGCTCGATGTTTGGCCTACGCAAGGGCCGCGATATGTCGAAGCCGCCGATCGGGTTAGGTTCGCATCTGGATACGCAGCCGACCGGCGGCAAGTTCGATGGCGTGCTCGGCACGCTGGCCGCGCTCGAAGTTGTCCGCACGCTCAACGATGCCGGAATCGAGACTGAACTGCCGATCTGCATCGCCAACTGGACCAACGAAGAAGGCTCGCGCTTTGCCCCGGCGATGATGGCCTCAGCCGCTTATGTCGGTGATTTCACGACCGACGATATCCTTTCGCGCAAGGATGCGGAGGGCGTGACCGTCGGCGAAGCGCTCGACAGCATCGGTTATCGCGGCGACAAGCCGGTTGGCTTTCAGAAGTTCTCCGGTTTTGTCGAACTGCACATCGAACAGGGGCCGATCCTGGAGGCCGAAGGCAAGATCATAGGCGTAGTCGATTCCGGCCAGGGCGTGTTGTGGTACGACGGCAAGATCACGGGTTTCGAAAGTCATGCCGGCACGACGCCGATGCCGTTGCGACGCGACGCGCTCGCAACGTTATCTGAAATTGTATTGGCGATGGAAGCGACAGCCAGCAAGTATGGCCCCAAGGCGGTCGGCACCATCGGCGAGGCCGTGATCGCCAATCCCTCGCGCAATGTCATTCCCGGTGAAATCGCCTTCACCGTCGATTGCCGTAGCGCGGATGCCGCGATCATGGATGCGCTCGATGCCGGTTTGCGCGCAGCCATTACGGAGATCTCCGCGCGCCGCAAGGTCGCCGTCGAACTCAATCTGGTCTGGCGCAAGCCGCCGACGCATTTCGATCCCAGACTGGTCAATGCGGTGGAAGACGCCGCCAAAAAGCTCGGCTTCTCCCATCGCCGCATCACCTCCGGCGCCGGTCACGACGCCTGCAATCTCAATACGAAGATTCCGGCCGCCATGGTATTCGTGCCCTGCAAGGACGGCATCAGTCATAATGAGCTCGAAGACGCCACGCAGGCCGATTGCGCTGCCGGCGCCAACGTTTTGATGCATACCGTGCTGGCGCTCGCTGGCGTCGCGTCGTGAACGGGAACGGGTTTTAAAAGCAAAAGGAGATGTCCGTGCGCGGGGTTTTTGTCGATGCCAACGGGTCGCTTGCGGATATTTTCGAACGGCAGAACAAGGCCGGCGACCCGGCCGTGCATGTCAACCGCAATGCGGACATCAAGTCCGAAGACATGCCAGCTTTGCTTGGCGGCGCCGAGATCGTCATCATTGACCACACGTCGCTGCCGACCGAGGTCGCGAAGCACTGCAACGGCCTCAAGCACGTGGTGTTTTTAGGCACCGGCGCGCGCAGCTACATGAACCCCGAGGAACTCGCGGAGCTCGGCATCGCCGTTCACCTGATCAAGGGCTATGGCGATACGGCGGTCGCCGAATGCGCGATCGCGCTGATGTGGGCGGCGGCGCGCGGCATCGCCAAAATGGACCGCGAGATGCGCGCCGGCAACTGGCTGCGCGAGGACGGTATGCAGCTCACCGGCAAGACGCTCGGCCTGATCGGCTTTGGCGGGATCGCGGCGGAAGTCGCGCGTATCGCGCTAGGCAGCGGGATGAAGGTGATCGCCTGGAACCGATCGCCCAAGCAATTTGCCGGCGTCGAATTCGTCTCGCTCGATGCGCTGCTCGCCCAAAGCCAGGTTGTCTCGCTGCATCTTCTGCTCAACGACGAGACCCGCGGTTTTCTCTCGCGCGACCGCATCAACGCGATGAAGCCGGGGGTGATCCTCGTCAACACCGCACGCGCGGCCATGGTGGATGAAGCCGCGATGATCGAGGCGCTGGCGTCAGGCCACATCCGCCACGCCGGGCTCGATGTGTTCAACACCGAGCCGCTGCCATCAGGTCATCCCCTGACCAAAATCCCCAACGTGACGCTCTCGGCGCATTCGGCGTTCCGCACGCCGGAGGCGAGCGAAAACCTGATCCATGCGGCGTGGGAACATTGCCGGCGGATCGCGAGGGGTTAAATCAGTCGCCGCAGGGACGACGAGGGTGAAAATCCTACTCCACCATCTCCGCGACCGCCTTGCCGCAGGCTGACGTGTCGGCATTGCCGCCGAGATCACGCGTTCGTAGCGTGCGCTCACCGAGCGTCCGCTCGATCGCGCTGACGATGGCGTCCGCCGCCTGTTTCTCGCCGAGATGCTCCAGCATCATCGCACCCGACCAGATCATGCCGATCGGATTGGCGATGCCCTGGCCGGCGATATCCGGCGCCGAACCATGGACAGGTTCGAACACCGACGGAAAATGGCCTTCCGGGTTGATGTTGCCCGAGGGCGCGATGCCGATGGTGCCGGTGCAGGCCGGGCCAAGATCGCTCAGGATATCCCCGAACAGGTTCGAGCCGACCACGACGTCGAACCAGTCCGGGTGCAGCACGAAATTCGCGGTCAAAATATCGATGTGGTATTTGTCCCACTTCACCTTGGGATAGTTTTTCGCCATCGCCTCCACGCGCTCGTCCCAATAGGGCATCGTGATCGAGATGCCGTTGGATTTGGTCGCCGAGGTCAGGTGTTTTTTCGGCCGGGACGCTGCGAGTTCAAACGCGAATTTCAGAATGCGATCGACGCCGGTCCGGGTCATCACGGTTTGCTGCGTGACGAATTCGCGATCGGTGTCGGGGAACATCCGGCCGCCGACGGAGGAATATTCGCCCTCGGTGTTTTCGCGCACCACCCAGAAATCGATATCACCGGGCTTGCGGCCAGCGAGCGGCGACGGCACTCCCGGCATCAACCGCACCGGACGAAGGTTGGCGTATTGATCGAACTCTCGCCGGAATTTGATCAGCGAGCCCCACAAGGAAATGTGATCGGGAATTTTCGCGGGCCAACCGACAGCGCCGAAATAGATCGCATCGTGCTTGCCGATCTTGTCCTTCCAGTCGTCCGGCATCATCTGGCCGTGTTTTTCGTAATAGTCATAGGAGGCAAAATCGAAATGATCGAAATGCACAGTAATGCCGTGCTTTTTCGCCGCCGTCTCGATGACGCGCAATCCCTCTGGCATGACCTCCTTGCCGATGCCGTCGCCGGGAATGACCGCGATCCGGTATTGCTTATTTGCGTTGCTCATCGAGAAAATTCCTTCGGGCTGGGACCGCCTTGGTAAAGCGATTTCGTGTTGGAATTGCAATGGACCATCTTTCATTCCCGCGCAACGTTGCAGTGCAATCTTGACCGTTTCCGGCACGGCGGCCTAAGTGGAAGCGTCTCATCGTCACTCCTATCCAGCGAGCACCCCCATGGACCTTCATCTGCGCGGCAAACGCGTCCTCATCACCGGCGCCTCGAAGGGCATTGGCGCGGCGGCAGCCGAAGCCTTTGCCGAGGAAGGCGCTCATCTGCTGCTCGCCGCCCGCAACGGAGATCAGCTTAAGGCACTGGCCGAGCGTCTGCGCTCGACGCATCAGATCGACGCCGCGACCATTGTGACGGACCTGCGCAAGCCGGAAGACATCACGCGGCTCGTGAAAGCGGCCGCCGACATCGATATTCTCGTCAACAATGCCGGCGATATTCCCGGCGGTTCGATCGACAAGATCGACGAGGCGACCTGGCGGCATGCCTGGGAGCTCAAAGTGTTCGGCTATATCAACATCACGCGGGCGATCTACGCGCAGATGAAGGCGCGTGGGCACGGCGTGATCGTCAACGATATTGGTTTGGCCGGTGAAAAATTCGATGCGAACTATATTTGCGGCTCTGCCGGCAACGCGGCGATCATGTCGTTCACCCGCGCGCTCGGCGGCAAGAGCCTTGCCGACAACATCCGCGTCGTCGGCATCAACCCCGGTCCAGTCGGCACCGACCGTCACGTCACGCTGTTGAAGACCCGCGCCCAGCACCAGTTCGGCGACGAAAACCGCTACAAAGAGTTTCAGAAAGGCCTGCCGCTCGGCCGTCCTGCAAATCCGCGCGAGATCGGCGACCTGATGGCATTCCTCGCCTCCGACCGTTCCGCCTATACTTCAGGCGTGATCTTCACCGTCGACGGCGGCATCGCGGCAGGCTTCGGCTAACGCGCTAAACCCGCTCCATCACCTGCCGGATCAACGTCGTGATCCGCCCCGAAGGCTGCGCCATCTCATCCATGATGGTGAAATGGTTGGCGGCGGGAATTTCCTCGTAAGTGACCGGCAAGCCGGATTTGGCGCGGTACGCTGCGAAGTCGGCGGTCTGCTTGCGTAATAACGGCAGTTCTGCGCCCCCTACCACAAGCGCCATCGGCTTTTTCGCATCTGACGTCAGCAGCATCGGCGAGTTGCGTCTGGACATCGCCTCATCGAGGCCAAGCTTGACGTTGAGATAAGAGTGGCGGATCGGCTCGAGGTCGTAGATGCCGCTGATCGCGACGCCACCTTTGATGCGGGGATTCATCATCGCCATCGCCGTGAGATGGCCACCGGCGGACCAGCCGGAGGCCAACAGCCGTTTGGGGTCGGCCCCAAGCTCGGGCAAACGACCGGCGAGAAAATCGATCCCGGCGTGGATCTCTGCCACGATCTGTTCGAGCGTTGCGTCGGGCGCAAGCGTATAGCCGATCAGCGCGACGTTGATGCCGTGGGCCATCGGACCCGTGGCGAAGTGTGTGAAGGCATCTTTTGAGCGCATCTGCCAATAGCCGCCGTGAATAAAAAGCAAGGTCGGCGCATTCGGCGCCGGTACTCTGAGAAAATCGATGCGGTTGCGCTCGCGGGGACCGTATTGAAGGTTGAGATACGCGCCATGCCGCAAGCGCATCTCCGCCGAAAGCTTCTCCCAGCCTTCGACCATGTTCCCGCTGCCGGCGACCGCCGCGCCGTTGTTAAGGCCGCTGTCCAGCGCTTCCTGGCTGAGGCAGCGCCAATCAAGCGCATCGAATGGTGTGGTCATCGCTTGTCTCCGAAAAGTCAGCCTACGTTTCTGTCTTGTCGTAAGGTGTTTTACGGGGTTA
>CAVVZW010000146.1:0-6151 GCA_963752265.1 uncultured Alphaproteobacteria bacterium
TGGTCACCACGCTGCGCACGCTCGGCAAGACAGAAATACCGAAACAGCTTTCGCGCTGGCTCGACGACCTGGATGAAACTGGCCGCTGGGCGCTGCTGAAACTCGTGACTGGCGCGATGCGGATCGGCATTTCCGCGCGGCTCGCCAAGACCGCGGCGGCGGCGCTCAGCGGCAAGGACGCCCACGAAGTCGAACTGATCTGGCCGGGGCTCACCCCGCCCTATCTCGATCTGTTCGCATGGCTGGAAGGACGCGGCGAAAGGCCGGTCAATCTTGATCCCGCCCCATTCCGGCCGGTGATGCTGGCGCACGCGCTCGAAGAAGGCGATTTTGCGAACCTGAACCCTGCCGACTATATCGCCGAATGGAAGTGGGACGGCATTCGCGTGCAGGCCGTGAGCGGCCGTGATCCGGAAGGCCACATTACCAGCCGGCTTTACTCGCGCAGCGGCGAGGACATCACCAAAAGCTTTCCCGATCTGTTGCCGTCGCTGCATCTGCAAGATTCCTTGGATTCGAAGCCTGATGATTCCCGAAAACCGCTTCACACGTTTCGGGATCAAGCTTCGTTCGCGATCGACGGCGAGCTCTTGGTGGTGCGCGAGGGCCGCGTGCAGAGTTTCAATGTGCTGCAGCAGCGCCTTAACCGCAAAGTGGTCTCGCCAAAACTGATCAAGGAATTTCCAATTCACCTGCGCGCCTACGATCTGCTCGCCGACGATGAGACTGATCTGCGCGACATCCCCTTTGTCGAGCGCCGTGAGCGGTTGACCGCATTCGTCGCGAGACTCGGCGATCCCAAAGTCGATCTTTCGCCCACGATTACCTTTGACAGTTGGGAAACTCTCGCCGCCGCGCGGCGCGATCCTTCGAGTGCCGGCGCCGGCGAAGACGCTGATGCGGTAGAAGGCGTCATGCTCAAGCGCCGCGACGCGCTTTATTTGCCGGGACGCCCCAAGGGCCAATGGTGGAAATGGAAGCGCGATCCGCATGTCATCGATGCGGTTTTGATGTACGCGCAGCGCGGCCACGGCAAACGCTCGTCCTATTATTCCGATTATACCTTCGGGGTCTGGACCGGCGGCGAGGACGACGCGCAACTGGTGCCCGTCGGCAAGGCCTATTTCGGCTTCACTGACGAAGAGCTTTTGCAAATTGACCGCTTTGTCCGCCGCAACACCACGGAGAAATTCGGTCCCGTGCGGGAGGTGGTGCATGAGCCCGATCAGGGACTGGTGCTGGAGGTCGCGTTTGAAGGCCTGCAACGCTCCTCACGGCATAAATCCGGTGTCGCGATGCGGTTTCCGCGCATCAGCCGGTTGCGCTGGGACAAGCCGCCGCGCGAAGCGGACCGATTAGAGACGCTGGAGCAACTGTTGAAAGACCCTGCACTTGCAGAGGCCTCCGAATCCGGCCCGGATTAACGAACCGCAGCCGAAATAACCGTAAAACAAGTTCCTACTTTAGCCGATCATGCTCTAAAATAACCGCAACGGAGAAGACAGATGCCGATGCCGCACAACGAGACGGGACGAATTCCGGCTGACAACGACGGTCTGCGCCGCTTTCTGGGCGGCTCGCCTTTGGCTGTCGCGTTCCGGCTGATCCTGCTCTCGATCCTGGTTGGGGTTGTGCTGGCGACGTTCGGTTTCGATCCCCGGAATATCCTGCACAGCATTCAGATGTTGTTTCAGCGGATCTGGGATCTCGGCTTCGATACGATCAACTGGCTGTGGCGTTACTTCCTGCTCGGCGCCGTGATCGTCATTCCCATCTGGCTCTTGATGCGGGTGTTCGGCACCCCGCGCGGGCGATAATCAGAATCAGAAGGCCGGCCCCCTTGAGTTCGCAAGTTACGAGCGCGCGGGTTTTTGCCATCGCGGGACCCGCGATGGTGGCGAATCTTACGACGCCGCTGATCGGTGTCGTCTCGACCATTGCGATCGGACGACTGGGCGATGCGACCCTGCTCGGCGGCGTGGCGATCACCTCGGTGGTTTTCGATTGCCTGTTCTGGCTGTTTTCCTTTCTGCGCACGAGCACGGTCGCTTTCACGGCGCAGGCGCTCGGCGCCGGCGAAATGCAGGAAATCCGTGCGCTATTGGTACGCGGGCTCGCCATTGCCGCGCTGGTCGGCCTCGGCCTGATTGTCCTTCAGATGCCGCTGGGCCTGATCCTGCTTGATGCCATGGGCGGCAGCGTGGGCGTTACCAAAGCCGCGCGGGCCTATTTCGCGATTCGAATCTGGTCGGCGCCAATCGTGCTGGCGAATTACGTCGTGCTCGGCTGGCTGATCGGACAGGCGCGCGCCACGCTGGCGCTCGCCATCCAGATCGTCATCAACGTCATCAACATGGCAGCGACTGTCGCGCTCGTGATCGGCATGGATGCGGGCATCGAAGGCGCCGCGATCGCCGCCGTTGTGGCGGAAACGGTCGGGTTGGTGCTGGGCGTGATCGTGGCCCGCACCATCATGCACCAGCCGCTCAGTGTCCCGCGCGCAACACTGCTCGATCGTGAAAAGCTGTGGCGCATGCTCGCGGTCAACCGCGACATCATGATCCGTACCGCGGCATTGATTGCGGCACTGTTGTTCTTCACGGCGCAAGGTGCGCGAGCAGGCGATGTGACCCTCGCAGCCAACGCCGTCCTGAATAATTTTCTGCTGATCAGCGCGTTTTTCCTCGATGGTCTCGCCAACGCCGCCCAGCAGCTGTGTGGGCAGGCCTATGGCGCGCGCGACCGCGCTGCTTTTTCCGACGCGGTTCGTCTCGTGCTGGCGTGGGGATTTGGCTTTGCGGTCGCGGTCGCGCTTTTCTTTGCGCTGTTCGGCCCATGGCTGATCCACACCATGACCACAAGCGCCAATGTGCAACAGACCGCGCGGGATTATCTATGGTTTGTGGTGGCCTCGCCGTTACTCGCGGTATTCGCTTTTGGGTATGACGGCATCTTTATCGGCGCGACCTGGGCACGCGAAATGCGCAACCTGATGATCCTGTCGCTGCTGGCCTTTCTCGCCACATGGTTCGCGCTGCGCGGCCTCGGCAATACCGGCCTTTGGATCGCGATGCTCATGCTTTATGCCTCGCGCGGCGGATTGCAGGCGCTGCGCTACCCCGCGAACCTTCGCAGGTCGTTTGGCGATGAATTAAGCTCTTTCCCGTCGGCCGAAGGCCGCGTCAACTCACCGGCCAGTCCTCAGCCGTGATTGTGGCCGCATCCGCGCCGACAATTTCGGACAGGGAGTCACGACCTGTACGCAACAGCGTCGAGGACAAATCGCGCTTGATGTCCTCGACGAGGCCCAACCCCTTGTAGACCAGCGAGGAATAAAGCTGGATCAGGCTGGCGCCGGCGCGAATTTTAGTGAGCGCTCCGCCGCCGGAATCGATGCCGCCAACGCCGACAAGCGGAAACGCACCCTCTGCCCGAACATAGGTCTCCGCCACCATCCGCGTCGACAGCCGATACAGCGGACGGCCGGACAATCCTCCAGACTCTTTGGCACGATTCTGCTCGCGCAAGGTTGAGGGCCGCCCGAGTGTCGTGTTGCTAACGATCATGCCGTCGACACGGCGCGAGCGCGCGATGTGAACCACGTCGTCGAGCTCGGCGAGGCTGAGATCCGGCGCGATCTTCAGCAAGATCGGTGAATCGCCGGCATTCTTTCGCACCCGCTCGCGGGCGTCGATCACCCGCGCCAGCAGATCGTCGAGCGCGTTCGCCTGCTGCAAGCTGCGCAGGCCCGGCGTATTCGGCGAGGATACGTTGACGGTGAAATAGCTCGCCACCGGCGCAAAGGTTTCGATCAGCCTGACGTAGTCGGCGTTGCGATCGGCGGAATCCTTGTTCGCCCCGATATTGACGCCGACAATGCCGCCGAGATGGGCGCGCGCCGCAAGCCGACGCAACACAATTTCCGCGCCGTCGCCATTGAATCCGAGCCGATTAATGATGGCTTCGTCGCGCTCCAGCCGGAAGATTCGCGGCCGCGGATTGCCGCCTTGCGGCTTTGGCGTCACGGTTCCAACCTCGACAAACCCAAAGCCGAGACGGAGCAGCGCATCCGCCACCTCGCCGTTCTTGTCGAAACCCGCCGCCATGCCGACCGGGTTCGGAAAATTCAGGCCGAAGGCCCTCACCGCCAGTTTTGAATCATCGGCCCGCGGCCGCGCCGGCGGCAGGAATTTCAAACCCTGCACGGCCAACCGGTGCGCATCTTCGGGATCGAGCCAGCGGAGCAACGGCAGTGACAGAGCATCAAAGGCGCGGATCACGGATCGAGCTCCGGAATGTCGTGAAAACCGTCGGACCGTGCGCGTATGGAAAGCACGCCCGTCACCGCGCCAAGGTCGAGTTCGCCATAGAGGTGCGGGAACAGTTCGTCGTTGCGTGAGCGCTCCCAGCGCAGCGCGGCGCCTAACGCGTCCACATCGACCGCGATCAGAAAGAGGCCCGTCTGGCCGGCAAAATGTTTTCGGGCGGTCTCTTCCACCTGTGACGCGGTCGAGAAATGAATGAAGCCGTCGCTGATGTCGACGGCGCTGCCCCGGAACACACCCTGCCGCTCCGCTTCGCGCCAGGCCGAAGCCGGGCAGATCTTGTAGATCTTGTTCACGAAGGTCTCTGGTTCCCTGGCCGCGCCGCACCGCTTTGAATGAAGCCGTCAAGTCCTGCTTTCGCAGGGGCGGCGTCAAATATCAAGTCGATCCTCCGCAGGCTTCGGTCTTCCACAGCCCCTACGTCGCGTAGTCCGGCTCCTTGCGGTCGAGGATGCGCTTGAGCGCCGCGAAGTGCCGCTCGGCTGGGGACAGCCCGAGATAGAAGGAATTGCCGCGCATCTCCTGCCTGGTCTTTTCCACCACCGGCTCCGGCAGCTTCTTCAACGGCTGGCCGGTCCACATCGCATAGATCTGCACCTGGGCTGCGCGCTCGATGTAATAGAGCTTGTCATAGGCCGCCGCGATGGTTTCACCCACCGTGGAGATGCCGTGATTGGCCATGAACAGGATCGTCTTGTCGCCGATGACCTTGGCTAGCCGCTCGCCTTCCGCCGGATCGAAAGCGGGACCGGTATACTCGTCGTCGTAGGCGATCTTGCCGGACATACCCACTTCGGTCTGGCCGATTTCCTTGATGCGCGGATCTTCCAGCCGCGTCAGCGCGCTCGCATAGGGCATATGGGTGTGAAACACCGCTTTCGCCTGCGGCAACGCCTTGTGGATCGGCGCATGGATGCAATAGCAGGAGCGCTCGACATCGCCCTCGCCGCGCTTGACCTCGCCGTCGTCGATGCCGACTTCCATGAAGCTGGAGGCCGTGACTTCCGACCAATGCGTGCCAAACGGAATTTGATAATAGCGGCTGCTGTCACCCGGCACGACGTAAGTCAGGTGATTGAAAATACCTTCGTTGAAGCCATGCATGTAGGCGAGACGATGCGCGGCCGCGAGATCAACCCGCGCCTGCCATTGCTCGGCGCTGGTATCGGCAAGCGTTTCCGGTGAAACCCTGAACTGCATTGGCGTTCTCCCTGAAGGGTGTTGGTTGTTGGGGCAAGCCTAGCGCGATTTGACCCGCTCGTCATGGCCGGACCTGCGCATGTCACGCATTGCTCATGCGCGCCGCGATAAGTTCTTTCCCCTCTCCCCTGTGGGAGTTTGGGTATTTTAATGCGCCAGCACTGGAATCAAGAGACCTCTCCGATGATGCATCGGCGTCACAAGATATTGCTTCTTGCGAGCGTCTGGTTTCGTAGCCGCGGTGTCTGTGCGAGGCGAAGTGCCCTCGGCCTGTGAGTTGCATTGTGAGTTGCCATAAGGGTTTTTCTTGCCTGGATAGCGCTGCCCCGATTATGCTCGTCGTGCGGACTTCCGGCCGAGCCCCGGACCGGCGTTTCGCTTCAGATTGTGTCACCTCTCCGGGATATACCCGTCATATAGCGGCTATCGTTCGGAACATCTCATATGACGCCAGAACGCACGACGGCCTTCCTTGTCCTGATCGCGAGCCTATTGGTTATCGTAGTTCTAACGGTTGCCACCGGTGGGCCGGCCCGTGCCGCCGAATTTTACGCCGATTTCTCAAATCATTTGTCGGACGGTGAGCAAGGGATCATCGCCATTAAAGGCGAAATAGGCATCGGCGA
>CAVVZW010000147.1:0-17471 GCA_963752265.1 uncultured Alphaproteobacteria bacterium
TTCCAGCCAAACGGCCGCCACCGGGAATAAAGCCCGGAAAACCGGAGTCTTTCCCCCTGTACGGCGCAATCCTGCGCCATCTGGAGCCCGCCTGGCTCCATAGGGAGAATATGACATGGCTAAAAAGGGCCCTGAAGACGAGAAAAAGGGATTAGGCCGCCGCGAAGTGCTTGAATGCATGGTCTGGGCGGGAACCGGGGTTCTCTGGACCATCAGCGGGGGCGTGCCTCACTCTGTCGGACTGATCGGTGAAGCCGCCGCCGCCGAGCCGGCCACCGGCTTTACCTTTCTGCAAATGAGCGACAGCCACATCGGCTTCGACAAGGCTGCCAATCCCGACGCGCTCGGGACGCTGCGTGAGGCGGTTGCCAAGGTCAAGGCAATGCCGGCCAAGCCTGCCTTCATCATTCACACCGGTGATATCACCCACCTCTCCAAGCCCGCCGAGTTCGACAACGCCGACAAGGTATTCGGCGAGACCGGCGTGCAGATGCACTGGGTGCCCGGCGAGCACGACATCATCGATGAAGATCGCGGCAAGGCCTATCTCGAGCGTTACGGCAAGGGCGCAAAAGGCGCGGGCTGGTACTCTTACGACGATCACGGGGTCCACTTCATCGGCCTCGTCAACGTCGTCGATCTGAAGGGCGGCGGTCTCGGCAACCTCGGCGCCGATCAGCTTGCCTGGCTTGAAGCGGACCTGAAGGACAAGTCGGCCTCAACGCCGATCGTGGTGTTCTCCCATATCCCGCTCTATGTCCTCTACAAGGATTGGGGCTGGGGCACCGAAGACGGCCAGCGCGCGCTCGATCTCCTGAAGCGCTTTGGCTCGGTCACCGTTCTGAACGGCCACATCCATCAGCTCGCTCAGAAGGTCGAAGGCAACATGACCTTCCACACCGCGCTGTCGACGGCGTTTCCGCAGCCGGCTCCCGGCAGCGCACCTTCGCCAGGACCGCAGGTTGTCCCCGCCGATCAACTCCGCAGCAAACTTGGCCTGTCCACGGTCACGGTCATGCAGGGCAACAAGCCGCTCGCCATCATCGACAAGACGCTGGCCGGCTAATCGAGGACTTCCATGCAGACTTTGACAAGCCACCTGCGCCCGGCTCTGGCGCGATTCACTCCCGGTCGCGCCGTGGTCGTTGCGATGCTTATGGGTCCGGTCGTCGGCGGGTTGATGGCGTATGGTGCCATCGCTGCGCAGGAGCCGAATGAGGTGACGATTGACAACTTCACTTTCGGTCCGCAGGAGCTGACCGTTGCGGTGGGCACGACGGTGAAGTGGGTCAATCACGACGACATTCCGCACAATGTGATCAACAAGGACAAGGTCTTTCGGTCAAAGGCGCTCGACACGGATGACTCGTATTCCTTCACGTTCGCCAGTGCGGGCACCTTCGATTACTTCTGCGGACTGCATCCCCACATGCAGGGAAAGATCATCGTGAAGTAACAGCGCTCATGAGAACTCCGGTGAGGGGAACATGACGACAACCCTATCGGTACACCGGGAAAGTTTCCGGTGTACCGAACTTAAAAATGACATGTTAAAAGACCGGCTGGAAGGCTCAGATCGAGCGTCGAGCCAGCAGAAAATGTCGGTCTCCGTAGTGCAAAACAAGGACGATAGAAACGCGTTTGACGAGGTCTTTCTGCCGCATCTGCCGGAAGCTTACCGTCTCGCGCAATGGCTTGCCGGCAATGCGTCGGATGCGGAAGATATCGTGCAGGAATCCGCGATACGGGCGTTTCGGGGTATCAAGGGCTTCGGAGCCGTCAACCCTCGCGCCTGGTCCCTGACCATCGTACGTAACACCGCTCTGAGCTGGCTGACCAAGAACAGGCCGAGAACAGTTACCTATATCGAAGACCTCAATGCGTCGGAGCAGCAGGAACTTGAATATGAGGGTCTGCACGGAACGAAAATAGAGACGCCAGAGGAGACAGCACTTCTCAAGGCGGATGCCGAGGAAATCCAGAAAGCCTTGGCGCAATTACCGGCTCAGTTTCGCGAAGTGATCGTTCTACGGGAAATCAATCAGATGAATTACCGCGATATTGCCGAAATCACCAATGTTCCGATCGGCACGGTCATGTCCCGGCTGTCACGCGGAAGGCAGCTCCTGATGACGATTCTCGGAGGTCGGCCGTGATGATTGCGTCCTTGCGAGACAATGACGAACTGCTGTTGACCGCCTATTGCGACGGTGAACTCGATCCCGTCGCGGCGAGCGAATTCGAGCGGCGGCTGGAGAGCGATCAATCGTTGAAGGCCCGCTATTCGCGGCTAATGTCGCTGCGGCAGGCTATGCGCGCGCTCCCGCTGGCCGAGGTGCCCTCGGACCTGCAAGCGCGCATTCAGGCCAGGCTCAACGCAGAGCAAGCGGACGCGGCACAAGCCAACGACGTCGGCGCCAGCAACGTGACACCCCTGCGCCGCCGCCCGAGCCGAAACTGGTCATTCCAGGCGTTGGCGGCATCCGCGGTGCTCGGCGCCGTGATCTCCGGTTCTGTGCTGAGGACGATCGATCACTTTGGAAAGGAAGATACCGTCGCAAGCGAGGTTGTTGCAGGTCACATCAGAGGCCTGCTGGCCCCGCAGCCATTCGATATCGCCTCCTCCGATCGTCACACGGTCAAGCCGTGGTTCACGTCGCGGCTGCCTGAATCGCCCCAGGTGCCTGACCTTGCGGCAAAGGGCTTTGCGCTTTTGGGCGGCCGGGTCGATGTGATCGACAACCGCCCGGTGGCGACCATCGTCTACAAGCACGCAGCACATACCGTCAGCCTCACGACACTGCGGCCTGGCCAAACCGTTCCTGAGCAAACGATTGCCGGGTATAATGTTCGAAGCTGGAGCGACGGGAATTTCACCTACGTTGCGGTATGCGATTTGCCGAGTGCGGATCTCGCGGTGTTTGAACGCGAATTTTCCGCGGCCGCACCGGCTCCGGAGATCATAAAGCAATAAACTCGGCCTCACCGGCTGGGACGGGTTCTTGGACGCGCCCCGCCAAGGTGTGCTAGCAATGCTCCCAAAGCAACAAGAGCTTGGGACGGATGTCGAAGCCGGGAATTATCGTAGGCGCCGCCATGACGGCGTTGATCGGCGGGGCGGTCGCGGCCTTCGCTGTCGCCTGGCGGCCGGCGATCGAGGGAATCGAACCTCCCGCGCCGCAATCCTTCGAACCTGCGCTTGTCAAACGCGGCCGGGATCTGGCGGCACTCGGCAATTGCAGCGATTGCCATACGGTGCCGGGCGGCAAAGCCTTTGCGGGTGGCTTGCCGGTGCCAACGCCGTTTGGCACCATCTTCTCGTCGAATATCTCGCCCGATCCTGACACCGGTATCGGCCGCTGGTCAGAAGCCGCCTTCCGGCGCGCCATGCGGTCCGGCGTCGATCGCGCCGGACAGCATCTTTATCCGACCTTTCCGTACGACCACTTTACCAATGTGACCGATGAGGACGATCGCGCGCTCTATGCGTTCCTGATGACGCGACCCTCCGTTCGCGCCCCCGATCGCGCCAACGATCTTTCTTTCCCGTTCAATCAGCGCTTCGTTGTTGCCGGCTGGAAATTGCTTTTTCTAAAGGGCGGGACCTACAGGGCGGACGTCACGCAAAGTGCGGAGTGGAACCGAGGCGCTTATCTCGTCGAAGGTTTGGCTCATTGCGGGGCATGCCACACCCCGCGCAATGCGCTCGGCGCGGAGAAGGCGAGCGCCTCATTTTCCGGTGGCGACGTCGACAACTGGCACGCTTACGCCATCAACGCGCAATCGCTTTCGCCATTGCCCTGGACCGCTGACGCCCTGTTTCACTATCTGCGTCAGGGCTGGGATCCTGATCACGGTGTTGCGCGCGGACCGATGGCTGAGGTGACCGCCAACCTCGCGTCGGTGCCGGAGAGCGACGTCCGCGCGATCGCGCTTTACATGGGAAGCGTGTTCGGGCCGCCGACGCAGGAGCGGCTCGGTCAAGCCGACGTTACACGTGCCGATATCAAATCGTCCAAAGCCCGGTCGGACGCGGCCGATGGTTCCGGCGCGCCGATCTATGCGGCAGCCTGCGCGAACTGCCATGAATCCGACCGGCCGTTGCCTTATAGTGGAATCAACCTTCGCCTCAGCACGGCGCTCAGCGCGCCGGATCCGCGTAATGCCGCCAACGTCATTTTGTCCGGCATTCGTCCCGTTGGCGGGGAACACGGACCGATCATGCCGGGTTTCGCCAACAGCATGAGCGATGAACAGATTGCCGTTCTGCTGAACTATCTGCGCAGCCGCTTCAGCGCCCAGCCCGCGTGGAACGGCGTCGAACAGATCATCCGGGATGCAAGGCAGAGCGGAAACGGTATCTCTCCAGACTTCACCGGCGCCCGACAACGCTCCGGGCAGTTCAATGCAAAGAGCCAAGCCATGATGACATTGAAGGTCAACGGTCACGATCACGAGGTCGACGCCGATCCCGATACACCGCTGCTTTATGTGCTGCGTGATGAACTCAAGCTCAACGCAGCGAAATTCGGCTGCGGTCTCGGTCAATGCGGCGCGTGCACGGTGATCGTCGACGGCAAAGCCGTGTTGTCCTGCGTCACCCCGCTGCTCCTGCTGAAAGACAAGGAAGTGACGACGCTGGAAGGGCTGGGGACGCTCGAAAGGCCCGCGCCGATCCAGCGCGCCTTCATGGAAGAACAGGCCGCGCAATGCGGTTACTGCATCGCCGGAATGATGATGCGCGCGCAGGCGCTGTTGCAGCGGACGACCAGGCCGACCGACGCGCAGATTCGCAGCGAACTGCAAACCAATCTCTGCCGTTGCGGCACCCATATGCGCATTCTTCGCGCGGTGCACCGCGCCGCACATCTGATGGATACCGCCGAACTGACGACGCATGGTGAGGGGAGCGCACAATGAACGGCCCCGTGACTCCCAATCGACGTCAGGTCCTTGCCGGCGGCGGCGCCCTGATCGTCAGCTTCTCGTTGTCGGATGCGTTGGCGGAGGAGGGCGCACCCGCTGCGGCTCCGAAGCCGCCGGGCAGTCTCGCGACCTCTCCTTATCTCGATGCCTGGATCCGCATCGACGCCGACGGTATCACGGCCTTCACCGGCAAGGCCGAACTCGGCCAGGGCTTCAAGACCGCGTTCCAGCAAATCGCCGCGGAAGAACTCGATGTTCCCTTTGAAGCGATCAAGGTCGTGACCGCCGACACCGGCCGCACCGCCAATGAAGGCTATACGGCCGGCAGCCATTCGATGCAGGACAGCGGCACGGCGATCCTGAATGCAGCCGCGCAGGTGCGGGCCCTTCTGATCGCGGAAGCCGCGCGTCGGCTCGATCTGCCGGCAGAAAATCTTCGCACTGAAAACGGCGCGGTGATTGCTCCCGATGGCCGACGCCTCGGTTACGGCGATCTCGCCGCCGGTGACATGCTGCACGTTCAGGCGCAGGTCAAATCGAATCTAAAAGACCCTGCGACGTACAAGGTGATGGGCCAACCGGTACCGCGGGTCGATATTCCGGCCAAGGTCACCGGTGGCGCCGCTTACGTTCAGGACATGCGATTGCCGGGCATGCTGCATGCGCGGGTGGTTCGGCCGCCGAGTTATGGCGCCCAACTGACGGAATGCGATACGGCCCTGATCGAGAAGCTTCCCGGTGTGGTCAAGGTGGTTCGCAACGGCAATTTTCTGGCTGTCATCGC
Organism: uncultured Alphaproteobacteria bacterium; assembly: GCA_963752265.1. GTDB lineage: Bacteria > Pseudomonadota > Alphaproteobacteria > Rhizobiales > Xanthobacteraceae > Bradyrhizobium. The sequence goes on from CAVVZW010000147.1 coordinate 5,711, forward strand.
GAAGAAGGAATTCCAGGCCATCAAGGCGATGCGGGCGCTCTCGGCCGCCGCAAAATGGAGCGAAAAGGCCGGCCTGCCGGACCAGAATGATCTGCGGCGCGTCATCACCGGACTGCCGTCGAAGGATTCAGTGATCTTCGAGGTCAGTGATCCCGCAGTCTCTGGTCAGCGAACGTTGGAAGCGACCTACACCAGACCTTATCAATCGCACGGATCGATCGGACCGTCCTGCGCGGTGGCGCAACTCAACGGCGACGTCATGACGGTCTGGACACACACCCAGGGCGTTTATCCCGATCGTCAGGGCGTCGCCGAAATGCTGCGCGTGCCACCCGCGAAAGTTCGTCTGATTCACGTCGAGGGCTCTGGCTGTTACGGCCATAACGGAGCTGACGACGCGGCTGCCGACGCCGCTTTGATCGCGCGCGAATTGCCCGGCACCCCTGTGCGCGTGCAATGGATGCGCGAACAGGAACATGGCTGGGAGCCATATGGTCCTGCGATGGTCACCAAGCTGAAAGCCTCGCTCGGCGACACTGGCGCGATCGCGTCATGGAATTTCGAAGTCTGGAGCAACACGCATTCGATGCGCCCGGGGGGCGGCGGCTGTATGCTGGCGGCCCAGCACATGGCCAATCCATTGGCCATACCCGAGCCGAAGCCGCTTCCTTTGCCGGAAGGTGGCGGCGACCGTAACGCGATCCCGATCTACAAATTTCCCAATGCGCATATCGTGCATCACTTCATCCCCTCGATGCCGGTGCGGATTTCTGCGATGCGCGCGCTCGGCGCCTATCACAACGTATTTTCGATCGAGAGCTTCATGACCGAGCTCGCCGAATTGGCCGGCGCCGATCCGGTCGAATTCCGCCTGAAGCACCTCGACGATCCACGCGCGCGCGATGTCGTCGAGAAGGCGGCGAAAGAATTCGGCTGGCAGAAAGGGCAAAAGGCGCCACGTGATCGCGGCTTCGGATTTGCCTTTGCACGCTACAAGAATCTCGCGGCCTATTGCGCCATTGCCACCGAGATAGAAATCAACCGGGAGACCGGGCGTCCGCGTCTGGTGCGCGCGGTGGCTGCCGTCGATAGCGGACAGGTCGTCAACCCCGACGGGATCATCAACCAAGTCGAGGGCGCCATCCTCCAATCCGCGAGCTGGACGCTTTATGAAGCCGTCACCTTTGATGACACCAGGATCACCAGCATAGACTGGCAAACCTATCCGATCCTGCGTTTCGATGCGGTCCCCGATAAAGTTGACGTGCACATCATCAACCGCCCGGGGCAGCCGTTTTTGGGAAGCGGCGAAACCGGGCAGGGGCCAGCGGCGGCATCGGTCGCCAATGCGGTTGCGAACGCTACCGGAAAACGGCTACGCGATCTGCCATTGACGCGGAAGAAAATCCGGGACGCGATCGATGCCTAGCAGTGTGTCACAGGCGTCTTATCGGAGTGATAATCCAGTCGCAGCTTCGAGTTCATCGAGCGCTTGCTTGGCGTTGACTACCTTGATCGTGGTCATGCCCATGTCGCGCGCGGGCTTCAGGTTGACGCCGAGATCGTCGAGATAGATGCAAGCCTTCGGATCGACGGCCAACGCTTCCACCATCATGCGATAGATTTTTGGATCGGGCTTCCTCAAGCCGATCTTGGCCGATTCAATCACGTGATCGAACAGCACCATCACCTCGGCAAGGTAGAGCGTCCTTCCGCTGGCGCTGCCGATCGCGTTCGCAGGAAGGTTGTTGGTGATGCAGCCGGTCTTGAACTTGGATTTGATGCGCTTGAGCGCCTCGACCATTTCGGGCCGCAGATCACCCGCCAGCAGCGGCAATACGTCCTTGCCCCGGACCTCGGCGCCCAGAGCCAGCGATTCGGCCGCGAATAGTTTGTCGAAGGTTTCGATGTCCACCTCTGCGCGTTCGAATTTCGCCCAGGCGTTCTCCAGATGGTTGGCTGCGTTGGTGCGGCGGATGATATCGAGGGGTAGGCCGCGCTCGCGCTCGAAGCGGGCGAATGCCTCGAAGGGCGAGGACGTCAACACGCCGCCAAAATCCCAGATCACTGCTTCAAACATTGTTTGACCCCGCTCTCAAATCAGCAGGGAGCCGCTAACATGGCAGACGGCCTTGCGCCAGCCCTCGCACGATTCGCAAAGCGGTCAGGTTCGCTGATTTCAGGAGTTTCTGCGTCCCGTACTGGTGGCAATAGCCGCCGCTGCGGTGCGGTTTTCGACACCAAGTTTGGCGTAGATCTGCTCGAGGTGCTTGTCGACGGTCCGCGGGCTCAGCCCCAGGATCTGGGCGATATCGCGGTTGGTTTTGCCCTTGCTCAGCCATGACAGGACTTCGCCCTCGCGGCTCGTCAGCCCAAGTTCGCTGGAGAATTCTGCCGGCGTGTCGGCGCTGGAATCCTTGGCCAGGCGCAGCAGGAATTCGTTGGGGCCGAGTTTCCCCATATATTGCAGTTGAAGCTGTTCGTTCTCCGGAAAGGAAGCGGTCAAGGCCTTCGCTTTGGCCTTTCCCTTCTGCATCTGCGCGAGCCATTGCAACATGGGTTCGGGCAGCACGAATTCCTCGCCGCTATTGGTTGCCAGATTTTCCAACAGCATCTTTTGCGCCTGCGGCGTCGCCCATACGATTTGCCCCCGGCCGTTGACGGCCAGGAGATACCGCCCGGACACGTCAAGGGCCGCGCGCGCGCTCTGCGTCATCCGGGCGTTGGCGAGATGGACGCGAATGCGCGCCAGCATTTCCTCGATCACGATCGGCTTGGTAACGTAGTCGACGCCGCCGGCCTCCAGACCACCGACGATATGTTCGGTCTCTGCAAGCCCCGTCATGAAGATGACCGGTACGTTGCTCAAGCCGGCATCACGCTTCAGCCGCCGGCACGTTTCAAAGCCGTCCATGCCGGGCATCACGGCATCCATCAGGACGATATCGGGGGTGATTTGATCGACGATGCGCAATGCGGCCGCGCCGTCCATCGCCACCATGACCGTCATGCCCGCGCCGTCGAGCGCGTCCGTCAAGAGGCGCAACGTCTCCGGAGAGTCGTCGACGACGAGCGCGATGTCGCGTTTTTTGGATTCAGCGATCATAGCTATGAAGCGTCTTCAGGGTTGCCATGTACCGATCCAGATCGAAGCGATCGATCATGGAGCGCATTTCCGATACGAAATCGCGATGTTCGGGATAATCGGTTCCGATCTCGTCGAGCTTGACCTGGATCGCGCGGATATAGCCGAGCTGGCCCAGGCTGATGAGTTCGTCGACATGAATCGCCGGCGGCCGCAAGCCGTCGTCGGGCCGCCACTTCGGAACAGCGATCTGCTCATCCTCGTACTGCCATTCGATCTTGAGAAGCTGGCGGATCAGTTCCAGCAGGCGGGGGATATCGATCGGCTTCATCAGGTAGCCGTCGTGGAATGGCTGTGCCAGTGGAGCGCCGTGCGCTTCCAGGGCGCTGGCCGAGACCATCAGGATGCGGGCCTGGTGATGGCCGTCGGCGCGCAGCGTTTCCGCCACCGTCCAGCCGTCCATGCCCGCCATCGAGATATCCAGCAGGAACAGGTCCGGGCGGCAATGCTGGGAGAGCGCAAGACAGCCCGGCCCGTCGGGTGCGGCAAGCAGGATAAAGCCGAGCGGCGTCAGCACCTCGCGCAACAGGTCGCGCTGGATCGGATCGTCGTCCGTGATCAGGATGGTCTTGCGCGGGCCATGATATCCGGATGGTATCGCATCGACGGGAGCGATCTGCTTGGGATTTGCCACCTCCGACAGCAGTAACTTCACGCGGAACGTGCTGCCGCTGCCGACCGTGCTTGCGACTTGAATATCACCGCCCATGACGCCCGCGAGCAGGCGGCTGATGGTCAGGCCAAGGCCGGTTCCGGTGTGGGGTTGCGATACGCCGAGTGCGCCGCGTTCAAAAGGAGCAAAGATGCGTTCGAGGTCGGCCGATTGAATGCCGGGGCCGGTGTCGATCACCTCGAATTCAGCGACGGGACTACGATAGTGCACGACCAGACGCACGGCGCCGGCGTGGGTGAATTTGATCGCATTGGAAAGCAGGTTGATCAAAATCTGACGCAGCCGCTTTTCGTCGGCGTAAACGACCGAAGGTAGCGTCGGCGCGCGTTTGAAGACGAATTCGATGCCCTTGGCGGCGGCTTGAAGGCGGAACATGCCGACGAGCTGATCGAGAAATTCGCCGATGCGAACCTCGTCGCGCGACAGGTACAGCCGGCCGGCCTCGATTTTCGAAATATCGAGGATGCCGTCGATCAATCCCGACAGGTGGTCGGCGCTGCGACGGACGACGCGCACCTGATCGCGCGGCTTGGTGCTGAGGCTTGTGTCCTGCTCCAAGAGCTGCGCATAGCCCGAGATCGCGTTCAGCGGCGATCGCAACTCATGGCTGAGACCGACGACGTACCGGCTTTTCGCAAGGTTGGCCGATTCCGCAACTTCCTTGGCGCGCTGTAATTCGGCGTCCGTGCGTTTATGCGCGTCGATTTCCTGAATCAGAAGCGCGGTTTGCCGGCGGGTTTCTTGTTCAGCCGCGCGCCGGCTCTGTTGGGCCAGTACAAACAGCCATGCGACCACGCCAATGATGATCGAAAGTGCGAGGAAGACCTTCCAGAGCAACTCGGACAGCAAGAGTTGGTCGACGTCGACGGTTGCCGAGGTCTGAAGATAGATCAGGCAAAGCGTCAGCCCGACCAGTCCGGCGGAGACCGCGAATACGCCGAGGTAGTGTCCGACCTGCGAATTGATGCGGGCGTAGATCGGCTGCGGCAGCAGCTTGCCGAGGGCTTCGGAGACTTGCGTCTGGATGCGGGCGTGGGGTTTGCAGAGATCGTGACAGCGCGCATCAAGCGAACAGCATAGCGAACAGATCGGTCCGGCATAGGCCGGGCACGAGGCCATGTCTTCGGGTTCGAACGTGTGCTCGCAGATACAGCACTGGATCGCCTCGATGTTCTGCCAGCTTCGTTTCGGCTTGCGCGCGATATAGTATTTGCCGCCGGTCGCATACGCGATCAGCGGGGCGACGGCGAGTGCCACGAGCAGCGCGACGAAAGGTGACAGCGCCTTCGCGGTCGGTCCGAACAGGCCATAGAAAGCGCTGATCGAGATCACGGTGGCGATCGACATTGCGCCGACGCCGACGGGATTCACATCGTAAAGATGCGCGCGTTTAAATTCCATGTGTTGCGGACGAAGGCCAAGCGGCTTGTTGATGACGAGGTCGGCGACCAGTGCGCCAACCCAGGCGATCGCGACATTCGAATAGAGCGCCAGCGTCTGCTCCAGCGCCTTGTAGACGCCGATCTCCATCAGGAGCAGCGCGACCAGGACGTTGAACACCAGCCAGACGACGCGGCCGGGATGACTATGGGTCAATCGGGAGAAGAAATTCGACCACGCGATCGAGCCGGCATAGGCGTTGGTCACGTTGATCTTGAGCTGCGACAGGATCACGAACGTGCCGGTCAGCGCCAGGGCAAGATCGGGATCAGACAGCACGTAGCGAAATGCCTGAAGATACATTTGCGCTGGCTCGGCCGCGTGCTCATAAGAGACGCCGTGGCTGATGGCAAAGAAAGCGAGAAACGATCCGGCCAGCAGCTTCAACGAGCCGAGAATGATCCAGCCGGGTCCTGCGGTCAGGAGCGCGATCCACCAGGACTTTCGCGACGTGCGCCGGTCACGCGGCAGGAATCGCAGGAAGTCGACCTGCTCGCCGATCTGCGCGACCAGCGAGAACACGACCGAAGCGGCGGTGCCAAAAAGCAGCAGATCGAGATGACCGGAAGCCGTGCCGTGCTCGCCGGTGAAATGGGTCCACTCCGTAAAGGAATGCGGATTGGCATAGGCGATGGCGGCGAAGGGGAGGACGTGCAGAATTATCCACAGCGGCTGCGTCCAGAGTTGAAAGCGGCTGATCAGCGTGATGCCGTAGGTCACCAGCGGGATGATGACGACGGCGCTGATCAGGTATCCGACCGGGCGCGGAATGCCGAGGCATAGCTCAAGCGCACTGGCGAGGATGACGGCTTCGATCGCAAAGAAGATAAAGGTAAAGGACGCATAGATCAGCGATGTGATCGTCGAGCCGATATATCCGAAGCCGGCGCCTCGCGTGAGCAGGTCAATGTCGATGCCACATTTGGCGGCATGGTAGGCGATCGGCAGGCCGCAGCAGAAAATAATGACGCTGACGACGAGGATGGCGGCGGTGGCGTTGGTGACGCCGTAATTGAGCGTGATGGTTCCACCAATCGCCTCCAGCGCCAGGAAGGAAATGGCGCCGAGTGCGGTGTTGGCAACACGGGCCGCAGACCAGCGCCTGGCGCTCTTGGCGGTGAAGCGGAGCGCATAATCCTCGAGCGTTTGGTTCGCAACCCATTGATTATATTGGCGTCTGACGCGGTCGATCCGCTGCCGCCCTGCCACTTTCAACTCCTGACCTCAAACGCCTCGTTCAAATGCTCCGCTGCAACTCCAGTGCCAAAATCTACGTCGTTATTTTGCGGTGCAATATACGCGATCTTGCGTATCTGTGCACTGCACAATTTAAGCAATCCTCGTCGGGCAAGACCAAATCCTCGAACACCAATGGGGTACTCATGTCAGACGAAATCAAACGGGGCCTGAAGTCGCCGCTTCGGCGCAAACTGCTCGCAGGAATGGCTGCACTTCCTGCTATTTCCCTGCTTCCGCGGTCCTCCTGGGCCGATACGCCGCCCACTTCCGTGGTCAACACCACGGGGCTGGCGGTCACCGATACCGAAGTGACGGTCGGCATCCTTCATTCCGCCACCGGTACGATGGCGATTTCGGAAACCGGGTCGATCGAAGCCGAAAAGCTCGCCATCGAGCAGATCAACGCGATGGGCGGCGTGCTCGGCCGCAAGATCAAATTCATTCAGGAAGATGGCGCCAGCGACTGGCCGACCTTCGCCGAGAAAGCCAAGAAGCTTCTCGTCAACGACAAGGTTGCCTCGATCATGGGCTGCTGGACCTCGGCCTCGCGCAAGGCCGTGTTGCCGGTCGTCGAACAATATAACGGCATGCTCTATTATCCGACCTTCTACGAAGGTCTCGAGCAATCCAAGAACGTCATCTACACCGGCCAGGAAGCCACCCAGCAGATTTTGGCCGGTCTGAACTGGATCGCGAAAGAGAAGGGCGCAAAGTCGTTCTTCTTTGTCGGTTCGGATTACATCTGGCCGCGCACCTCGAACAAGATCGCCCGCAAGCACGTCGAGAATGTGCTGAAGGGCAAAGTCGTCGGCGAGGAGTATTATCCGCTCGGCAACACCCAGTTCAATTCGGTCATTAACAAGATCAAGCTAACGAAGCCCGACGTGATTTTCACCGACGTCGTCGGCGGTTCGAACGTCGCGTTCTACAAGCAGCTCAAGGCGGCCGGCATCGACCTGTCGAAGCAGGCGCTGCTCACGATCTCGGTGACCGAAGACGAAATCGACGGTATCGGCGGTGAGAATATCGCCGGCGCTTACGCCTGCATGAAGTACTTCGAATCCCTGGACAATGCCAACAACAAGGCCTTCGTTCCGGCATTCCAGAAGATGTGGGGAGCCAAAACCGTTATCGGCGACGTGACGCAGGCTGCTTATCTCGGCCCGTGGCTGTGGAAGTTAACGGTAGAAAAGGCCGGCAGTTTTGACGTCGACAAGATTGCGGCCGCCTCGCCCGGTGTCGAATTCAAGGGTGCGCCCGAAGGCTACGTCCGCATCCATGAAAACCATCACTTGTGGTCGAAGACGCGCGTCGGCCGGGCCAAGCTCGATGGCCAGTTCGAGTTGATCTACGAGACCGCCGATCTCGTCGAGCCGGATCCGTTCCCCAAAGGCTATCAGTAAGGGTGGCCGGTGGGCGGTTCTCCCTGACACGATTGCTCCCACCTCAACCCCTGCGGCGTGGACCTCCAGGTCCACGCCCTCTCTAAACGGGCGCTTCCCGCGAACCCCGTTCGTGGGTTCGGATCCTCCGGCGGCATAGGACAGGATTGATGTTCGGCGATTATTCGATTGGCGATTTGGGCTCGATCTTCGTGATGCAGGGCTTTGCGGGCCTGATCCTGTTTTCTGTCTACGTGCTGATGGCGCTCGGTCTTGCGATCATCTTCGGCCAGATGGGCGTCATCAACATGGCCCATGGCGAGTTCATGATCCTCGGCGCCTACGTCACCTGGATGACCTCGAATTTCTTCCAGGCCTATCTTCCCGGATTGTTCGCCGGCTACTTCTTCCTGGCAATGATACTGGCGTTTATCGCGTCCGGTGCGCTCGGCATGCTGGTGGAGTGGGTGTTGATCCGGCACCTCTACAAGCGTCCGTTGGATACTCTTCTCGCCACGTGGGGGTTGAGCCTTATCCTGCAACAGGCGTATCGATCAGGTTTCGGTGCGCGAGAAGTCGGCGTCGAGCTGCCGCAATGGATGCTCGGTTCACTGCAGGTTACTGACAGCATCGAAATTCCGATCAACGGCATCTTCGTGATGTCGCTGACATTGCTGATCACCATGGTGGTCGGCTACGTCATGTACCTGTCGCGCTGGGGCCGTCAGGTCCGCGCGGTGGTACAAAACCGCGTTATGGCCGGCGCCGTCGGCATCAACACCGAAAAGGTCGATCGCTATACCTTCGGCCTCGGCTGCGGCATTGCCGGCATCGCCGGAAGTGCTTTCACCATGATCGGCTCGACCGGGCCGACCTCCGGCCAGCTTTATATCGTCGATACGTTCCTGGTCGTCGTATTCGGCGGCGCCGCGAGCCTGCTCGGCACCATCGCATCAGCGTTCAGCATCTCACAAACGCAATCGACCCTCGAATTCTTCATGTCCGGGTCGATGGCGAAAGTCCTCACGCTGCTTGCCGTTGTCGGAATCCTGATGCTGCGCCCGCAGGGCTTGTTCGCCCTCAAGGTTCGCAAATAACAAAAAGGCTGGAGCCATGACCGACAATCGCTACTTCAATCGATCGGAACTCATCGGAATTCTGGTACTCGCCGTATTCCTGGTGGCGGTCTTGCCACTTTGTCTCGATGTCTTCAGGCTCAATCTGGTCGCGAAATATCTCACCTACGCATTCGTGGCGCTGGGCCTGGTGATTTGCTGGGGCTATGGTGGCATCTTGAGCCTCGGGCAGGGTGTGTTCTTCGGCCTCGGCGGCTATTGCATGGCGATGTTTCTCAAGCTCGAAGCATCGAGCGTCGAAAACACCAAGATCCAGTCGACACCCGGCATTCCCGACTTCATGGACTGGAATCAGATCACCTCGCTGCCGTTGTTCTGGAAGCCATTCCACAGTCTCACCCTGACGATCGCCGCCGTCATTCTGGTGCCCGGCATTTTCGCCCTGATCATTGGCGCTGCGATGTTCAAACGCCGGGTCGGCGGCACCTATTTCGCGATCATCACCCAGGCCGTCGCCGCCATCCTGACGATTCTGATCGTCGGTCAGCAGGGCTATACCGGCGGTATCAACGGCATGACCGATCTGCGCACGTTGCACGGATGGGACATCCGGCCCGACCACGCCAAGGTCGTTCTCTACTTCTTCGAAGTGGGCTGCCTGTTCGTCTGCATCTTCATCGCGCAGTTCATTCGGCACTCGAAACTCGGCCAAATCCTGGTCGCGATGCGCGACAAGGAGGATCGCGTCCGCTTCTCCGGCTACAGCGTCGCCAACTTCAAGATCTTCGCCTTCTGTGTCGCCGCTGTCTTCGCCGCCATCGGGGGCGCGATGTTCGCGCTCAATGTCGGATTTATGTCGCCGTCTTTTGTCGGCATCGTGCCGTCGATCGAAATGGTGATCTATACCGCGGTCGGCGGCCGGCTCTCGATCCTGGGCGCGATCTACGGCACGTTGCTGGTCAATTTCGCCAAGACCAGCCTGTCGGAATCCTTTCCTGAATTGTGGTTGTTCGGGCTCGGCGGGTTGTTCATCGCGGTTGTGCTCGCATTCCCGAACGGTCTCGCCGGTATCTGGGGAGATTACGTGCAGCCACGCATCGACGGCTTGATCGATGGGCGGAAGAAATCCGGCTTCACGCTGCCCGACAATTCGGTCGCGAACGGCGCACCGGCCGAGTGAGGAGGTAGATCATGCTGATAGGTCACCAGCCCAAGGACTTCCTGCTCGCGGTCGAGGCGCTCACGGTTTCGTTCGACGGGTTCAAGGCCGTCAATGACCTCTCCTTCTATGTCGAGGAGAACGAAATCCGCGTCATCATCGGCCCCAACGGCGCCGGCAAGACCACGGTGCTCGATCTGATCTGCGGCAAGACCAAAGCAACGTCGGGATCGATCCAGTTTCGCGGCAAGGAGCTGACGAAACTGAGGGAAAACGAAATTGTCAAGGCGGGCGTCGGCCGTAAATTCCAGACCCCGTCGATCTATGACGACCTGACGGTGTTCGAGAATCTCGAAATCTCGTTTCCGCGCGGCCGCACGGTGTTCGGGGCGCTGACGTTCACGCGCGATGCCGTGGTGCGCGACCGCGTTCACGAAGTTTCCGAAATGATCTTCCTCAACGACCGGCTGAATGTGAAGGCCGAGTTGCTCAGCCACGGTCAGAAGCAATGGCTCGAGATCGGCATGTTGCTGATCCAGGATCCGGAGCTGCTGATGCTTGACGAGCCGGTCGCGGGCATGAGCGTCAGCGAGCGGGCCAAGACCGCCGAACTGCTCAACCGCATCATCAAGGACCGCTCGGTGCTGGTGATCGAGCACGACATGAAATTCGTCGAGGACATCGCGCACAAGGTCACGGTTCTCCATCAGGGCCAGGTCCTGTCGGAGGGTTCGATGGAGCACGTCAAGACCGATCCCAAGGTCATCGAAGTCTATCTCGGTCACTGAGCGGGCGAGGCAAGGAGCTTTTTGATGCTGGCAATTTCCAATCTTCACGTCGCCTACGGCCAGAGCGAGGTGTTGCACGGCCTCAACGTGTCGGTCGCGCCCAACGAGATCGTCGCGATCATGGGCCGTAACGGCATGGGCAAGACCACGCTGATGAAGTCGCTGATGGGGATCGTACCAACCAAGAGCGGTTCGGTGACCATGGAAGGCGCCGAGCTCAGCAAACTGCCGAGCTATGACCGCGTCGCCAAGGGCCTCGCCTACGTGCCGCAGGGCCGCATGATCTTCTCCACCATGACGGTGAAGGAAAACATCGAGACCGGCCTCGTTGTCTCGGGTGAGACCGAGGTGCCCGGCAGCATCTATGAATTGTTTCCCGTGCTGCTCGAAATGAAAGGTCGCCGCGGCGGCAATCTTTCTGGCGGTCAGCAGCAACAATTGGCGATCGCGCGCGCGCTCGCCACCAAGCCAAAAGTTCTGTTGCTGGATGAACCTACAGAAGGAATCCAGCCGTCGATCATCAAGGACATGGCGCGCACCCTGAAGCGGATTCGCGACGAGCGCGGCCTTTCGATCGTGGTCTCGGAGCAAGTGCTGAGCTTCGCGCTCGACGTCGCGGATCGTGTGCTCGTCATTGAAAACGGCGAGATCGTTCGCGATGAGGCGCGCGAGGGCGTCGATGCGGCGCAGATCTCCAAATATCTATCGGTTTGATTTGTATATGGCTCATAAAACAGGGGAGTGTTGAGATGCCAGAGACACTGATCAAGGTCGATCTTTCGAAGTCGGCTTATGAAAATGACAAGATCCACAATCGCTGGCATCCGGATATTCCGATCGTGGCATGGGTCAATCCGGG
>CAVVZW010000148.1:0-11252 GCA_963752265.1 uncultured Alphaproteobacteria bacterium
TAGAACTGGTAGCGGAGACCGACGCCGGGATCGAAGGACGAGGCCTTGTTGCCGGAGTTGGCGTTGACGATGGTACCGTTCCCGTTGGGGTTGCCGTTGGCGAGCAGGAAGCCGTTGGCAATACCGCCGCTGATCTGCGACCACATCACGCCAGCGAAGACGTCGACGTGCCGGGCGAAGCGCCAGTCGAGAACAGCCGAGACTGCATCGATGGTGCCGGCGCACTGCGACGAGAAGGCATTGCCGAAGTTGGCGCAACCAACAGCGTTGGCGCCGCCAGCGGCCGCAAAGGTGTTCTGCCACTCGTGGTAGTACGCGCCGGTGATATCGAGAGCCGGGGTGATGGCGTAACGAACACCAACCCACGCCGTCTGCAGGATCTTGTCGTTCGGGAAGTTGGCGTTGTTCGGCGCCGGAGCGATGTAGGTACCCTGCACGAACGCACCCGGAAGCAGCGGGTTGTTCGGGTTCGCGAAGTCGATGTGCTCATACCCACCGAAGATTTTCCACGGTCCGATCGTGTAGCGGGCAGCAACCGAGAACACGGTGTTGTCCGAAACCGTGGCCGGAACGCAGCCACCAACCGAGCCGAAGTTATTCACGCAAAGGGTAAGATTCGCCTGCGACAGAGCCGAGCCACCGATGCCGACGAAGTCATAGATCTTGCCGCCGACGAAATCCATCGACAGACCCATATAGTCGAAGCCGATGTTGCCTTCGAAGGCGTTGCCGGTCGAGCTATTGCCGCCAGTGCGGGCCTGAACTTCAGCCGCGAACCGCACTGGGCCGACATTCACGCGATACTCATATGAGTTGTCGTAAATTCGGTTTTCGGTGTTGCCGCCGCCGCCGTTCGCGCCCTGGAAGGTGATGAGCGACCAGGCGTTGGAACCGGAGAGCGGGTCATAGTTGACGATGAGGTCCGAGCTCAGAGCGGACTGACGGCCCATGGTGAACGTACCATAGGTCGGCGAACTGATACCGAAGTAAGCCGCGTTGTTGAACAGCTGACCGCCCTTCGACGAATCGCCGAAGGAGTTCTGCGAATAGAGATTCGTCGACAGGCCGCTGTTGAGGGCAACCGATCCCGGGCCGTTTGCGTTCTGGCCGGAGGCCGGGTTGTAAAGGGTCTGCAAGTTGAACACGGCATAGAGATTGTCGGCGATTTCCTGCTTGCCGCGCAGACCTAGGAACGAGGTGCTGAGCATGTTCGCGGCGACGCCGAAATACGCACCGTTCGAGTTCTTCGAGGTCAGGTAGTCGAGCGGACCACCGGCCATCGGTGCGAAGGCCGTGCCGTGGTTCTGGTACATGACACCCATATCGAAGTTGCCATAGACGCAGATACCCTTGATGCAGATGTCGTCGTTCTGCGGTGGCGGAGCCTTGACGGCTGCCTTGTAGGGCAGGTCGGCCGCCATCGCGTCCACCGGATTAATGGCGATCGGCTTGGCGGCTTCAAGAGCCTTCTGCCGCCTTTCCAGGTCGGCGAGACGCTTGGTCATCGCCGCATTCTGCTCTCTCATTTGCTTGGCTTGAGCCTGGATATCCGTGAGCTCGTCGGCGTGTGCCGCCGTAGCGGCGAAAGCCAGAATGGCCGCTGCTGAGATGAAAGTCCTTTTCACGTAGGTCCCCCAAAATAGGCGCGGCACCAACGTACGCCGCGAACTGCCTGATTACGGAGCCTCGAATGAGGACTCCTTAGGCATCCACTCTGCTTCAGGGAACACGGAAATACTGTAACCGACGCGCCACAGTCGGCCAAAAGCCATCTTTTAGGGGGGGCGTCCCTAAAACGAGTTGGCCCTGTTGCCGCAATGACACAGTCGATTTTATATCTATGGTAGGATTTTTACATTTTATACAACTATCGATTGTCTCCTTGGACCTTGCGAAGCCTAGAATGGGCCCCGATTCCCGGGGTCCATCCTCGATGTCTAACCAGACGGCCCGAAACCCAAATTCAAGAACCGGCCGACTGGTGGTAGGCAGAAGGTGAGAGTTCTCAGACCGAACTCAGATATCTCTGCCCGCGGTGTTCGTTACGTCTCCATCAGAACTGATATCGGAGACCAACGCCGGGATCGTAGTTGGATGACTTGTTTCCACCCGTGCCCTGGACAGTCGCGCCCAAGTTGTTGACGATGAAGTTGTTGGCGAGGCCGTTCTGTACTTGCGACCACATCACGCCGGCGTACATGTCCATGTGCTTGGCGAACCGCCAATCGACGACCAGCGAGACAGCGTCCAGCGTGCCCGAGCAGCCAGCGGAAATCGCCGTGGTGCAGTTGGCAAGCGGGTTGCTACCATTGCCGTTATTGAAGCTGTTCTGCCACTCGTGGTAGTACGCACCGGTGATGTCGAGCGCCGATGTGATGGAGTAACGAGCGCCGATCCAGGCCGTCTGCAGGATCTTGTCGGTCGACAAAGCCGTTGTTATTCACCGTACCGGCGAGTAAGGCCACCCGCAATGAAGGCACCAGGCTGCCAGCGGATTGTTCGGGTTCGAGAAGTCGATGTGCTCGTAGCCAGCGAACAGCTTCCACGGCCCGATCGCGTAGCGGGCGCCGACCTGGAACACCGTGTTGTCGGACGCCGTGATGGCGACCTGACCGTTGCCGAGGGCAACCGTCGGAATAACGCCAACGCCAAGCGGCGCAGCAGAAATGGCGTCGAAGACCTTGGCGGCGGTGAAGTCGAGCGAGAAGCCCATGTAATCGAAGCCGACGTCGCCCTGGAAGTTGTTGCCAGTGCCGCTATTGCCGCCGTTGCGGGCCTGGATTTCACCAGCCAAACGCACCGGGCCGACATTGACGCGATACTCATAAGAGTTGTCGAGGATGCGGTCCTCGGTGTCGCCGCCGCCGCCGTTAGCGCCCTGGAAGGTGATAACCGACCAGGCGTTCGATCCCGCAAGCGGGTCATAGTTGACGATGAGGTCCGAGGTCAGCGCGGACTGGCGGCCCATGGTGAACGTACCGTAGGTCGGCGAACTGATACCGAAGTAGGCGGCGTTGTTGAACATCTGACCGGCCTTCGAGGAGTCGCCGAAGCCGTTCTGCGACTGAACCGGCAAGCCGTTGTTCTGCGCTATCGAGCCGGTGCCGTTGGCATTCATGCCGGAAGCCGGGTTGAACAGGGTCTGCAAGTTGAACACCGCGTAGAGATTATCCGCGATTTCCTGCTTGCCGCGCAAACCGATGAACGAGGTGCTGATCTGGTTGACGCCAACGCCGAAGTAGGAGCCCTGGCCGCCGTTTTTCGACACCAGCGTGTCGAGCGGAGCGCCGGCGGCGGTGCCGCTGAACGGTGCGCTGTGCTGGATGTAGGTCGCACCCATATCGAAGTTGCCGTAAACGCAGACGCCCTTGATGCAGATGTCGT
Organism: uncultured Alphaproteobacteria bacterium; assembly: GCA_963752265.1. Lineage (GTDB taxonomy): Bacteria > Pseudomonadota > Alphaproteobacteria > Rhizobiales > Xanthobacteraceae > Bradyrhizobium. The sequence goes on from CAVVZW010000148.1 coordinate 3,385, forward strand.
CGTTCTCCGGCGGCTTGGCTTTCACCGCTGCCTTGTAGGGCAGGTCGGCCGCCATCGCGTCGACCGGATTGATCGCGACCGGCTTGGCGGCTTCGAGAGCCTTCTGACGCTTCTCAAGATCGGCGAGACGCTTGGTCATTTGTTCACGCAACTGCTTTGCCTGCGCTTGAACATCCGAGAGTTCGTCGGCGTGAGCTGTCGCAGCGAAGGCCAGGATGGCTGCTGCTGAGATGAAAGTCCGTTTCACGTAGATCCCCCACATAAGGCGCGGCACTAACCTTCGCCGCGAACTGCCTGGTTACGGAGCCCCGAACGGAGTCTCCTTGGGCAGCCACTTGCCTCATGGGGAAAAGAAATGCTGTGGCCGGCTCGCCACAGGAACACTGCAAGCCGACCACTGATAACCGACCATTTGAGTGCGCCTCTTAGAAGTATAAACGTCATGTGATCGATCTCTCGTACCCGATTTCATTTTTGTGATTGAGGATCACGGCTCTCTTTTCGATTTCGTGAAGTTTCGTGATGGATACCGTCATAGTTTTTTCATTTGCGAAGCGGCATAGCGGAGGTTCCACGAACCGCGTGTTCGATACGGAACCCGGAGCCTCTGTCTCACGTCATGTCATGATACGTCCCTCAGAACTGGTAGCGAAGGCCGACGCCGGGATCGTAGGTCGAGACCTTATTGATCACGTTGTTGCCGGTGAGAGTGCCGTTGGCATTCGACAGAATGAAGCCGTTAGCCAACCCGCCGGTCTTCTGCGAGTAGGATACGCCCGCATAGAGATCGACATGCCGCGCGAACCGCCAGTCCAGCACCACCGAGAACATGTCTAACGCTCCGGAGCACCCGGCCGAACTTGCGCTGTTGATGGCGCAGTTAGCCGCTTGAACGGCGCTAGCCACGGCGCCATTCCCAGCGGAGAACGTCGGATTTCCACCCGCTCCGGCTCCCGCACCGACGGTGTAGAAGCCCTGCCGGATGCCGTAGTAGGAAGCCATGACATCAAAAGCCGGAGTTACCGAGTACTTCACGCCGGCCCAGAAGACGCTCTGGTTCCTGTCTGTGATATAGTTGTTGTTGTTGACGAAAGCCACGTTGTAACCACCTGCGGCAAAGGCTCCGGGCGCGAGCGGATTGTTCGGGTTCGCATAACTAAGGTATTCGTACCCGCCGAAGAGCTTCCACGGCCCAATGGTGTATCTGCCAGCGATGGCGATGACGGTGTTATCTGAGACGACACCCGATACGCACCCGAGAGAACATGGGATTGCGTAGCCGAGCCCGCCTGGAGCCGTTCCAAGCTGGTTAGCGGTTAGCGCGTTGACCTGCGCGCCGCTTAAAGTAGTCCCGACTGAAAGCGCGTCAGTGATCTTGCCACCAACGAGGTCCATCGACAGGCCCATATAGTCGAAGCCGGCATCGCCTTCAAACGCGTTACCAGTGGCGCTGTTGCCGCCGTTTCTAGCCTGAAATTCAGCCGCCAAGCGCACCGGGCCGACATTGAGGCGGTACTCATATGAGTTGTCGTAGATGCGGTCCTCGGTAACGCCGCCGCCGCCGGTAGCGCCCTCGAAGGTGATCAGAGACCAAGCGTTCGAACCGGAGAGCGCATCATAGTTGACGACGAGGTCTGAAGTCAGCGCGCTCTGACGGCCCATGGTAAACGTGCCGTAAGTAGGCGAACTGACTCCGAAGTAGGCCGCGTTGTTGAACATCTGGCCAGCCTTCGACGAGTCGCCATAGGAGTTCGCAGAACTGCCAAGCGCCGGAGCCGCGCCGAGACCGTTATTCTGCGCAATCGCGCCGACACCGTTCGCGTTCATCCCGCTCGCTGGATTGAAGAGGGTCTGCAAGTTGAACACGGCATAGAGATTGTCGCCGATCTCCTGCTTGCCGCGCAGACCGATGAACGAGGTGCTCATCTGGTTGGAAGCGACGCCAAAGTAGGATCCGTTAGAGGCCTTCTCCACGATGTAGTTCAGCGGACCACCTGCCATCGCGTTGAATGGGTCGCCGTGCTGGTTGTACGAAACACCCATATCAAAATTGCCGTAGACGCAAATGCCCTTGATGCAGATGTCGTCGTTCTCCGGCGGCTTGGCCTTCACCGCTGCCTTGTAGGGCAGGTCGGCCGCCATCGCGTCGACCGGATTGATCGCGACCGGCTTGGCGGCTTCGAGAGCCTTCTGCCGCTTTTCGAGATCGGCGAGACGTCTGGTTGTCGCCGCGTTCTGCGCCGCGTTCTGCTCACGCAATTGCTTGGCCTGAGCCTGGAGATCCGAGATCTCGTCGGCATGAGCCGTCGCTGCGAAGGCCAAGATGGCCGCTGCTGAGATGAAAGTCCTCTTCACGTAAAGTCCCCCAAAATAGGCGCGGCACCAACCACAACGCCGCGAACTGCCCGGTTGCGGAGCCTCGAATGAGGACCCCTTACGTGAATGATCCTGCATCACCTCGTCGGAAAATGTTGTCACCCGAACGCAACAAAGAATTCAGAATTCGACAAAAATCTATAATATGATTTTTATCATATAAAAAACGTTTTACGATCTAAAAACTATTTTAGAAAACCACGCTGCAGCTGGCTTTCTCTAAAAAAGTTTTTATGAAAGTTTCGGAAAGGCTACGTTTTCCGCATGAAAACACCGCGGCAATTTACGCGAACAAGTTGGACCGTGCTCCCGAATTATTCCTGATGACACGACGCCGATTATTTGAACGCGCGTCGACACACGCGAACGCAATTTCGCAAAACCGCATGCGTGAGAATCAAGACACACTCATCGGGATCGAAACCGATCGATCTCGTGTGGCTTGGTTCAGAAGTCCGCATGACGACCCCGCGGCAGTGAAGATGCGGGCTCCAGAGCGGCCACACTGGCGCGAAGGCAAAGCTTCAAAAAGGACGACCGGTCATAAAAGACAACCAGCCATGAGTGCGGAACGGAGCGCCCTGCTTATTCTCGCATTGCCCGGCCATGGCAAAAACCGCATGCTCGCGTCCAACAAAGACGCTGGGACACATCCCGGCCGTGAGGGGAAACAATCATGAAGAACCGGGGGTTCGACCGGCGCGATTTTCTGAAAACGGCCGTGGTCAGCGGCGCCGCCGCGGCCAGCGCGACAACAGCGATTGCAACGCCGGATACAGCGCAGGCCGAACAGCCAGCACAGACGTACCCTGCTGCCGCGGAACCGGCCGGCTACGCCTTTCTCAATCTCGACGAAGCGGCATTTGTCGAAGCCCTTGTGGACCATATGGTTCCCGCCGACGAGGTCAGCCCGAAAGGCACCGATCTCGGCGTCAATATCTATATCGACCGCGCACTGGCGGGCGGCTGGGGCAAGGGCGATCGTCTCTATATGCAGGGACCGTGGAAACTCGGCGCCCCGAGCCAGGGCTACCAGCTGCCACTGACGCCGGCGCAGCTCTACCGCGCCGGCATCGCGGCAACCAACGCCCACTGCCACAAGATGTATGGCAACACCTTCGACCGGATCACTTCAGACCAGCGTCAAGAGGTTCTGATCGGCCTCTCCACCGGCAAGATCACCTTCGATAGCGGCCTGCCGGTGCGGGTGTTCTGGACCACGCTCTATCAGACCGTGGTCGAGGGCATGTACTCCGACCCGATCTATGGCGGCAACCGCAACAAGGCGGGATGGGCGATCATCGGCTTTCCCGGCGTCATCGCAGTGCACCGCGATCACGTCGCGCAATACCGCGGCAAGCCGTTTCCAAACAAACCCGTCGGCATCGCGGACATGAGCTAGGGGGCAAGACATGACCACGAAGCTCAAGGAAGTTGACGTCGTTATCGTGGGTCTCGGCTGGACCGGTGGCATTCTGGCCAAAGAACTGACCGAGACTGGTCTGAAGGTGGTCGCGCTCGAGCGCGGTGCGATGCGCACTCCTGAAAATGATTACGCGCTGCCCAACATCCGCGACGAGTTGCGCTACGTCGTGCGTCACGACCTGATGCAGAACACCGCGCGCGACACCATCACAGTGCGTAATAGTCCACAGCAGGAGGCGCTGCCAATGCGCCGGCTCGGCTCCTTCCTGCCGGGCGAGGTCGTCGGCGGCACCGCCGTGCACTGGAGTGGCCATACCTGGCGCTGGACCGACATGGAGTTCAAGCTTCGTTCCAATTACGAGGAGCGTTACGGCAAGAAATTTATTCCTGACGACATGACGATTCAGGACTGGGGCATCAGCTACGCCGAACTCGAGCCTTATTATGACAAGTTCGAATACACCGCGGCGGTTTCGGGCAAGGCCGGAAATCTCGGCGGAAAGATCCAGGAGGGCGGCAATCCGTTCGAGGCGCCGCGCGAGCGCGAATATCCGCTGCCGCCGCTGACGCCGATCCTGGCGAGCGAGATGTTTTCTGAGGCCGCGCGCAACGCCGGCTATCATCCTTTCCCGCGTCCATCGGCCAACGCCTCGCAGGCCTACACAAATCCGGACGGCTCGAAATTCGGCGCCTGCCAATATTGCGGCTACTGCCAGCGCTTCGGCTGCGAAGCCAACGCCAAAGGCAGCCCGCATATCACGGTGATCCCGATCGCGATGTCGCGGCCGAATTTCGAATTGCGAACCAATTCCTGGGTCACCAAGGTGCTCAAGGACTCCGACGGCAAGCGCGTGACCGGTGTCACCTACACCAACATTCTCAACGGTGAGGAATTCGAGCAGCCGGCGTCGATCGTGCTGCTGTGTGCCTACGCCATCAACAACGTTCACCTGATGCTGCTGTCCGGCATCGGCACGCCTTACGATCCCGTGACGCAGAAAGGCATCATCGGCAAGAATTATTGCTACCAGACCGGCGCCAGCGCGACGCTGTTCTTTGAAGGAAAATATTTCAACCCCTTCATGAATGCCGGCGGCTCCAACACCACGATCGACGACTTCCACGCCAACTGGGACTTCGACCGCGCGCCCCACGAATTCGTCGGCGGATATGTCGTGGCCGGAGGTTTCAACACGCCGCTGCCGATCGGCTACCGTCCCGTACCTTCAGGTACGCCGCAATGGGGCAGCGAATGGAAGCGGGCGACGGCGAAATGGTACCAAACGGCGATGGTCATCAATGCCAGCGGCAGCGTGATGGCCAACCGCTACAATTGCTTTGACCTCGACCCGACCTATCGCAACGCGTTCGGCCAGCCGTTGATGCGAATGACCTTCGACTACCAGGCCAATGAGCACAAGATGGGTATCCACGCCGCACAAACCATCAACACCATCGCCAAATCGATGAACCCGACCAAGCTCAACCCGGCTGTGGCGCGCACCACCCCCTGGACCGTGGTGCCCTATCAAAGCACGCACAACACCGGCGGCACCATCATGGGGACGAATTCAGGCGACAGCGCGGTGAACAAATACTTGCAAAGCTGGGATTGCCACAACCTGTTCGTCGTTGGCGCCAACGTGTTCCCGCACAACTCAGCTTACAATCCGACCGGCCCCGTCGGCGCGCTGGCTTACTGGACCGCCGACGCCATCAAGAATCGATATCTGAAGAATCCGGGCCCGCTGGTGAGTGCATGATTGGGAAGAAGTTAGCTACGGCTATTTGGCTGCTCGCCTCGACGCTCGTCACAACAGCACATGCCGAAGGCGATGCGACGCGGGGCGAAGCCCGCTTTAGGGAATGCGCCGCCTGTCACAAACTGGACGCTGGCGCCAGTGAAGTGGGGCCGAGCCTGCACGGTCTCTTCTCGCGCAAGGCCGGTGAACTCGCCGATTTCCGCTATTCGCCCGCCATGAAACGCAGCGGCGTGACCTGGACCGCCGAGACGCTCGACAAATATATCACCGATCCGCAAGCCTTCATCCCCGCCAACCGCATGCCCTATGCCGGCATCTCTAGTGCAGCCGATCGCGCCGACCTCATCGCCTACTTGCAGAAGGCGACGCAGTAGGTGCTGATTAACGCGTGGCACGCTTGATTGGCTTCGGCCGCCACTGATTTGAATGTTAAACAGCTGTCATCGCGAAGCGACGGGTCGCACGAATACGCGTCGAGCACGTCACTCGGTCTCTAATGGCAGTTGCGATTATTAACGCCTGAAATCACGAGAAAGGTGATGGTCACCGGCGCGAATCTCACCAAGCCCGGGTCCGCGGGGATACCGGCCTGTTCGGGGAATCGATCCAAGGCGCCTTCAGCCAATACGGTGCCGTTCATGCGGACAGCACCATCCTGCAAGGTTGCGGCGTCCAGCGTGAACCTCGACGAAGCATTCGGCAGAAGAAGCTCTCTCAATTCCCGGGGATCGTTGTTGATAACCAGCAGCACGACGTCGCCGGGATTTTGCCGCCGACAGTGGGCATAGACGTGCAAACCTTGTTGTAGGGGGATGCCCGAATCGAGCACCACACCTCCCATCAATTGCCGCCAGAGCAGCGCGGCCCAGTAGTTCGGCCGTGGCAGGAACGTCATCTCGTCGAGAACGCCGTAGTCGCTTCCCGTAAGCGTATTGTGCATGACGATCTGCACGCCCGCCCTTGCCAGCCGTCCGAGCTGGTCGAGGTATCTGAAGGTATCGAGAAACGTCGAGCTCCATCGATTGCCGCCGCAGGCGGCTTCCGCCGTTTCGGTAAGCCAGATTGGCTTGCCCAGCGCGGCCTCGTCACGCAACGAGCGATAAAACACGAAAGTCTGTTCAGTGCGAGAAAGCCATTCCTCGGAGAGAGCGGCGTCCGCGCCGTGCGTGGGGGTGCAGCGTTCCGATAAATCGCCGTAGAAATGATATGAAACTGTGTCGATGGCCGAGGCCGAAGTCCGGAACAGCTCCGCAGCCACCGCTCCGCGGCCCATGGTGCCGGGCCCGAGGATCATCACCTGTGGTGCCGCCTGCTTCATGAAGTCGTGAAAGGCTGCGAAATCCCGCGCATAGGCGGCGACATCATAACCCGCGGGCGCGCCGCCGATCGCAGGCAGATCCGGCTCGTTCATGAACTCAGCGGCGGCAATCTGCCCGCCGGCGGCGCGGGTTGCTGCCATCACCCGCCGCGCAGAATCGGGCTGCCATACGCCCTTGCGGTCTCGCGTGCCGGGACTGATTGCAAAGGATGTCACGATTGGCGCATCGATGGCGTTCGAAAAATCGATCACGTCGCTCCACTGATGCCCTGTCAGCACGCCTTTGTATCCTGCCGGCGGCCGAGGCGGCGTACCGTCTGATCCCGCAAAAAACGTCGAATTGGCCCAGGTTCCACTGACGCGCAGATAGGCTGGCGACAGGGCGGACGCGAACTTCCGCAAGCGCGGATTTGCCAGATCGATCGGCGGCCGGTCCGAAAACAAATCCGGCTGCCTGGCTGGCGCGGACCGGTTGGTTTCCCGAGACTTCGCCAAATCATCTGCACCTGCGTAGGGTTTCCAGAACGGCCCACCTGTGACCGTAACCATTTCCAGATTGAACGATTGAAAACGCTGGTCGATCGTGGCGACGGCCGGCAATTCTGCCGGCGCAAGCGTCACGCTGCCGGCGCTCGCGAAATGACAAGGCACGGCGAGAAGTATGCCGGCACCTGCTAGCGCTTGGCGGTGCGATCGGGTCCGAATGAAAAAGCGGAGCATCAGCTGAATTCTCCGGAAAAAACATCGCCGCGCCGACCTCCGAACATTACTGCACTTCGCAATTGCAGCAAGCGCAAGCGGTATCTGCGGATCATTGACGGTGTACCCAACAACGCGCACTATTGCCGAACTTGCCCATCATTCACTTCACCAAAATACAAAAGAACCATAGGGGGAATCATGAATTACGTGAAAGGGCTCGCGGCAGGCTTTGCCGTGATCGGCAGCTTTGCACTTTTGTCGCCGACGGCCAGAGCAATACATTG
>CAVVZW010000149.1:0-10255 GCA_963752265.1 uncultured Alphaproteobacteria bacterium
CGACTCGGAGATTATCGGATTGTCCACGAGGTGGGCCGGGGCGGTATGGGAATCGTTTGCGAGGCCGAACAAGTGTCACTAGGCCGGCGCGTCGCCCTCAAGGTCCTTCTCCATGGCTCGCTGGATGACAGCCGAGTCGAACGATTCCGCCGCGAAGCACGAGCCGCCGGCAACGTGCAGGGCGCCTGTGACATGGGTTCGTTCCCGCACGAACTGCCTGGCTACCGTCACATCTCGGGCGATGCGGTGCGCGATCAGTTCGAAGCGCTATGGAACGTCAAGCTCAACCCGGAGCCGGGCCTGCGCATCCCCAACATGTTCGATGCCGCAATCGAAGGCACGTTCATGGGAATGTACGTGCAGGGTGAGGACATCCTGCAATCCGATCCCAACACCAAGCATGTCGTGGCCGCGCTATCGTCGATGGAATGCGTCGTCGTCCACGACCTCTTCCTGAACGAAACCGCGAACTACGCCCATGTCTTCCTGCCGGGTTCGACCTTCCTGGAAAAGGACGGCACCTTCACCAACGCCGAACGACGTATCCAGCGCATTCGCAAGATGGTGACCCCGCGCAACGGCCTGGCCGACTGGGAAGTGACCATCGGCCTCGCAAAGGCGATGGGCTTCGAGATGAAGTACGATCATCCGTCGCAAATCATGGACGAGATCGCGGCGCTGACCCCGACCTTTGCTGGCGTCTCCTACGCCAAACTCGATGAACTCGGCTCGGTGCAGTGGCCCTGCAACGAGAAAGCGCCCGAAGGCACGCCGGTGATGCATATCGACGGCTTTGTCCGCGGCAAGGGCAAGTTCGTCGTCACCGAATATGTCCCGACCGACGAGCGAACCGGGCCGCGCTTCCCGCTCCTGCTGACCACGGGCCGCATCCTCAGCCAATACAATGTCGGCGCGCAGACCCGCCGCACCGACAACGTCATCTGGCACGAGGAAGATCGGCTCGAAGTCCATCCGCACGACGCCGAGCAGCGTGGTATACGCGATGGCGACTGGGTACGACTGGCAAGTCGTGCTGGCGAGACGACGTTGCGCGCGTTGATCACCGATCGCGTCGCGCCGGGCGTGATCTACACCACGTTCCACCATCCGGACACCCAGGCCAACGTCATTACGACCGAATTCTCCGATTGGGCGACCAACTGCCCCGAATACAAGGTCACGGCGGTGCAAATCTCGCCCTCCAACGGCCCGTCGGAATGGCAAAAGGCCTATGACGAACAGGCGCGCCACTCGCGGCGCATCGCTCCCGTGGTGGAAGCAGCGGAGTAACCGTGCGCGATCCGGTTCGCACCGTTGACCGACTGGCCTGGCGCGATGGGCGCCTCAGCGAGGGCACGCGTGCGATCCCGGAAGAGACCGCGCTGGCGCTGACCTATAACGGCGGCACCTACGCGGTCATGATGGGGACGCCGCAGAACCTCGATGATTTCGCCATCGGCTTCAGCCTCAGCGAAGGCATCGTGCAGTCGCCTGGCGAAATTGCCTCGCTCGACATCGTCGATCTCGACGATGGCATCGAACTGCGGATGTGGCTGGCGGAGGACAAAGCCTCCCGCCTCAGCGAACGGCGACGGCACATCGCGGGACCTACCGGTTGCGGGCTTTGCGGAATCGATTCGATTGCGGAAGCCGTGCGTCCGGCCGCTGTCATTGCGAAGGGACGCTCATTTAGCCCACGCGAAATCATGACCGCGATGGCCAGCATATCGCCGTTGCAGCCGATCAATATCGAGACCCGTGCCGTCCACGGCGCGGCGTTCTGGACGCCGGCAGGTGGCATGGTTGCGCTGCGCGAAGACGTCGGCCGCCACAACGCGCTCGACAAACTGGCCGGTGCGCTCGCGCAAACCAAAGTGCCGACAAGCGAGGGAATGGTCTTGCTGACCAGCCGTGTCTCGGTCGAAATGGTTCAGAAAACCGCCGCCATGGGCGCTGCCGTGATGGTCGCCGTTTCGGCGCCGACAGCGCTGGCCGTCAGAATCGCGGAAGCTGCCGGCATTACGTTGGTCGCGGTCGCGCGCTCCGACGGGTTCGAAATCTTCACCCATCCGGATCGCATTACATCTGCGGCGATCGCTCAAGGAACGGCCCAAGGAACTGCTCATGTCGCATAGCACCGACGACCGGTTGGTCTATATGGCCAATCAAATCGGAAAATTTTTCCAGAGCCAGGGGCAAGACCAAGCCATCGCCGGCGTGGCCGACCACATCCGCAAATTCTGGGACCCGCGGATGCGCAAGGCGATCTTCGCCCACATCGATGCTGGTGGCGCCGGCCTTGATCCGAATGTCCGCGAGGCGATCGCATCGCTGAAAGCCGCGGGCGTGAAAGCGTACTGACATCCGCCGGAATAGGCCACCGATAGCGGCTCATTGCTGAGTTTGTACGATGGGTCCGAGCTTAGTCGGGTTGCCGCGCGCGATCACGAGATAGCGCCGGATGGTTTCCCGATCACCCTGCACGATCTGCCGGATCGGGCCAGTGGCATTGACGATCGCAGCGCCCGCAGGGTTGGTCATGAACTCCGCGAGCGGCTCCAAAACACCGATGCCATCGGGATGGTTTGCTAGCGCGAGGACATAAGGCTGCTTCGACTCCAGCCCGGCAACAGCGGCCTGCAGAACCTGAGTGAGCCCTTGATCGAACAGCGAGACGCTGGTCGAGGCGTCAACGCCGGAGTTTTCGCCAGCAGCCTTTGGGCCAGCTAATCGAAGTTGAGCCACCTGACCGGCGGCGCCGAGCGATTGCAGATTTTCTTTCCCCTCGCCTTCCGGCACCGCGCCGGAAACATAGGCAATGGCCTGTGGCGCCTGACCAACCTGGCTTATCGCAATAACCTTGTTTGTCAGCGTGTCGATCGCGATCACGGCGTCTGCATTTTCGAGACCGACGTAGACACGGCCGCCGTCACCGGAAGGCCAGATTCCGTGCGGCAACTTGCCGACCGGAATCGTCGCCACCTGCGAGAAGTCGTCGGTTCGAAAAACCTTGATCTGGTTCAAGCCGCCTATGGTCACATAGGCAAAGGTCCCTTTGGCGTTGTGTACGATGTTGACGTGATTGGTAATCGGTCCGGTGTCCATCGATTTCAGGATCGCAAAAGGTGGCTTGGCGTCGAAAACCATGGTCCTGCCGGTATCCTTGAGCGTGAGCCAGACCTGCTTGCCGTCAGGCGTTGCGGCAATGTCAGGACAAAACGGGCTGTCCTGCTGCACGTGCCCGACGATCTTGCGATCGGCAACCGACACCACCACCGTTTCAGGATTGAACGACGAGCAAATGTAGCCGTATTGACCGTCCGGTGAGAAGATCGTCATGCCCGGACCTGCCGGCACCTTGATGCGAGCCTTCTCCTCGAAGGTCGTTCCGTCCAGCACCGAGACGTAGTCCTCGCCACGCACCGTCACCCACACTTCCTTGCCGTCCTGGGTAAAGAACGCCTCGTGCGGCGAGCGCCCGACATAGGTCGTGTGCTTGACGGCGTTGGTTGCGGTGTCGATGAAGGTCACGGAGTTTGAGCCGATGGAAACGACCGCAATCGTCCTGTGATCCGGCGAAAATCCCATTCCGTGAACCAGAACCTGCCCCTTGTAGAGCGGGCTGAAATTCGTCGGCTGTGGATCGCCGAGCCTGATCACACCGACGAGCTTATTGTCGACCGGATCGGTGACGGAAACCGTGTTGGAAAACTGTTCGGCCGTATAGACGCGATCACGATGGCTGATCGGAACGTCCGGGGCTGCTGCCGCGCCGGGAGCCTGGCCTGCGAAAGCCGGATTGAGACCGACAAGCAAAACGATCACCAAGCTTGCGATCGCAAAATTTCGCTTCACGGCCATTCTCATTTCATGTGCATGGAATTGTGATCGGGCATCGCCTTCGGATCGGGACCGGACGCCGGCTGAGATTGCGCCGGTGCGGCGGCGGGCGATGGCGGCTCGCCGATTGCGAGCCGCATCGTCACGATCTCCTGCTGCTGGGTGACGATGATTTCCTGGGCCAGCCGTCGAAGTTGCTCGTTATGGCCATAGCGCAGCATCAACCGTGCCATATCGATGGCTCCTTGATGATGCGGTATCATCATTGCCACGAAGTCGCGGTCGACATCCCCCGTCGGCTTCACGTTCATATCCGCCATCATTTTGTTCATGGCGGCTTCGTTCTCGGCGAGGAATGGAGCCTCTGACGCCGGCCCCGGCGCTTGCGCCAAAGTGGGCGACGCGAAGCCAGCAACAACAGCCAGCCCCATCGCAAGGCTAAGACGCGCAGCAAATTTCACGGCGGGTTTCTCCTTCTATCTCGACGATGCGCAACGCGTAACGGCTATCAAATGCGCTTTTTTAGGCCGCTTCAATCAACAATGACGATCAATCGAGGCGCAGGAGCGACGAAGCGCCCGCACGGGGGGTCGCTCAACCATTGCGTCCCTCGACCACCGCCTGAAACACCCGGCGCACTTCGACCTGGGTCTCCCGGACCCGGGCCTGAAGGGAAGAGAAATCCGGCGCATCACCGGCCCGCGCCATGATCTGCAATAGATCCTCTCCCGCCGTCTCCGGATTGAATTTTTCATCGACGCAGAGCCGCAGGATTTGCGTCAGGTCGTGATAGAGCAGCGCCGCCGACCGCAATATTTCCACCGACGCCGGCGGCAATACGCCGATCCGCCCGGCATTATCGAGCACATGCAGCGTGTTGACGTCGAGGATGTCGGGCTTGTCTGCGCCCTGCGCGAGTTGCAGGTACTGGGCGATGAAATCGATATCGACCAGCCCCCCCGCGACATATTTCAGATCCCAGAGATCGTCTTCGCCCTTTTCCAGGGCAATGGCTCGGCGCATATCGGCCACATCGATCGCAACGCCGCCGGCATCACGTGGCCGCGTCAATACGCGGCGAATGACGCTCTCGATTTTGTCGCTGAATTGCGGCGAAGCGGAAATCACCCGCGCCCGGGTGAGCGCCATATGCTCCCAGGTCCAGGCTTCCTTGTCCTGGTACTCGGCGAACGCATCGACATGTGAAGCCACGGGACCGGCGCGCCCGGACGGCCGCAGCCGCATGTCAATGTCGTAGAGCACGCCATAGTTCGTGCGCGTCGTGAAAGCGCTGATCAGCCGCTGCGTGAAGCGCGCGAAATATTGCGCGCCGTGCAGTGATTTGGCGCCGTCGGAATCAGGACTGTCCGGATCGAAGTCATACAACAGGATCAGGTCGAGGTCAGAAGCCGCCGTCATCTCGCGGCTGCCCAGCCTTCCCATCGCCAGGATCGCGGTCTCCTGCCCCTTGATCCGTCCATATTGGGCGGCGAATTGCTCGCTCACCAGGTTGTGCACGGTGTGAACGATGCCTTCAGCGACGTCGGCAAATGCAATGCCTGCTTGCTGGGCGGAAACAGTCCCAGACAGGATCCGCGCGCCGATCAGGAACAGGCTTTCCTGGCCGAACAACCGAAGCCGGTCCAGAAACTCCTCGTAGGAACCAGCATCTTCGAGCGTCGCGGCCAAACGTGCGGACAGCTCGCGCCGGTCTGGCATGGCGCCGAAGAACCGCGGGTCGATCAGGCCGTCCATGATTTGCGGCTGTCGCGCCAGCATATCACCGAGCCGCGGCGCCGCCCCGAGGATCAACGCGACCAGCGCCACGAGGTCACGGTTCTGACCCAGCAGCACAAACAGCCTGCCGCCGCGCTGCAAAGCCCCGAGAAAACGGTCGAAGACCACAATCGCGTTGTCGGGATCTTCGGCGTTGGCGAGCCCCTCAATCAGCGAGGGAAGGAACTCGACAAAGGAATTGCGCGTCGCTTCGACCCTGAACACGCGATAATCGCCGTCCAGCCATTGCCGCACCGTCGCAGCCACGGGAATCGGCTTCTTGAAACCCAGCGAGGTGAGATGATCGATCAGGCGCGGATCGTCAGGACCCGCCGTATAATCGACTTCCGGCAGCCTGGCGGTTCCCGCCGGATCGCCTTCAAAAAGCTTCGCATAATGTCCCTGCACGATCGTGAGATGGGCAAGCAAGTCGTTGGCAAATGCAGCGCGGCTTTCATAGCCGAAGAACCGCGCAAATTTCTCGACCGCCGGGGGGTCGTCGGGCAATGCGTGGGTTTGCTCGTCTGCCATCATTTGCAGGCGGTGTTCAACACGGCGCAAAAATTCGTAAGCCGAGGTCAACTGATCGCGCGCTTCAAACGTGATCCAGTGGCTCGCAGCCAGCCGATCGAGCGCTTGAAGCGTTTGCCGTACCCGCAATTCCGGATGCCGGCCGCCGGTAATCAGCTGTTGGGTCTGGGCAAAGAATTCGATTTCGCGGATGCCACCGCGACCGATTTTGACGTTATGGCCTTCGACCGCGATTTCGCTTTGCCCGCGATAGGTCTGCATCTGCCGCTTCATGTCATGCACATCGGCCAGCGCGGCAAAATCCAGATGTTTGCGCCAGATGAAGGGCGCAAGCTCAGCCATCAGCGCTTCGCCGGCCCGCAAGTCGCCGGCGCAGGCCTTGGCCTTGATCATGGCGGCGCGCTCCCACGTGCGGCCTTCCCGCTCGTAATAGTGCAGCGCAGAGGCTGTCGAGATTGCCAGCGGCGTCGAGGCCGGATCGGGCCGCAGGCGCAAATCGACCCGGAACACGTAGCCCTCACCGCTACGTTGCTGCAACATCCTCGACAGTCCCTGCGCCATGCGGACAAAGAACGGCTGCGGTTCGATGTCAGGCGCCAATGAGGACGCCTCGGCGTCGTAAAAAACGATCAGGTCGATATCGCTGGAAAAATTCAACTCTCCCGCGCCCATTTTGCCCATCGCGAGCACGATCAGGCCGCTCCCCTCCTCCGGCCGATCCGGGTTCGGCGGCAGCAGCCTTCCTCGAGTGGTCTCCTGCCGCAGCAGGAAGTGCAGCGCCGACTGCACCGAAGTAACGGCAAGATCGGTCAGCGCGGCCGTTACCTGCATGACCGACCACACGCCGCCGACGTCGCACAGCGCAATCAAGAGCGACGCCTCGGCTTTTGCGTGGCGCAAGAGCTGCATCGCCTGCGCTTCGCTCGACGCCGCCCATACGTGATGGCGGGTTTCCTCGATCAGCCGGGTCAAATGCCGACCGGGCTCGCTTCGCAGGATCCTCAGCGTGCGAGCCGGATCCGAGCGGATTAGCTCAAACAGATAGGGCGAGGCTTCCGCTACGCCTGCGAAGATTTGTTGCGCACGGGGAAAGCGCGCAAAAAGACTTACAAATTCGTTTCCCTGATCGATCGCAAGATCCGAAAGCCAGACGGAGAGACGCTGTTTCGCCTTGTCGGAATCCGACAGATGGGGGCATGCGACAAAACTCGCCACAAGCGCTGCAGCATCGACATTCGCATCGTGGATGGCGTGAAGAATCATGGCGAACGTCGATCCGGGAGAAGCACAAAAACCAGCGCGTCGATTCACGCGGCTTTCTGTGACATATCCTGCGTTTGTGCCGCAAGCCTGTCGCTGCCGCCGGACAATGCGGGAATCGCGAGTGTGGCAATAAGCCCCGGATGGGCGTCGCCAAGCTGGAGGTCGCCACCATGCAGTGTCGCAACCGCCGACGCCAGGCTCAACCCAAGGCCGGAACCCGGCTGGGTTCGGCTTGCTTCCAGCCGAACGAATCTCTCCACCGCGTGTTTGCGGTCTGCCGGCGGAATCCCAGGTCCGCGATCGGTGACGCTCAATAAAACCCGATCGCCGACGCGCCTGGCCTCAATGAGGATCTCCTTGCGGTCTGTCTCCGCGGTGGGGGCCAGCGGCTGCACGGTGCCGTCAGGCTTGCCGTATTTGATCGCGTTCTCGACCAGATTCGCCAGCGCCTGGTTGATCAACTCGCGATTGGCATGGATCGGCGCCGTTTCGACCTTTACCCGCAGCGTCATGCCGTCGTCTTCTGCGAGCGGTTCATAGAGCTCGTGAATGCCGCGAGCGACATCGGCGGCGTCAAAGTCGTCCATATTGCCACGCGCTTGCCCGGATTCGGCGCGTGCAATCATCAACAGGGCATTGAAGGTCCGAATCAGGCCGTCGGATTCCTCGATGGTTCGCTCCAGCGCGGAGCGGTATTCGGCCTCGGTTCTGGATTTCGCAAGCGCCTCTTCGGCGCGGTTGCGAAGACGTGTCAGCGGCGTTTTCAGGTCATGGGCGATGTTGTCGGAGACTTCCTTCAGTCCCATCATCAACGCCTCGATGCGCTCCAGCATCGCGTTGAGATTTTCGGCGAGCCGATCGAGTTCGTCGCCGCTGCGTCCAACCGGTAGACGCCCGCTCAAATCGCCGGCCATGATCCGCTGGGTTGTGCCGGTCATGGCGTCGATCCGCCGCAGCACCCGCCGCGCCACAAAGATGCCGCCGCCAAGGCCCAGCACGACCACGACCAGCAATGAAAATTGCCCGGCCTTGGCGACGATGCCGAACAGCCGCCGCCGTTCTTCCAGATCGCGCCCGATCAGGAGCCTGAAGCCGCTGGAGAGTTCGGTGACCCGCACCAGAGCAAAATGATTCGCATTGTCCTGATCGTCGAGCCGGCGGTAGGCGGTTTCCGACCATCCCGTCGTGGACATGACGCCTGGCGCCAGCGAGCCGACATTGCCGGCGATGGCCTGGCCTGCCGGGGTGGTGACGAGATAGAGGTTGGCGCCGGGCCGAAGCGCGCGATTTTCGATGGTGTTAACCAGACCACGCAGGCCGCGCCGGCCGAAGATATCGCTGATCTCGCCGGTTTCCGCGTTCACCGTCGTCGTGATCTGCTCGGTGATCAGGTGCCGGGTGTTCCAGGCAAAAAAGCCGAGAAGAAACGCGGCGAACAGCGCGAACAAAAACAGATAGACCAGCGTCAATCGAAACGCCGTCGTTCGGATCAGCTTACCGAATGCCGTCACGGATCATGTATCCAATCTGAGGGCTGCGTCTGCTATCATTGGCCATGGTCACTCCTCATATTTACTCGTAATTATAACATGTTAGCTGCATCTGCTGTCGTCTGACTTCACCGGAAATCGCCGAACGCCGGCCGCTTTTGGCGAAAAATCGGTAAGCTGACGCTGCTCTCCCTTCCAAAGTATCCGTGACGGTCATATTCCCATCACAGGTCGGTTTTAGAACAACTGACCGTCGCGAGCGAAGCATCCGTGACGGTAAGTGGTAACCGGAACGAGAACGTTAAAGTGGCACTCAATTCGAACCAAGTTAAATCGCTGCAAGCTGGCGTTCATGCGGACGGCGGGGGGCTTTATCTTGTCGTGCGCGAGAGCAGTGATCGGGTGTGGGCCTTCCGCTTCACCGACCTTGACGGCAAACGGGCGCTAATGGAGTTCGCCAGGATCGGCGACCGCGACAGCGCGGCCGGCGACGTACTGACGTTGAGCAGCGCGCGCAACGCAGCCCGCGAATACAAGGTCGCCTTGAAGCGCGATGGCGTCGATCCGCGCGTCAAGAAGCGGGCCACCACACAAGGCGGCAAGACGTTCAAGGAATTTGCCGAGGAGCAATATCCCGGCTGGTGCAAGGGTCTGTCGCCGGAAGAGGAGAAGCAGTGGGCGCGCTCCATCCGCGACATAGCGAGCCTGCATGATCTGAAAGTCCACGAGATCACCACTGAGCACGTGCTGGAGGCGCTAAAGCCGATCTGGAGCGTGAAGCCGGTCACGGCGTCACGGACGCGCCAGCGGATCGAGCGGCTGATGGATGCTGCCAAAGCGTTGAAGCTTCGCACGGGCGAGAACCCGGCCGCATGGCGCGGAAACCTCAAACACCTGCTGCCCTCGCCCCGGAAGCTGCATCGCAAGAAGGGGCACAGGTCGGCGCCCTACACGAAGATGCCGCAGATGATGACCGGCCTGCGGTATGATGGCGGCGTTGCTGCCCGTTGTGTCGAGATCGGCATCCTCACTGTTGCGCGCTCTCAGGAAATTCGGCTGATGGAGTGGGACGAACTCGACTTCCAAGCAATGACGTGGATGGTTCCAGCCGAGAAGATGAAGATCAAGGGCGAGCTAGAGCCGAAGCCGCATCTTGTTCCGCTGTCCGATCAGGCCATCGAGCTCATCCGCTCGATGCCGCGCACCTGTGAGTACGTGTTCCCGTCCGATCACGCCGAGACGCAACAGCCGTTCCGGGCAAACGCGCTTGTTGGGGCCATCGAGCGAACTGGCATCAAATCCACCATGCACGGCTGCCGCACAAGCTTTCGAAATTGGGGCGCTGTCGCGCAGGA
>CAVVZW010000150.1:0-12141 GCA_963752265.1 uncultured Alphaproteobacteria bacterium
TCACTGGGAAGGCGATACGCTGGTGATCGATACCACCGATATCGTTCCCGAGGCGCCGCTCGCCGTCAGCGAAGCGGCGGGCCTGCCCAATAACGGTGATATGCATGTGATCGAGCGCATTCATCTCGCCGACAAGGACATCCTGCACGATGACCTCGAAATCATCGCGCCGAATGTCCTGACCAGGCCGTGGAAGACGACGCGGATCTTCTTCCGCCAGCGCGCGCGCAAGTTCGACATTGTCGAGGGCGTCTGTGCCACCGGTGACCTGGTCGAGCGCGTCAACGCGGATGGCGACCATGTCTTTGTACCCGTGCAGAAGTCTGAATGGGGTCACACCACGGCCGTTCCGGCGAAATAACCGGCAAGAACACAAAAGGAGATGACCATGCGACACGTCCTGAAGTCGATCGGCGCCTTTGCTGTCCTGGCGATGATGGCCAGCGGAATTTCGCAAAGTTCCGCGCACCATTCAGCGTCGATGTTCGACTCTACGAAATCCCTGACGCTCAAGGGCAAGGTCGTGGAAATGCGATGGGTCAACCCGCATGTCACAATTACCATCAACGGGTCGACCAACGCGGACGAAGCGCCGGGCGATTGGCTGATCGAGACGACAAGCCCCGGCAATCTGGTGCGCGCCGGCGGCTGGCGGCGCGATGCGCTGAAGCCCGGCGATGAGGTCGAGGTCACGTTCCATCCGGAGCGCGAGGCCGGCAAGAAGAGCGGGCAGTTGATGGAGATCAAGCTGGTTTCGAGCGGCGAAGTGTTCACCGCGAACATTCGCGATCAGGAAAAGCCAGGTCTCGAGTAGAAGTCGTCTTGAGTAGAAGTAGTCTTGTGCAGGAATGGCTTGAATCGGAATGGTCTTGAGCAGGAATTTCCCGATGCGTCTGTTCTTTCAATCGGGTCGCGCGCTTGCGCTCGTCGCCGTGGCCGCCATCGCCTGTTCCGCCGCGCCGTCCTTTGCCGAGGATCAGCCGCCCGCGAAAGACACGATCTTCGCCCGCAAGACTGCGATGGGCGAAATCGACATGAACATGGACGAGATCGAAACCATGCTGGCGCCGGGAGGCAAGCTCGATCTCGCCGACGCGCGAGAACATGCCGAGGTGATCTCGACGCTGTTGCTGGTGTTTCCGCATCTGTTTCCGCCCTCGACCAATCAATGGAAGCAAGGCGCGGAGCGCGATCCCGCGACCGACACCTTCGCCAACCCTGCGATCTGGTCGAACTATCCGGATTTCTACAAGCGCGCGAGTGAGGCCTCGAAGATCGCCTGGAGCGCCGCCGCCGCCAAAAAGCCTGACGAGTTCAGGGCGCAGATCAAGGAATTGCGCGTGCGCTGCAACGGTTGTCATGCGCTGAATCTGAAGCCGGAATAGCTTCGCGCACGTCAGGCGCCAGTGAACCGGCGCCTGTCCGTTGAGGTGAGTGGTTCAGGCTTGGCGTCTTCATGCCGCCCGGTTCAGACCGGGTCGGCGACCTGCGGCTTTGACTCGGCGGCTTGCGCGCGTGAGCGGAAATAATCCAGCACGAAAAGCCGGATCGCCGACGACAGGTTGCCCTGCTGGCGGTTGCCGTCGATCTCGCCGACCAATTCGGACAGCGTGATGTTCCGCAAGCCCGAAATTTCCTTCATGCCGTTCCAGAAGGCCTCTTCGAGGCTGACGCTGGTCTTGTGACCTGCGACCACGATCGATCGCTTGACGACAGGAGATTTCATGACGCGTCCCCGCCGTCGATGCGATGCTGATCGAGCAGCTCACCGGCGCGGTTTGTGCGCGCCTCCTCGAGCTCGCGTTCGGACCGGGTGCGGCCGAACCGCGTACGATTGGCGGCAGCTTCCTGCTCCGATCGTTCCCGTGCGGCTCGTTTTTTGAATTGTTTCAAATTGACCAAATCGCCCATGCCGGCCCCCGTCATACCGGTTCGGCCGTTGTTGCGGCGATGTACTCAATCGATGAAGTCGGGTGGGTTCCAATTGCATCCGGGTTCGGCGGATACGTGCAAGCCGGCTCGATCGTCATTTATGAAATTCCCCATTATGCCGTCTGATCGCAAATGTCGTGTTTTGATTTTTTACAAATAATTTTTGCTGTACCACGGCCGAGCGCCGCGATGAAAGCCAGTGAAGCATAATTCTTTAGGCGATATGAAGGGCGGTCTGCTGTCGCGTTGCATGGCGATCTCGCGAGCCATGCTTTGATCATCCGGGGTGCGTCATTTCGCGCGGCTTCACCAGCCGGTCGAAGTCATCGGCAGAAACAAATCCAAGTCTGACGGCCTCTTCTTTCAACGTCGTGCCGCGCGCATGCGCCGATTTGGCCACTTTGGCGGCGTTGTCGTAGCCGATCTTCGGGGCCAGCGCGGTCACCAGCATCAGCGAACGCTCCATGAGTTCATTGATGCGTTTTTCGTCGGCGCGTATTCCCTCGACGCAGTGCTCGGTGAAAGAACGGGACACGTCGGCCATCAGTTGAATGGAATTCATCATACAATATGCCAGGAGCGGCTTGTAGACGTTCAGCTCGAAATGCCCCTGGCTGCCGCCCGTCGTGATGGCGGTCTGGTTGCCGAACACCTGGCAGCACACCATGGTCACCGCTTCGCACTGCGTCGGGTTGACCTTGCCAGGCATGATCGAGGAACCCGGCTCATTCTCCGGCAGGATCAGTTCGCCGAGGCCGGAGCGGGGGCCGGAACCCAACAGGCGAATGTCGTTGGCGACCTTGAACAGGCCGGTGGCGGTCGCGTTGATCGCGCCGTGGGCGAACACATAGGCATCGTTGGAGGCCAGCGCCTCGAACTTGTTCGCAGCACTTGTGAACGGCAGCCGCGTGATCTTCGCGACGTGGCGGGCAAAGGTTCCGGCAAATTTGGGTTTCGAATTCAGCCCGGTGCCGACAGCGGTGCCGCCTTGCGCCAGCGGATAAAGCTCATGGAGCGACACGCGTATCCGGGAAATGCCATGCTCGATCTGGGCGGCGTAGCCGGAAAATTCCTGCCCCAACGTCAGTGGCGTCGCATCCTGGGTATGGGTGCGGCCGATTTTGACGATGTGGGAAAACTTTTTCTCTTTGGTCCGGAGTGCGCGGTGCAGCATGGTCAGGGCCGGAAGCAGGTCGTGCGTGATCGTCACCGCAGCCGCGATATGCATGGCGGTCGGAAACGAGTCGTTCGACGACTGGCTCATGTTGACGTGATCGTTGGGATGCACCGGCGTCTTGGTGCCTGGCTTGCCGCCGAGCAATTCGCTGGCGCGATTGGCGATCACCTCATTGAGGTTCATGTTGGTCTGGGTGCCGGAACCGGTCTGCCAGACCACCAGCGGGAAATGATCGTCGAACTTCCCGTCGATCACCTCGCGCGCGGCGCGGATGATGGCCCGCGCCCGGCGCTGGTCGAGCAGCTTGAGTTCTCGGTTGGTTTCGGCCGCGGCCAGCTTGACGATGCCGAGCGCGCGGATGATCGCCATCGGCATCCGGTCGTTGCCGATGCGGAAATTCTGCCGGCTGCGCTCGGTCTGCGCGCCCCAGTAGCGGCTGGCCTCAACCTCAATTCCGCCGAAGCTGTCGGTTTCGGTCCGCGTCGCCGATTTTAATGTCGTTGATGATTTTAATGTCGATGAAGATTTTGATCGGGCCATAACTAACCCAGTGCGTCGGAGTAATGCCGCCGGATCAGTCTACCGCGATCTTGCTGGCTGTGCGCCCTATTTCTTGCGAAAACGATCGAGCCGCACCACCTCGGCGCCCTCGCTGGGCTTGGCCGGTTCGTCGGTCGCTTCCTTTGGCGGTGCCGGCAGGGCCGACGTCGCGGGCAGGGCAGCTTCCGGATCTTCATCGGCGGCCGCGGACGGATCGTCGGCAGCCTCGAACTGAAGGCCGAACTGCGCCGACGGATCGGAGAAACTCTTGATGGCGCTGAAGGGAACCACGAGGCGCTCCGGGATCCCGCCAAACGACAGGCCGACCTCGAACCGGTCCTCGGTCACGACCAGATCCCAGAACTGGTGCTGAAGGATCACGGTCATCTCTTCCGGATACTGCGCCAAAAGGCGCGGCGACAATTTCACGCCGTCGGCCGTGGACACGAAGGTGATGAAGAAATGATGGTCACCCGGCAGGCCGTGCTCGGCGGCGTCGGTCAGTACGTGACGCAGCACACCGCGCAGCGCGTCGCGGACCAGTACGTCGTATCGGATGTGATCGGTCGCCATGTCAGGTCCTGTCGCAGCCTTCGAAAGCCATTTGCCCGCGAAGGCCGGCTGAGACGCCGGCATCCGACTCGGGGAGAGTTCCCCATCGTATCCCGCCTGAAGCCGGACGTCAGCAGGCGGCAGACCGGGCCAAATTGTCATAAATCAGAGAAAGTGGAGGCTTCTGTTGCCAGGTGCCTCCGAACCCCGCCTAACGGAGCTTAACCCGTTAGGACTTCAAGAATGGTCTTTCAAACTGCGTTACGCAGCCTGAGCAACCGGAGCATAGTTGTCGTTTGCAACTATTGCATAGCCCGATAACGGCGGAACCATACCGAGAAAAAACACGCCCTTTACGCCCTCGTCGATCCTGTTTCGCCCCCGCCGAAGCCCAGAGTTACCAGTGGGTTTTGGTGGAGGCGCCGGGTACTGCCCCCGGGTCCGAATGGTTTATTGCGACGGCAATTTATTTCCATAGCCGGCGAACCGGCACGCCCAATATAGGGGGCAAAGGTTGAGAAAGACAGAGCCCAAAAACCTGTTGAAACACACGGTTTTGAGGAAACCCGACACATAACCGGGAGTGGATAGGCGGGAATATCGGTTGGCCCGCCCATGGTCACATTCTAGAACTGGCCCATGCCCCCGGATTCCCCAGAGGTCGCGGCCGCCGCGCCCGACCTTTCCAAATCCCCGCCGACCCTGATTGAGCTCTTTGTCGCCTTTGCCAAAATGTCGCTGGCGGGCTTTGGCGGGGTGCTGGTCTGGGCGCGGCGCGCCATTGTCGATCAGCACAAATGGATGACGGCGGACGAATTCAACGAAACCTTCGCGCTGTGCCATTTCCTGCCCGGTCCCAATATCGTCAATCTGACCTTTGTGTTCGGCTCGCGCTTTCGGGGATTGGCCGGCGCCATCGCGGCGTTTTCCGGACTGGTCGGCCCGCCGGCTTTGATCATGGTCGTGATGGGCGCGCTGTATCACCGCTACGGCGAGATCGACGCGCTGCGGCGCATTCTGTCGGGCGTAGCTTGTGCCGCGATCGGGCTGATGCTCGCGGTCGTGTTCCGGATGATGACGCCTCTGATCAAGCGGCGTGACGTGATCGCCCTGTTGATCATGGTCGGGGTTTTCATCGCGATCGGTGTGCTGCGGTTGCCCCTGGCGGCGGTGCTGCTGGCGGCGATCCCGGTGTCGATCGCCATCACTTACTGGATGCGGAGACAGGCGGCATGAATTCCGACTCCAATCCGGTCGCGACTCTGGCGTGGACCTTCGCCGTGATGTCGCTGTTTGCCGTCGGCGGCGCCAATTCGGCGATCCCCGAAATGCACCGCGTCGCGGTCGAGGTGAACCATTGGCTGACCGACAAGCAATTCACCGACGTCTATGCCATCGCGCAATTGTCGCCCGGGCCGAACGTCCTGATCGTCACGTTGATCGGTTATTCCGTCGCGGGCCTGGCCGGCGCGCTGGTTGCCACATTGGCGATGTGCGTGCCGACGGCGGTGCTGGCCCTGACGGTCAGCCAATTCCTCGCCCGCCGCAGTCGATCGCGCTGGCCTCCATCATTCAGGCGGCGCTGGTGCCATTGTCGATCGGGCTGATGGGCGCGAGCGGCTTCATCCTGGCGCGCACTTCCGACCATACCGTGGTGGCGATCCTCGTCACCGCTGGCGCGGCGGTCCTGGCCTCGGTGACCAAACTCAACCCGCTGTGGATGCTCGTCGCCGGCGGGTGCCTCGGCTTTGCCGGGCTGATCGGGTAGAGCGGAACCATTACGACTGGCTCAGCGATTTACTAACTCATCTCTACGGTTTTGACGAAGACTCTAACCCCGGTATGTCAGAGGTCTTTATTAAAATCGCGTCAGGCTCCTCTATCGGCCACTTCAGGTACTTGATCCTCGCCATCTCCTCAATTTTAGATCTGTTTTTGAGGAACGCTTCTAATCTGCGGTCCCTGTCGAGGCTGTCCGTACCAAAATAGTCATCAAGTGCTTCTCGGCTAATTGCACAGGCAACTGGCTTACCAAACGCCTGTCCTGCGAACGCGACTACATCGCGATGAAAGTCATAACGCGCGGGTGGATTATTGAAGGTAAGGTCAATGCCAGGAATTGAAGACCGAAGGGCGCCCGCCGTTTTCAGGGTCAGGTCTCGTGCGAAGCCCGACAACTCACCAAGTCCTTCATCAAGCAATTGGCGCCATCTTGGACCACGCGCACAGCGAGCGATTCCCAGGCCGTCGCCATAGAGCGGCTGTGTGCCGCCGCCGGTGAGCGTGGCGAAGAAGAAGCCCGGCGAACCGCCGGTGATGGCTTGCGCAGTGTTGAGGCCTGGGCATGCCAAGGTTGTTGGCGTCCTGCACGGATTCATCGTTCTTGATATCGATGATGTTGTAGCGCAGGTAGCCGAGGCGCAAGGTCGGTGATCAGCGTGGGGCTGAAGACGTAATCGGTGCCTACGGCCAGACTGTCGTCGGCGCTGGTGGAGTTGCCGCCGTAGCCGCCGATGCCGAATCCCGGTCCGCCGGCTGCACCATAGAGCTGCGGCCCGCCAAAGCATCAGTCCAGCGCGTGAAGCGGACGAATCCGGTCTGCTTGTCGCTGAAGGTCTGATCGAGACGAGTGACCCACATGTTGCTGTTGAAGACGCCGGTGCCGCTCCCCGACGAGTTTCATCCAGGCCGCCAAGGTCGCCGCCCGATTCATTGCCTGGCGTAGGGCTCGAGGCAGCTTCAACAGGTTGATGAACTGGGTGGAAACCTCGCTGATGGGAACGATGTTCCTGGTGTAAGCGACCGGGGTTCCGGTGGAGTTATCGTAGAGCTGGCCGGCGGGGTGGGGTGAACACCGTTGGCGGTTGTTTGACGCCGCCCGGCAGGTTGGCAAGATACTCGCTGAAGTCGCAGCCCGGGATCCGCTCGGCCTTTCATGGCCAGGAGCTCGGTCAGAAGCTTCGAGGGCAGGGTGTCCGTATTGGTAACGCCCGACTTCTGGCGCTGGCCTTCATAGCCGAAGAAGAAGAACCGCTTGTCTTTGTTGAGCGGGCCGCCGACGGTCAGGCCGAACTTGTTCTTCAAGCCGGCGATGGGGATGCTGCTTACGGGCCGGTGCCTGCGAGTAAGGGATCGCGGGCCAGGTTGGCATTGCCGGTGCGGAAGTCATATGCGGTGCCATGGAAGTTGTTCGATCCGGACTTGGTCTGCACCGTTTGAACCGCGGCGACGGCCTTGCCAAGCTCGGCGTCAAAGTTCTGCGTGGTGATCTTGGCTTCGGTAATGGCATCCAGCTGCGGGTTGACGACGATGATGCCCAGAATCGGATCCTGGTTGTCGGTGCCGTCCAGCTCGTAGGCGACGCCGCCGAATGCCTGCCCGTCGATCTGAATCTGGCGGGAAGCCTGCGGGTTTTCATCGGCCGCGTGGGACCAGCCTAACAACTGCGCGCCCGGAAGCAGAAGCTGCAGGTTGGCGAAGTTCTGCCCTTCAATCGGAAGATCTTCGACTTGCTGCGAGTTAAAAGTGGTGGCAACGTCGGCGCGGTCGGTCTTCAATTGCGGCTGCGACTCGGCGTTGACTTCGACGGTTGTTTCTGCGCCGCCCGACTTCGAGCAGTGGGGTCGATGCGCGGCGCTGCGTCGGCCGATATCTGAATGCCCTTGGTCTCGAAAGACTTGAAGCCCTTGGCCGTAACTTTGAGATCGTAGACGTCTGGCGCAAGGTGCGAGACGTTGTAGTCGCCGGATGCCGTTTGAGGTGACGGTGACGGAGGTGCCCTTGGCCTCGTCCGTTACCGTGATGGTGGCGTTGGCGACGACCGCGCCGGTCTAATCGGTCACAGTGCCGAAGATCGATCCGTAGACCGATTGCGCAGTGGCCGGCACGGTGAGGAGCGATGCTCGCGCAGGCAAAAAACGCCAGCACGAGGGCTGTACGAAAACTCTTGTTCATGCGGTCTCCTGAAAAGTGCTTCTGTTTTTATTTGTGAACTTGTGGTCTTTCCAATTGCCCCTGGCGGGTTGGATCCGCCAGTTGGCATGCAAGGCTCCCCGTCACGTTGACAGGATCGCTAAAATGCCGGAACCGCCGCTTTCCGATTGCAAACAGGTGGAAGCCAAAAATGCGATTTCCGGAGCAATCGAAACGATAACAAGCGGCAATGCGGCTGTCAACCGGAATGAAAAAAAAAATTGGCGGTATTGAGCGTAAATACGACATGTCAATACTTGGAAACATTTACATTTCGGTTCTGGCCATTCCACGGCGGATTCTTAAAGCCGAATGGCATTCATCGAATTAACTGCTTTATATAAAGCGATTTACTGGATGTCTTTTCCTGTTCCCCGGTCAATCTCGCTCACTGTGCGCAACGCCAGTCTACCCACCTTTCCTTTGTTTTGCCACGATACTATAAGACAAATACGTATATAATGATATGACATTACAGGAGATGCTTTCGTCGCCCGGCATTGGTGATTGTGTCAGCAGGCATTCTGCCCTTCTACCCTCAGCCGGAGGCGAATTGCTTGCATGCCCAGTCAACCAAATGGTTGATACATATGGAGGAGCCCGCCATTCAGACAGCCGGAGGCCGACAACCTTCGAATGATGTTTCGAGCGCCGGGAGTGAACCCTCAGGGCAAATTTTCCCGTCCGATCTTATTGATCCTGACTCGGTCTGACATCGCACAGAGCCTGGGTTGGCATGACATTCTTCCGAGCCGCTCCTGTGACGGTCAGGAACGCTTGCCGGTCCATCGGAAGAAGGAGGGAACAAATGCTCCCTTCAAAATTCCCTGCGGCCCCTTAGCGAATCGGAACTTAACCCGCAGCCAGAATTCGGGTTGGCGCGGCCCGCAATCCGTGCCCGGACCGCATCCTTCACCATTCAGAGGGACGGCTGCGATAGACTCACGTCCGCCCTGTGGATCAGCAGGTTGGTCGTGATTCTGGGTGAGGAATGAATGGCTTTGAAAACACGAAGCGGTGAGCGAGTCACTTTTCTGAGCAGGTCTGCGCCCCGGAACGAATCGCGGCCAGCATTGTTCGTGCGCGCTCGTTGTCCGGCGCGAAAGTGAGTAGCCGGTTAAGCGTTTCGACCGTCGCGGCGCGCTGCCCTGCGCTGCACTGGATTACGGCCAGATTGAACCCTGCGCCCAATTGCACCGGGTCGCGGTCGAAGACGTTGCTCCATAGCCGTTCGGCCTCGGCAAAGTGGTGCTGTTGCGCCTCAATGAGCGCCAGGTTCCCGGCCGCCAGCGAGTCGTTAGCATCCGATTGAAGGGCCATCCGATACTCATCGGCAGCCGCTTGCGTTTTCCCCGCCACCTGCTCCAGAAAACCAAGCTGGGCATGCATTTCGTGATCCTGGGCCGCGCCGGATTGCTTCTCCGCGCTCCGCAGCAACCCCAGTGCCTTTGCCCCCGCAGTTTGATCTCCGCGAGCTGCCATTTGCGCATAAGCCAGCCCGAGATCGCGGTCCCCGGCCGCAACCGCCCCCACAATGACTAAATCGCCGATCGTCGCTAATGGCAGTCGCTCCTGCCTCACACGCTTTTTGATCCAGTGATCCGTAACCTGTTCGTGGGCAATGTCGTTGGAGGGCGGGCGGGCCATGTGGCAGGCTGTGCAGTCTGCGTTTTCAGGGTGATGAGCTTCGGCAAACCCACTCTGGTTGTGGCACTGAAGGCACTTCTCCCGGTAAAAGGCCACTCGATCCTCGGCAGCCGGCGAACTGTGCGGATCGTGGCAGGTAGTGCATGTCAACTTGTCGCCGGATTTGCGTTTGCATTCGCTCTCCAGCAGGGCTTTCCACTGGCTGGTGGCTCGCCCGCCCGAGCCGCTCTCGCTGCCATGAACAAAAAACAGCGCGAAGTCAAAGAGGTTGTCGCCTGGCGCAAACTCCCTCAATTCCTTGCCTTCGCGAACTACCGCAGCCTGGCCCTCCAGATGACAGTTGAGGCATATGGAGTCGCGCCGCACAGGCTCCAGCGCATCGATGTCCGCCATATGAACCTTGCCGCGCGACGCGAGATGCGCAGCCGCGTCGCCATGGCAGGCAGCGCAGTTGATTCCTCCATAGGCAAAGGGCGCCGCGGCATAGTGGTTGCGCGCATCCTTGAGCGCGGGCGCCACCTCGGACGCATGGCAGCGCAGGCAACCCGGATCGACCGGTAAGGTCAGCGGCATCTCCCTCGAAGACAGGTAGTTGGGCGCCATGTCCCACACCTGCTTCTTGGCGTACCAGTTGATTGGCGATTCAAACCAATATCCCTGCTGCTCGAAGAGATAAGTTCGCCCCCGCTTGCCGGACCCGATGAAGTAACGAAGTTCCTGACGGCCATTGAGCTCATGACCAGCGGGAGCGCCCTCGCGCTCATAGGCCAGCCAGACCTCACGCCCTTCTTCAAACACCCGGTAGTGGACACCGGAAGCCTCATGTCTGAAGTCTGCCGGAATCAGGCCGTCGGCCGCCGGGCCGCTGGCTTTGGCCATCGGCGTCTTGCGATAGCGCTCGTAGATATCCCGATGGCAGGGCGCGCATTCGGAGTCAGGATCGCCGGAGACGTTGCTCTGGCTCGCATGAGCGGGATTGCCGAGCCGCAACGCCGTCCAACCTCCGATCCAACAGCCTAAGAACAGACCAAGGTAGATGAGACGAGCCAGACCCAACTCTCCGCCAGCGGTTGCTGCCGTTCTCGATCTTGCTCTTTAGAGAGGGACGGCAATAGGGGGGTCGGGTTTACGCGAGACGCAAGTCAATTGTAATTTTGCCGAAGAACGCCGTGGGTATTTGTCGCCAACCAACAAGCGCCGGATATTCTGAGTCGCGCAGTGCATAGCTGCTCGCGATTCAAGGCATCCGGCGCTAAATCGACCTGTAGACAAGTCAAGATTAGTCGTCGTCCGGATCGATGGCCGCACCCGTGTAGGTCAGGAAAAAATTCGCATCTTTTTCCGCTCGTGCAGCGGGCCAGCGCGTCGAACCTTCAGGCAACGGGTGCGGCAAAAAAAGCAGCAGCGCTGAAAGGACGAGGAGAACAGCAAGAGGCATGCCGGCTAGCCGGAGTCGTGCTCGCAGCAACTGCCAAGGCCACCTTAATGCTCCGCAAATTGCCCGTCGCGCAAGCCTCCTGACAAATTATTTGCCGGCAGGGCGACAAGACCGGCAGGACTTCAGGGCTTCACTTTCGCGGCAGCCAGGGCGTCCGCCTTTAGAATCCTGCCGCCCTCCTGAATCACATACAGGCGATTCACATCGAGATCGTGCAGCGTGTCCACAGTGCCTGACGGCCAGCGTATCTCCACTAGGTCGACCTTCTTCGCATCGCCCAATCCAAAATGAATGCGCAGATCGCTCTGCGAGAAATAGCCGCCACCGGAGCGCAACTCATCGATCTGAATGAGCGGCGCGCCGGGCTTTGCGCCAACTGCCGGGGTGTTGGTCTTCGCAACAACCTTCAACCGCGCGCCGATGCCGGTGCGATTGGACTTCGTGCCCACTACGCGAATCTTGATCCAGCTTCGATTCCAGGTCGAGTCGCAGCGCAGCAGTTGCGGAGCGGCGTTCACGCAGTTCACGATTGCATCGAGATCGCCGTCGTTGTCGTAATCGCCAAGCGCAAACCCGCGAGCTGGCGCGGGCACGGTGATGCCGCTGCCGCCGATCGCGCTCACATCTTCAAACTGCCCGTTGCGCAAATTGCGATAGAGATACTTGTGCTCGGCATAAGCCGCGTCGACTTGCGTCCCGTCCACTTCGGGATAGACATGCCCATTGGCGACAAGAATGTCGAGCCAGCCGTCGTTATCCATGTCGACGAAGCCGACGCCCCAGCCCAGCAGGCGCGTGTTGATTCCGAGCCCCGCCTGGTAGGTGCGATCGTCGAACGAGCCGTCGCCTAGATTCATGTAAAGCGAATCGGTATCGCCGGCGA
>CAVVZW010000151.1:0-36368 GCA_963752265.1 uncultured Alphaproteobacteria bacterium
ACAGGCTGGCCGCAACATCGAAAACTTCGGCTCCAGTGGAAGGGATCCCTCAAGAGTTGGCGGTTGGGATCCGTCGTTCAATCCGTCCGGAAGCTAAGCCATGGCAGGACATTGGACCACATCGAGAGATGTGGTCCATGTGTCCGTGGTTAGGTTCGCTGGCGACGTGGCCGCTTCGAAGTGAAACCGGTCACTTCTGATCTTGAGGCGGATTGCCTTGCTGGCCCGAAGGCGGGGTGCTCTGGCGATTCTCGGGTAGGCTGGTTTGATCGCTGGCCTGGAGGCAGGTTGGCATCCCTACGAGCGAGTTGTCCAGATGATTGATCACCCACACGCCGCCAAGCGTGATAACGCCGGCCAACATGACATGCGGCAAGGTTCGAACGCCGGGTTCCCGAAGTGAGATTCGCGCGCTCCATCATTTGGCGCGGCTTTGCAACTTTGTCGGATGCGAGCGGCACTCCACAAACGAGACACGTCTCGGAATGCGGTTAAACCAACAGCGTGTCAGTTGCCGGTATTATCCCCTGTCCCTATTTTTTCTTCCCGGAGCCGAAGCTCGGCTGCCATCCGGCAGTCTTCTGGCTTGGCGCCGCAGCGATTGTCTTGATCTTTTCTTTCTTGGGTTTTTTGGATTCCCGATTACCCTTTTGCTCGCCTTTGGCCATGTCGCTCTCCCTGTGCTTTTTGACACACTGAGCGGATGCAGAGGTCTTGTCGACGACGCGGCCCGATCAGTCGTGCGCGACTGTGCGCCCTTTGGCACCGGATAGCCATGATTTAGTTTCCTGGATTAGTTGGGAGCCGGCTCGCTCAAGGCGCCGGCGAGGAGGTGCGTTCCTCTGCGTTCATCGCGCGCTCGATCGCGTCGATCACCGTCTGGGTCTCAAGGAATTTGTTGCGCGCTCGCTCCGCCTTGTCCCGGTCGAAAGGCGCCGCGAGCACCTTCGCGTGCGCGTCGCGTTCCTCAATCATGCGTTCACGAGCTTTCTTCAGCGTTTCCAGTCGTTCGTTCATGCAAGGCTCCAGTGGTCGCGGACATGTCGGGGGCGGCGATTCCAAAGTCAGAACGTTAGCGGGATCGTTTAGACGACCTCGTCGGTCCAGACTTTGAAGTTGACCAAGGTGTTCGGCCCGAACGTCTGGGTAATCGGCACGTCGGCCGCGTCGCGGCCCTGGGCAATCAGGACACGGCCAATTCGCGGAATGTTGTTGCGTGGATCGAACGTGTACCAATGACCGCCGATATAGGCCTCGAACCAGCCGGCAAAATCTCCGGCGGCGTAGGGCGGGGGCATGCCGATATCGCCGAGATAGCCGGTACAATATCGTGCCGGGATATTCATGCAGCGGCAGAACGTGATCGCAAGATGCGCGTAGTCACGGCAGACACCCTTGCCTTCGTCGAACGCTTCCCATGCCGTCTTGGTCGCGCGTGCGTGTTCGTACCCGAAGGCGATGTGGTTGTGGACGAAATCGCAGATCGCCTGCACCCGTGCCCAACCTGGCTTTGTCTTCTCGAACAGCTTCCAGGCAATATCGGAAAGCCGGTCGGTTTCGCAGTAACGGCTGCCGAGCAGATAGACGATGGCGTCCGCTGGAAGATCCTCCACGGCGTGTTGTGTGGCGTCAGGCACGATGACGTCGGGCTTGCCGCTATCGCGAACGAGACCATCGGCCGCCAAGCGCACTCGGCCGGCAGGGGCGACGATACGGCTGCACCAGTTGCCGAAGCCGTCGCGATACGGCGTGATCGGGACGGAAGGGCTGATAGTCAGGTAATCCGGCTCGATGACGTCGGAGGCTCTTGAAAAGTGCGTACCAACCACCGCGATCAGGGGCGTTGCCTGCGGGAAGTCGTAAATCATCTCGAAGCCGACGCGAATTTTCATGCGAAATGCCTGTCCTGGTCGCCTGCTAAAATCGCTTGTTCCAAAGGTTTGCGCACGGCCTTTGTTCCGAAGCCGTGGCGTGCGGATTCGGAAGCGGCCGTGGAAAGCATTGGAATGCGCGAATGCGGGCCTCAATCTGCCCACTTCGAGCAGTTCGCCTGCGGATTGCCGGAAATGTTCCGGGATCGGGTTGAGATGGCGATGAAAGCCAAGGATTACAAGACAAATCGAGGCGATTTGGCCGATCCGGCCGAACTGGTGAGAAAGCGATAGCTATTCGGCCTGAAAGGGCGCACGGTGGACTGATGCACAACTTCGAGAGTCGGGCGCGAGCCGTCGACGGCGCCTTTCGCGGCATGACCATGCGTTCGCGACGTGAAACGATCACGTTTCGACACCCGTTTCGGATCAGGGGCATCGACCGCCTGCTGCCGTCGGGGGCCTATGAGGTCATCACCGATGAAGAAATGATCGAAGGATTGTCGTTCCCGGTGTTTCGGCGGATCGCTACCATGATCATGGTGCCGGCGGCGGAGCAGAATTTGACGATGGAGATGATCTCCATCGGGTCGGTCGATCTATCCGACGCTCAGCGCATTGATGCGAGCGCGCCTCGTGAGTGACCAGCCGCTGGATCTCGACAAGCATCGCGGCATGGCCGCGCAAAAAGCCACCGACATCAGGCGTGCGCTTGCGGAGGTTGAAAACAACGCAAGGCAATTGCGCGAGCGGCAGGGGGCGGTCGAAAAGCAGCTCCTGTCGGTTCCGGCGACGTCCTGGCCGGAGGCTGCCGCCAAGGCGCGCTATGTCCTGAATTTATATGCCGCGGAGCTTACTCCCGGAGATGCCCATCATCGTGATCTTGTCGCGGCTATATTTGCTGATTTTGCCCGGCTCACCGACAAGAGCTGAGCAACTTATCGTTTCCGAATGGTCGGATACTTCCAAGCGCTCGATCAAGGATCGAGCGCCAACCTGAAAGACATAGTGTCCATGCAAAATCTCTCGCCGCGTCACGTCAAGACGGAAGAGTCGCTTCGGCTTGGCGTCGTATCCGGCTGGTACAGCACGAAAGTGAGCGGAACGTTCGTCTCCGGGCCGCACGATTCCGAGGCCGATTGTCTTCGCAGGATATTGGAGATCAATCCGCCGCCGGTGAAGGTCAAAAGACCGGCGCCAATCGCGTAACGATCTAGGAGGAACGTCAAATGGCACTGGCACGCGGCAGTTTTGGCAGTTACGAATTTGACCGGATGGTCGTGCTGTTTTCGATGGTTGACGGTCCAACGGAAATTCCGTGCGCCGTCAGCACCTCCGCCATGGACGACCTCGAAAAATCGGAACGGGTCAAACCTGACCAGCGCGAAGCGCAATTCATGCGGTTGCGCGATCGTATAGAAGAGCGTGCCGCCTGTAAGTTTTTGGCACGGGAGTTCGAGGGCACGCCGCCGGGCATCATCTTGCGCAGCCTGGATTTCAGATAATGACGGATGGCAAGTTGGTCGGTGATTCCGCCGCGAGCGCCGATTTCAGAAGGATTTAACGATGAAAAAACCTGTTCTCTCGATCGAAGAACCAGAGCCGAAGAAAACGCTGCGGGCCGACCGACCCCCCGTTGATGGGTTCGTGACCATTGTCGATGGTCATTTCAAGTCGGAATTTGACACTGTTGACGCAGCTGAAGCCTCAGGTCGAAAACTGAAGGCGGCTTATCCGATGCTTCAGATCGAAATATACGACGCCAATGCAAAGACACGTACTTTACTGAGCTAGCTTTCGCGTTTCTCCTGACGCGTGAAGGCGGTCTGCAATCGTTTGATAGCGTCAGCGCTCGGCTTATTCGATTTCTTAATATTGTCACGCAAACCCTCACATTGCGTGGGAAATGAATCATATGTCCGAAGCGGCGGCCGGCAATCCAAGATTTTTCAATCGAAGCGGGCCGTATTCTCTGGCCATGGTTGCGGGAACGGCGGGCGGAATTTCCGGCGATCTAGATTTGTTGCTTAAGGGTGTAGCTCCCCTGCAAACGGCTGGCCCCAACGAAGTCAGCTTCCTCGACAACCGGCGTTATCTACCTGCTCTCGATCAAACGCTGGCCGGTGCCGTCATTGTGCACCCCGATATGGCTCCAAGGGTGCCGAAGGCGACCGCGACGATTGTCATGATCGAGCCTTATGCAGGCTGGGCGCGGGTTGCTGCGTTATTCCATCCCGCCTTACCGGTTGCTCCCGGCATTCATCCATCCGCCATTGTGGCCAGCGGCGCCCTTGTCGATCCGTCGGCGGAGATCGGACCGCTGGTCATCATTGAGTCCGGCGCGGAAATAGGTCGCGGCTGTCGCATCGGACCCGGCGCGGTTGTCGGAAATGGCGTCGTGGTCGGTCCGGATTGCCGGATTGGCGCGCATGTCAGTTTAAGTCATGCGCTGCTTGGGGCGCGTGTCTATGTTTATCCCGGCGCGCGGATCGGGCAGGAAGGCTTCGGGTTTGCCTCCACGGAGGATGGCTTCTTGTCGGTGCCTCAGCTTGGGCGCGTGATCCTTGAAGACGACGTTGAAGTTGGGGCGAATACGACCATTGATCGCGGCTCATCGCGAGACACGGTGATCGGCGCCGGCTCCCGTCTCGATAATCTGGTGCAGATTGGGCACAACGTCGTTCTCGGCCGGTGCTGTGTCGTCGTCGCACAGGTCGGCATTTCAGGTTCAACCGTGCTCGAGGATTTCGTCCGCGTCGGCGGGCAGGCGGCGATGGCCGGACATCTTCGAATCGGTCAGGGAACCGAGATTGGTGCGCAGGCTGGCGTGATGTCGGATCTGGCTGCCGGCTCCAAAGTACTCGGCACGCCTGCGCAGCCAAAGAAGGACTTCTTTCGACAGATCTCCGTGTTGAAGACGATGGCGGCGCGCAATTGGCGCTCGAGGCGTGAACCTCCGAACTGAAGGTCTTCGGTTCGAAAGATCTACGGCGCCTTAACGGCGCCTCTCAGTCCGGCTTGCTCGGCGGACTTCGCGACGAGGCCGCTCGTCTGCACCTCGTGAACGAAATGCTGGATATATTCCAGCGCGGCTTCATGGCCTTTCGGGATCGCGACCGCCAGGTGTTCCTCGCCCCATCGGCCGTCCAGTATCCGCGATCCCGGCATCTGGTCGGACATCTCGAACAAGGTCGGCTTGTTGGTCGCGTAGGTGTCAATCTCGCCATGTTCAAGCATTTCGATGCCGCGCTTGTAGTTCTCCGCCGGCACGACGATCGCATTTGGTAGCAACTTGGGAATCGTGCCTTGGGACGTCGAGTTCTGCGTCACGCCGATGCGAAGACCGGGTTTTTGGATATCGGCAATCGTCGTGATCGGAGAGGCGGCCGCGACGAGATATCCGAGTTCGATCGTGAGGACGTTCTGGCTGAACGTTACCGAAGCTGCCCGTGCCGGCGTGGAATTGCTGACCGTGAAGTCGACGTCTCCGGCTTTCATGCCTTCAAGAACGTCTGAAATCCGTTGGTAGGTGACCTTCTCAAAGGGGACGTTGAGCCGCCGGGCCAACTCCTGGCCCAGATCGAAGCTCAGGCCATGGACTTCGTTTGTCTTGCTGTCGCGAACCATTGACGTCGGACTGCCGTAATAGACGCCGACACGCAGCTTCCCCTGGGGCGCCAATATGTCTTTGACATCCTGTGCGATGGCGCCGAAGGCCGAGGCCGCGAGCACGGCTGCCGCCAACGCGACGATACAGGTTTTCATCGGATGCTCTCCAGATGCAATCTCAAAGCGTCACAACAATCTTGCCGAGATGCTTGTTGGCTTCCATGTACTCGAACGCCTTGCCGATATCGTCAAAGGCAAACACCTTGTCGATCGGCAACTGCAATTTGCGTTGCTCCACCG
Organism: uncultured Alphaproteobacteria bacterium; assembly: GCA_963752265.1. Taxonomy (GTDB): domain Bacteria; phylum Pseudomonadota; class Alphaproteobacteria; order Rhizobiales; family Xanthobacteraceae; genus Bradyrhizobium. Next base: position 5,781 of record CAVVZW010000151.1, read on the forward strand.
CGGGCCAGATATCATTCCGGACTTCGTTGAAAATCTCGCGGATTTCTTCGATCGATCGGGTGCGGAAGGTGACGCCGATATAGTTGATGCGGCGCGCCGCGTGCAGATCAAAGTTGAAATCGGCGTGCGTGCCGCCGAGCCGGCCGACATTGACGATACGGCCCTTGATTTTGGTAGCCTTCAGGTTCTGGCTTGCGACCTTGCCTGAGATTTGATCGACGATCAGGTCAACGCCTTCGCCTGAGGTTGCCGCCAGCACCTGATCGACCCAGCCGGTATCGCTGAAGTCGACCGCGAGATCAGCGCCGAATTCTTTCAAGCGAGCGCGGCGGCTGGCGTCGGTGGAGGAGCCGATCACGAGCTTTGCGCCCTTGAACTTCGCGATTTGCAATCCCATCAGGCCGACGCCGGAGCTCGCGCCCTGAATCATGACGCTTTGTCCGGCTTTCAAACCGCCGACGGTGACAACCGCGTTGTGCATGGTGGCGAGCGCGACGGGGAGGGTGCAGGCTTCGTCGAAATTCATGTTCGAGGGGGCGCGGAAAAGCCGGCCGTGATCGGCCAGCGTATATTCCGCAAAGGCCGCCGCGCCGGAGCCCATCACCTTGTCGCCGACCTTGACGCCTTTGGCGTCGGGACCGAGTTCGGCGACCTCACCGGCCCATTCCATGCCAAGCACGGTACCAGCGCCGCCGGCGCTGCCGTGCACGTGCCCCTTGGTCATGCCGAGATCGGCGCGGTTGAGGCCACACGCGCGAACACGAACGAGCACCTGTGCAGCCTTAGGCGTGGGTTTGGCAACGTCTGTGATTTCGGCGCCATTGGCGCCGTAAACATAGGCCTTCATGATCATCCCTGCTCTTGTTGAGGTTGTCTCGGCGAACCTCATCGGAAACAGGATGCCGCCGCGACCATGAAATGTCTACGGCGCGCGTTGACGGATGGCCCCGCGTGGTTTGCGGAGCCACAACGCGTCGTCACGAGACTTGTCGAGCGTCAGGCCGAGGCGGCGAACACAGTGGCCATGGCCTCTTCGTCGAAAGCCGTCGAGATGTCGCGAATGCTGATCACGCCGCACAGGCTGTGATCGTCGATCACAGGCAAGTGACGAATGTGATGCCGGTTCATCAGATGCCGGACGTCTTCCAGCGTGTCATGCGAGCTGCACCAAACCAGTTGCTGCACCGAGATCAACTGCGACACCTTCATGTTGATCCCGGCCGCGCCGTGCTCGGCAATGGCGCGCACGACATCGCGCTCGGTGAACATGCCGACGGCCGTGTTACCTTCGGTGCGCACGACGTCCTTGACGACCAGGGCGCTGACATTGCTGGCGCGCATCAGTTGGGCCGCAATGCCCACCGTTTCGTTCATTCGAATGGTTGAAATACGCGCGGTCTTTTTGCGCAGGATGTCTCCGACTTTCATCGCAAGCTCCTTGGGATCAGCCGCAGGATTAAGGCGTTTAACGCTTCAAAATTGGTATACATTATACCAATTGTCAACCGGATTTGGCAAGTCTCTCACAACAAACGAAGCAGTAAAATGGCAGCGTTGCTGACATTTTGAGCGATACAGCGTGAGGCGGCAACAGCGGCATGGCGCCTGTTTGCATTTTGTATTCCAGTGAGCGCAGCAAGAAGGTAGGCGTATCGTGCCTTCCTGAACCTAGCCGGTTGGCAAAGATGTTACGCGACCCGGGCGTTGTGGGTCGTGGCGTCGGCGGGTGTTTCGCTGCCGAGAATGAAGGCGCGGCGCATTGGCTTGATGACGAATACGGCCATCAGCGCGGCGGTGGCATTGAGCCCGACCGCGATCACGAAAACTGCTTGCCAGCCGTAGTGCGAGGCGACGAGGCTCGCGATCGGCACGAGCAGGGAAGCGGTGCCTTTCGCTGTGTAGAGCATGCCGTTGTTGGTGGTGGCGAATTTGACGCCGAAGGTGTCGCCGCTGGTTGCAGGAAACAGGCTGTAGATTTCACCGAACACGCCGAAATACACCGCAGTCGCGAGCACGAAGACGATCGGATTGTGCCCGTAGACCGATAGCGCCAACAACATGACAGCTGCGGTTCCAAACGCAATGAACATCGTATTCTCGCGCCCGATATTGTCAGAGACCCATCCGAAGAACGGACGGCCGAAACCATCGAAGATACGGTCGAGCGAAATGGCGAAGGTCAGGGCCGCCATCTGGAATCCCAACAGATCCACCGGCACGTCGGCGATCTTGAAATCATGGGCGATCGGCGCGATCTGCGCCGCGGTCATCAAGCCGCCGGCGGCGACCATGACGAAAACCAGGTACATGACCCAGAAGATCGGGCTTCGCAGCACCTGCGCCGGCGTATAATCGAGCTTGGTCTGCGGTAGATTGAGTTGCTTCTTTTTCATCGGCATCGCCACCGATGGCTTGCGAAGGAAAATCGCAACCACCAACACGACGATGCCTTGTCCGACGCCAAAAGTGAGAAATGCGCTCTCATAGCCGGTACTAGCAATCATCTTCGCTATCGGCACGACGGTGATCGCGGCGCCGGCGCCGAAGCCGGCAGCGGTCATGCCCGCGGCCAGTCCGCGGCGATCGGGGAACCATTTCAGCGCGTTGCCGACGCAGGTGCCGTAGACGGCGCCGGCGCCGATGCCGCTGACGATCGCGGCCGCATAAAGCAGCACAAGTGAATTGGCATAGGAGTTCATCGTCCATGCCAGCGCAATCATGACGCCGCCGAACATCACGACGACCCGCGGGCCGTATTTATCGACGAACCAGGCTTCGACCGGAACGAGCCAGGTTTCGGTCACCACAAAGAGCGTGAAAGCCAACTGGATCGCCGCGCGGCCCCAGTGATATTTCTGATCGATCGGATCGACGAAGAGTGTCCAGCCGTATTGGAGGTTGGCGATCATCGCCATGCACGCAATGCCCATTGCAAGCTGAAGCCAACGGAAGTAACCGGGCTCGGGCGTCGACGCAGGCATGGTCTCGGTGGCCATCTGGATTCCTCCTGGGTACGCTCTTATTAATCGGCGTAACCCACAGTCACATTTTGGTATGTGATATGCCAGAGCGCAAGTCAATTTCGGCGGAACGCCTCATTGTCGCACCCGGTTGCCAGTTTTTCCATAGGAATTGCCAACTTTTCCCGAAACCGGCGATGGAGGCAAGCAAAAAGGCCCCGGATACCGGGGCCATTTTGGGCAGAAAGATCAAGTAGTGTTTTAGTTTTAGAGCCCGAAATAGGGCAAATCTCCGTTGCGGCGTGCGATCTCCGCGTTGGCCATCAGAACCCGATCGATGATCGCGAGGAGGCGGCCGAAGAAGCCGGTAGAGGGCGTGAGGCGGAGCGAAGCGGTCCTGGACATTGCTGTTCCCATTGGTGTGGTGCGGCGTTGTCACGAACATAGGTATACCAGATACCAAGCACAATTAATTTGTTTGCATGGCAGCATAATAATTTTTGCAACGCAATATAAACCAATCGGGCGGCGTGTCAGTCATGACCGCAACCCATTGATCTCAAAAGAAAAAGGCCGCCGGAACCCGGCGGCCTGAGCCAAAATGGCGAGGCGTCTATTCGGCAGCCACCTTCTGGGGCGGATCGAGCGCTCCTGAATCGTGGATTTCCTTCACCTGATGGTCGGAGAAACCGAGCACCTGACGCAGGATTTCGTCGGTATGCTCGCCAAGCAGCGGAGAGCGTTTCACCTCGCTCGGTGAATCCGACAATTTGATCGGATTGCCGACCGACAGGTATTTGCCTCGCTCGGGGTGATCGACCTCGACGATGGTGCCGGTGGCGCGCAACGACTGATCTTCGGCCAACTCTTTCATCGACAGGATCGGACCGCAGGGGACATCGTCCTTGTTGAGGATCTCCATCGCTTCGAACTTGGTCTTGGTCATCGTCCATTGCTCGATGCGCGCGAAGATTTCATTCAGGCGCGGCAAGCGGGCCGGCGGCTTGGCGTAGTCGGGATGGGTTTTCCAGCCGGGCTCGCCAATCACGTCGCAGATCTTCTCCCAGACCGGAGCCTGGGTGATGAAATAGATGTAGGCGTTGGGATCGGTCTCCCAGCCCTTGCACTTGAGAATGCGGCCGGGCTGGCCGCCGCCGGAATCGTTGCCGGCGCGCGGCGTTGCGTCGCCGAACGGAACGCCTTCGCCGAACTGGCTATATTCCTTGAGCGGGCCGTGATCGAGACGCTGCTGGTCGCGCAGCTTGACGCGGCAGAGATTGAGCACGCCGTCCTGCATCGCGGCGGTGACGCGCTGGCCCTGGCCGCTATGGGTGCGCTGATAAAGCGCGGTGACGATGCCGAGCGCCAGATGCAGTCCGGTGCCGCTGTCGCCGATCTGCGCGCCGGTCACCAGCGGCAGCCCGTCGCGGAAGCCGGTGGTCGAGGCCGAGCCGCCGGTGCACTGGGCGACGTTCTCGTAGACCTTGCAGTCTTCGTAAGGTCCGGGGCCGAAACCCTTGATCGAGGCCACGATCATCTTCGGATTGATGCTGTGGATCTTCTCCCAGGGGAAGCCCATGCGGTCGAGCACGCCGGGGCCAAAATTCTCCACCAGCACATCGCAGCTCTTGATCAGTGCGGTGAGGACTTCCTTGCCCTTCGCATTTTTGGTGTCGAGCGTGATCGAGCGCTTGTTGTGGTTGAGCATGGTGAAATACAGGCTGTCCACCTTCGGGATATCCTGCAACTGTCCGCGCGTGATGTCGCCGACGCCGGGGCGTTCGACCTTGATCACGTCGGCGCCGAACCAGGCCAGCAATTGCGTACAGGTGGGTCCCGATTGAACGTGCGTGAAATCGAGAATTCGAACGCCTTTCAGCGCCTTTGTCATAATCTTCTCCGTCTCATGATCGGCTCCCGCATGCGGGAGCGCGTGGATGTCGTGTGGATTTCCTGGGTTATTTCTTCTTGAGAGCGCTCTGGGGATTGAGGTTGCCGATGCGTCCGCTCTCGGAGCCGGCGGCAGGATCAATCACCGCGTTGATCAGCGTCGGCTTGCCGGAATTCATGGCTTCGTTGACGGCGCGCTTGAGTTCGTCCGGTGACGTCGCATTGACGCCGATGCCGCCGAACGCCTCCATCATCTTGTCGTAGCGCGCGCCCGCAACGAACACGGTGGTCGCCGGATCCGCGTTGCCGCTCTTGTTGACGTCGGTGCCGCGATAGATCCCGTTATTGTTGAAGATCACCACGCAGACCGGAAGGTTGTAGCGGCAGATCGTCTCGACCTCCATGCCACTGAAACCGAAAGCGCTGTCGCCCTCGACCGCGAGCACGGGATGGCTGGTCTCGACGGCAGCTGCGATCGCCTGTCCCATGCCGATGCCCATGACGCCCCAGGTGCCGACATCGAGCCGCTTGCGCGGCTTGTGCATGTCGATCACGCCGCGTGCGAGGTCGAGCGTGTTGGCGCCTTCGTTGACGAGGATGGCGTCCGGCCGCTCCTTGATGATCGTCCGCAGCACGCCGAGCGCGCCGTGATAGTCCATCGGCGAGTTGTTGTTCATCAGGCGCGGCGCCATCTTGGCGACGTTCTCTTCGCGCTTGGTGGAGACCGTCTTGACCCAGTCGGCCGGGGCTGCGGTCCAACTGTTGCCCATGGCGCCGAGCAGCGCGGACACGCAGGAGCCGATATCACCGACCACGGGGGCCACGATCTCGACATTGGAGTCCATTTCCTTGGGCTCGATGTCGATCTGGATGAATTTCTTAGGCGCTTCACCCCAGCTCTTGCCCTTGCCGTGCGACAGCAGCCAGTTGAGGCGGGCGCCAATCAGCATCACCACGTCGGCGTCCTTCAGTACGGTGGAGCGCGCCGCACCCGCACACAACGGATGAAGATCAGGCAGCAAGCCCTTGGCCATGCTCATAGGCAGGAACGGCACGCCGCTCTTTTCAACAAAAGCGCGGATGTCGTCGTCGGCCTGCGCATAGGCTGCGCCCTTGCCGAGAATGATCAGCGGGCGCTTCGCGCCCTTGAGTACGTCAAGCGCGCGCTTGATAGCGGACGGGGCAGGGATCTGGGCTGGCGCCGCGTCAATCACTTTGACCAACGACTTCTGTCCGGCGTCGGCGCTGATCACCTGGCCGAACAACTTGGCCGGCAGGTCGAGATAGACGCCGCCGGGGCGGCCAGAGACCGCGGCACGGATCGCGCGCGCAAGTCCAATGCCGATATCGGCGGCGTGGAGCACGCGGAAAGCTGCCTTGCACAGCGGCTTTGCGATCGCGAGCTGATCCATCTCTTCATAGTCGCCCTGTTGCAGATCGACGATCTCTCGTTCCGAAGAACCCGAGATCAGAATCATCGGAAAACAGTTGGTGGTGGCGTGGGCGAGCGCGGTCAGGCCGTTGAGGAAGCCGGGCGCCGAGACGGTCAGGCAAATGCCGGGCTTCTTGGTCAGGTAGCCGGCGATCGCGGCCGCGTAGCCGGCATTCTGTTCGTGGCGGAACGAAAGTACGCGGATGCCTTCTTCCTGCGCCATCCGCCCGAAGTCGGTAATCGGAATACCCGGCACGCCGTAAATCGTCTTGATGTCGTTGAGCTTGAGCGCATCGATGATGAGGTGAAAGCCGTCCGTCAATTCCTGTTCGGCCCCGGCGGCTTTGGCGTCAATGCTCTGTACTACTGCGGACATTCCGCTTCTCCTTGGTCGTTTTTTAGGGGGCGAGTTCACCCCGGTTGGTTCACGTCACGCGAGGGATGATGAGGCCTAAAACAGTTCCTTGCCGTGCGCTTCGACAAAGGAAGCAAGGCCAAGCGTGTGATCCCGCGCCAGCCTTTCGGCCTGTTCGGTATCGCGTTGTTCGAGGGCATCAATGATGGCCATATGTTCGGGCAGGGACGCCGCGATCCGCTCCATGCGTCCGATGGTCAACTGGCGATAGCCGCGCACATGCAGCAGGATGTCGTTGGTCATGTCGACGAGCACGGGCGACTCGCTCAATGCGATCAGGGCCTGATGGAAAGCGATGTTGGCTTTCGAATATTCCTCAACATGCTGCTCGGGCAGGCGGTCTTTGCCGAAATCCTTGAAGAAGTCGCGCAACGCGGAAATGTCTTTCTTGCGCGCGGTGGTCGTGATCAGGCGCGCGGCCATGCTCTCGAGCGCGGCCCAGGCGCGGATCATGTCCACGATCTCGCTCTTGGTCCGGCGCACGACGACAATGCCGCGGCGTGGCACCGTCTTCACGAAGCCGTCCTGCTCCAGCATCGCGATCGCTTCGCGGATAGGGGTGCGGCTGACGCCGAGGCGTTCGGAGAGCGCGCGCTCGTCAAGCATCACGGGCTCCGGCGTCGCGTAGATGTCCATCTTGAGGATGGCTTCCTTCAGCGCCTCGTAAGCCTTGTTCTTGAAGCTCGTCTCCGGCACGATCCGGACTACGGCAATGTCTGCGTCGGCCATGGTCAATGGTGCCTTGATTGTTGGTCCGGCGTCTGGTGTATCTTATAAACAGGAACCACAACTCTATAATTTTTGGCATACCACATGCCAGAATGTCAAGTTGCCCCTGTTTTCAGCATTTCCGTGACTTGACAAGTTCGTTTCTGGCATACCAAATGCCATCCGAACCCATCTCGCGGCTTGCCCAAGCCACTGTCACATCAAGCCACCATCACATGAAGACCGGAACGAGCTCGCGCCAGGCAAGTCATGATGCTGAAGCCAGCATGTGCTTCCTGTGCTCCAATAATAGAAGTCAGGGAGGAAGCTAATGTCGAATTCCAAAGATGCGGTCCGCAAAGTTCTCGATGCCGTCAAAGCGGATAAGCGCACGAGTCTGACAGCGCCCGAAGGCAAGCTGGTTTGCGACGCCTACGGCATCCCGGTTCCGAAAGAAGGCGTTGCCAAGTCGGCGGCCGAGGCCGCGACGATGGCGTCCGCCATGGGCTTTCCAGTGGTGATGAAAATCGTCTCGCCGGACATTCTCCACAAGACCGAGGCCGGCGGCGTTGTCGTCGGCGTCAAGACCACTGAGGACGTCCAGAAGACCTACGACACCATTCTGGCAAACGCCAAGAAGTACAAAGCCGATGCCAAGATCGAGGGCATCCAGATCCAGCAGATGCTGGCCGGCGGCACCGAGGTCATCGTCGGTTCCATCACCGACGGATCATTCGGCAAGCTGGTGGCGTTCGGCCTCGGCGGTGTACTGGTCGAAGTTCTCAAGGACGTCACCTTCCGTCTCGCGCCGGCCACCAAGGACGACGCGCTGTCGATGCTGGACGGCATACAGGCCCACGAAATGCTCAATGGCGTGCGCGGCGGCGATCCGGTCAATCGCGAAGCGCTTGCCGACGTGATCGTCAAGGTGTCGCAACTCGTCAGCGACTTCCCCGAAATCGTCGAACTCGATCTCAATCCGGTATTCGCCACCAAGAAGGACGCGATCGCCGCCGACGTGCGCATCGTCGTCGACTTCGACTACAAGCCGCGCGAGAAGCCGCGTCCGACCGAAGAAATCGTGACCGCGATGAACAGGATCATGCAGCCGAAGGCGGTCGCCGTGATCGGGGCGTCGGCCGAAGACGGCAAGATCGGCAACTCCGTGATGAAGAACCTCATCAACGGCGGCTACAAGGGCGACATCTATCCGATCCATCCGAAGGCCGATGAGATCATGGGCCGCAAGGCCTACAAGAGCGTCAAGGACGTGCCGGGCGTGATCGATACGGCCGTGTTTGCGATCCCAGCGAAGTTCGTGGCGGGCGCGCTCGTCGAGTGCGGCGAGAAGAAGATTCCTGGCGCCGTTCTCATTCCCTCAGGCTTTGCCGAAGCAGGCGCGCCCGAATTGCAGGCCGAGATCGTCGAGATCGGCAAGAAGTACAATGTCCGCCTGATGGGGCCGAACATTTACGGCTTCTATTATACGCCCGCCAATCTCTGCGCCACGTTCTGCACCGCCTATGACGTCAAGGGATCGGCGGCGCTGTCGTCGCAGTCCGGCGGCATCGGCATGGCGATCATCGGCTTCTCGCGTTCTGCCAAGATGGGCGTTTCGGCGATCGTCGGCCTCGGCAACAAGTCCGATATCGACGAGGACGATCTGCTCGCGTTCTTCGAACAGGACCCGAACACTACCATCATCGCGCAGCATTGCGAAGACCTGAAGGACGGCCGTGCCTTCGCCGAAGCGGCCAAGCGCGTTGCGAAGAAGAAGCCGGTGGTGGTGCTGAAAGCCGGCCGTACCTCGGCTGGCGCGAAAGCGGCCTCGTCGCATACCGGCGCGCTCGCCGGTAACGACAAGATTTACGAAGACGTGCTCAAGCAGTCCGGCGTGATCCGCGCCCGCAGTTTGCGGCAACTGCTCGAATTCGCGCGCGGCGTGCCGGTGTTGCCGACGCCGAAGGGCGAGAACGTGTTGATCATCACGGGCGCCGGCGGCTCTGGCGTGCTGCTGTCGGACTCCTGCGTCGATAACGGGCTGTCGCTGATGGCGATGCCGCCGGATCTGGATGCGGCGTTCCGCAAGTTTATTCCGCCGTTCGGTGCGGCCGGTAATCCGGTCGACATCACCGGTGGCGAGCCGCCGATCACCTATGTCAACACGGTGAAGCTCGGCCTCTCCGATGATCGCATTCACTCGCTGATCCTCGGTTACTGGCACACCATCGTGACACCGCCGATGGTGTTTGCGCGCAATATGGTCGAGGTGAAGAAGGAGATGGAAGCCAAGGGCTTCGTGAAGCCGATCGTTGCTTCACTGGCGGGCGACGTCGAGGTCGAGGAAGCGGCCGAGTATCTCTATCAGAACGGCATTCCGGCTTACGCCTATTCGACTGAATTACCGGTCGAGGTGCTCGGCGCCAAATACAAATGGGCGCGCGGCGCGGGCCTTCTCTAAACGATACAAATCCAGGCGATAAAAAATGCCGCTTCGGGAAAACCGGGGCGGCATTTGTTTGGTTACCTGGAACTTTTGTTTCCATCTGTAAATGTATGGAACTCGCGCGATGCGCGGAACATCTCCTTCAGCCAACGGTTGGAGCGCCGTAAGCATGGAGCACGTGATGAAAAACAGATTTGCTGTTTCGTTGATCGCCATGTCGCTGTTGGCGTCCGGTAGCGCGTTTGCGCAGTCAACCACGGCCACCGGCGCGGCCGACGGTGCGAGAACCGGCCGAGAGGTCGCAGGTCCCGTCGGACGAAATCGTCGGCGGCACGGTCGGAGCCGCGGTTGGCGCCGCGGTGGAAATTCCGAATGCGGTGATCACGTCGGTGCAGGGCGTGCGGGAGCCGCCTGTGGTAACGATTGAGGAGCCTGTCGTGGTGGGCGATCCGTTGCCCGCTTCCGTCGAGGTGCAGCCAGTTCCGGGTCACACCGACTATCGCTATGCGGTGGTGAATAACCAGCGGCTGATCGTCGACCCGCGTTCGCGTCGGGTGATCAGGGTCATCGATTAAACGCTCAGTCGTCGTGTAAGATTTGCAGCGGCCGGAATTCATTCCGGCCGCTGACTTGCGTTACACTGGCTTGCGTTACAGCGCCTCGCGGACGCCGAGGCCCTGCATGAAGCGCTCGCGGATCTGCACGGGATCGCGGCGGGTCGCTCCGGTGCCGGGCTTGTCGTCGATCCGCACGCCGATCAGCACGGGTTCGGACGCGGTCAAGGATCGGTCGATCAGGCGCTCGAAATCCTCTTCATCCGCAGCCCAGGTGCTGTTGGCGAGGCCGCAGCCAACCGCGACCGCCATCAGGTCGGTCGAAGCGGCCGCCGGCGTTGGCTGCGCGCCGGTGATCTGATAGATGCCGTTGTCCATCACGATCATCACGAGGTTTTTCGGCTTGAGCGTCGCGATCGTGGATAGACACCCGAGTTGCATCAACAGCGAGCCATCGCCTTCGAGCGCAAAGACGCGGCGGCTCGGTTGCGCCAGCGCAACCCCGAGCGCGATCGGGAATGCGAGCCCCATGCTGCCCAGCATGTAGAAATTCTGCGGGCGATGACCGGCCGCCCAGAGGTCGAAATTCGTATTGCCGATGCCGCCGATGACGGCCTCTTCCTTCTTCAACCTGGCAACGAGGCGTGAGGTGAGGTCGAACCGGTTCATCACCTTGGTGTTGCGTGCGGGAGGCTTGTTCATGCTGTTGCTCACTTGTCGAACACCTTGCCGCCGGTCAACAAAGGCGACAGGATCAGCGCCACCGGCGCCTGCGTGGTGATGGCCTGCTTGATGGATCGGTCGACGATGAACTCGAATTCATCGAGCCTTGTCGCGGTGTGGTGTTCCATGGCGAGTGAATCGAGCACGGGCCGCATGGTGCGGCATACCAGCGATTGCCCGTAGTTGAACTCGCCGAGTGTTCCGCGCTCGGACACAAACATGATCAGCGGAATCTGGTAGGGGATGGCGAGCGAGGCCAGCACGTTGGCCAAGGTCGCAAAGCCGGAGGTCTGCATCAGCACGGCGCCGCGCATTCCGGCCATCCAGGCGCCGGAAACGATTCCGACAGCCTCTTCCTCGCGCGCGGTGGGAAATGTGGTGAAAAACGGATCGGCGTGAATTTCCTTGATCAGCCGCGTCAGCACGCGATCCGGCACATAGGGCACCAGGCGGATGTCGTTGCGCTTGAACGTCTGCAAGACGATCTCGTGCCAAGCCTTTTCATTCGAAGCCTTCTGGCCGGAGTCGGCCGCTGAAATTTGTCCGTCCGCAGCCACGATCGAGCTCTCCTTGACCAGCGAGTTCTTCTTGCCGCCACGGCTCGCAAATTGTGCCGGCGGCTGCCCTGCTTTAAGCGCCGAAACTTGACGCGAACGGCGGGATTGTCAACATGCCCAAAGCGCTGCGCGGCCTGCGTCCGGCGATGAGGCAGCCGTAACACAGGCGTGCCATAAGGTTGAGAAAATCGGGAGGTGAGGCTCTTGGACAGCTCGTTCTGGAGCGATTTGTTTTTCAGCCGGTGGTCGCGGCGGGTTGTCTGCGCCGCCGCGATTTTTGTATCTGGCGCGGCGTTGGCCGAAACGCCGTTCCCGTCGAGGCCCGTTCATATTTTCGTGCCCTATGCCGCCGGCGGCGGCGTGGACATTCTCGCGCGCACGCTGGGGGAGGCGGTTTCGCGCCAATGGGGCCAGTCGGTCGTGGTGGAAAATCGCCCGGGCGCCGGTGGCGTGGTGGCCTCGCAGGTGCTGGTGACGTCAGCGCCCGACGGCTACACGCTCATGGTGGTGGCGAGCGGTCACGCCACCAACGCGTTCCTTTATCCAAAACTTCCCTACGACACGTTCAGGGATTTCACGCCGATTTCGATATTGGCGTCTTCGCCCAATATTCTCCTGGTTCGCGCCGATTCTCCGTTCAAGACGCTGGCTGATGTCATAGCGCAAGCCAAGGCCAAGCCAGGGAGCCTTTCCTACGGCCAATCCGGCAACGGCACTTCAACGCATCTGGCCGGTGAATTGCTCAAGAAACTCGCCGGCATCGACATGAGCGCGATTTCCTACAAGGGCGGCGCACCCGCGATCAACGATCTCCTCGGCGGACAAATTCCGATGTCCATCAACAATGCGCCGGAAGCGCTGGGACAGTTGGAAGCCCACACGCTGCGCGCGCTCGCGGTGACCACCACGAAGCGATCGCCGTTTTTGCCTGAGGTGCCCGCGATGGCCGAGACCGTGCCGGGTTACGACACCGAAGTGTGGTGGGCTCTGCTGGGGCCGGCGGGCATGCCTGCCGATCTCGTTGAGAAAATCTCGCGTGATTTTATCGCGGCGCTGAACACCGAACCGGTGAAGGAACGTCTCGCCAAGTTCGGTGCGTCGCCGATCGGCGGTTCTTCCAAAGAGCTCGATGCGAAGATTCACGCCGACTACGACAAATGGGGGACGATCATCAAATCCTCCGGCATTACGGCCGAATAGTTGAACGCTCCGAACTGAAAGTGGAATGATGTCCGTCAACAACAAACGCGTGTTCTACGTCAAATATCTCCCCAACCAGATCTACGTCGATATCCTCAAAGCGCGCCCCGATGTCCGGCTCGACCGGCTTGAGAATGACAGTCCGGAAGAAGTTTCCGCGCCAATTCTGTCCGCCGCGCATGCCTATCAGATCGGCGCTGCGCGCGACGAACTGGCGAAGCATTTTCATGTCGATGCGGATTTACTTCGCCGGGCGCCGAACCTCTTGATCGTCTCCTCTAACGGCGCGGGTTACGATCCCGTCGATGTCGAGGCCTGTACCGCGGCCGGTGTGATCGTGGTCAACCAGTCCGGCGGCAATGCCCAATCGGTCGCCGAACATGCGCTGGCCATGTTGATCACGCTCTCGAAACGGATCATTCAGGCCGATCGCGCGCTTCGGCGTGAGCCCAATATCAATCGCAATGCACTGATGGGTACGGAAGTGCAGGGCAAGACGATCGGCATTGTGGGCTTGGGCAATGTCGGACGCCGCACCGCCGCGCTCTGCAAAGGCCTGCTTTCCATGAACGTGCTGGCCTATGACCCTTATCTCTCGGCAACCGAAATGGCGGAGCGCGGCGGCGAAAAAGTCACGCTGGATGAGCTGTTGCGCCGCTCCGATTTCGTTTCGATTTCGTGCCCGCTGACCAAGGATAACAGGGGCATGATCGGCGCGCGCGAATTCGCAGCTATGCAGCCGCATGCGTATTTCATCACCACGGCGCGCGGCTTCATCCATGACGAGGTGGCGCTGGAGCAGGCGTTGCGCGACAAGCGCATCGCCGGCGCGGGTCTCGACGTCTGGGCCAAGGAGCCGCCGCCGCCCGACCATCCGCTGTTGCAGTTCGACAATGTGATCGCGAGCCCGCACACAGCCGGCGTGACCAAGGAGGCGCGCGAGAACATGGCCAGGATCGCCGCCGAACAGATGCTCGATGCGCTGGACGGCAAGCGGCCGCCGCGCCTCATCAACCCCGAAGTCTGGCCTGCCTACGTCAAACGCTTCGAGCGCACGTTCGGATTTGCGCCGGGGTAGGACGCCGTGGGACGCAGTAACCGCTAGAAGATTTTGCTTCTGATCGGCCGCCACGTGGCAATGAATCTACTGTCGTGCGCGGTTTGGACGACTGCCACATTGCTATTTTTGCCGTGATCTCGACTCCGGGGCGAGGCGCTCCCATACCTTGAGGCGAGCGCTTTTGATTTCCGGGCCAACGGCTTGGACGAAGGTGCTGAGAATGAAGTTATGGCTCACTTGAATACATTGCTGCGCTCGGCCCGATCCCAGATCGGGAGCCGCCTCGCCCAGATCGTTGCCATTGCCGCCGCGAGCCTGCCGGCCGCTGGCGCCTGACCGCGCGTCCTTTCCCCTGCCGAACTGCCTACTGCGCCGGAGTTGTCAGGCGTTCGATCGTCTGGATATGGCGCGCGAGCAGACCGCACGCCTGCTCGATGTTGCGCGCCCGCAACGCCCCGAGAATGAGGCGATGGTCCTGATTGGATCGTGGCTGCCAGCCCAGGTTGCGCGCCATGGTAAATACCAGACGGGAATTCGCGCGCTGCAATCCATCGAGACTGGCGAGAAGCCTTGGCATCGCGCACGGCGTCACCAGCGCCTGATGAAAGGCGCGGTTGGCGGCCTCCAACTCTAGCAGCGTCGCGGCGTTCTCGCCTTCGATCAGTGCGAGCTCGATTTTGGCAAGATGGGCCGGCGTCAGCCTGAGGAACGCGTGGCGCAGCGCGACCACTTCAAGCGCCGCACGCATCTCGGAAATCTCCCGGATGGACGTGGCATCGAGCGGCGCGACCCGCACACCGCGCCGGGGAAGACTAATCACGAGATGCTGGGCCTCTAATTGCCGAAAGGCTTCGCGCACCGGCACGTGGCTCGAATTGAATTCGCGCGCGACATGATCTTGCCGGAGCGGCACGTCTGGCTTCAGCGTGCCATCGATGATCCGCTCTGCGATCGTCTCGGCGATCCGCGTCGCGATGGTGGAATTCTCGTCGGCATCTTTCATAGATTATCTATCATGAAATCGAGTGCGGTTGGTGCGAACGTCGGCTAACCTAAGCTTATCAGCATAATTATAGATAAAAGTCATCTTTATCTATAAAATGGAGATTGAGCCATGTCGGACGGGTTGGTTGAGACGCGAAATGACGGTCAAATCACTGACCAAGCCACCGACCAAGGTACTGGCAGTGACATCGGGGCGATCAGGCTTAACTGGACGCGTGCGGAAGCGCAGGCGCTCTACGATCTTCCGTTCTCGGATCTGATGTTCCGCGCCCAGGGCATCCACCGCACCCATTTCGATCCCAACCACGTCGAGACCGCGAGCCTGCTCAGCATCAAGACTGGTGGCTGTCCGGAGGACTGCGGTTACTGTTCACAGAGCGCGCATTACGACACCGGGCTGAAGGCCACCAAATTGATGGCGCAGGCCGATGTGGTTGCGACTGCGCGGCGTGCGCGCGACGCGGGCGCCGAGCGCTTCTGCATGGCGGCTGCCTGGCGCAATCCGAAAGACCGCGATCTCGACGAGGTCTGCGACATGGTGAGCGCGGTCAAGGACCTCGGCATGGAAACCTGCGTCACCCTCGGCATGCTGACCGCGCCACAGGCCGCGCGCCTGCGCGACGCCGGGCTCGATTTCTACAACCACAATGTCGATACCTCGCCGGAGTTTTACGAGAACATCATCACCACGCGTACCCTGCAGGATCGCATCGATACGCTCGCTCACGTGCGTGAAGCCGGCATCAAGGTCTGTTGCGGCGGAATCATCGGCATGGGCGAAGAGGTTGATGACCGGCTCGGCATGCTAGTCCTGCTCGCCAATCTGCCTGCTCATCCCGAGAGCGTGCCGATCAATCTGTGGAACGAGGTGAAGGGTGTGCCGGTGAACGAAACCGCCGAGCGGCCCGACGCCATCGCTCTCGCGCGGCTGGTTGCCGTCGCCCGCATCCTGATGCCGAAGAGCGTTGTGCGGCTCTCGGCAGGGCGGCAATACATGACCGACGAGTTGCAGGCGCTTTGTTTCCTCGCCGGCGCCAATTCGATCTTCATCGGCGATGTGCTGTTGACGACGAAGAATCCGCAAACCACGCGTGATGCCGACTTGCTCGACCGGCTCGGCATGAGTTCGCGTCTTAATCAGGCGCGGGCGTGAAGGCGTCAAACTACGCTGCGGCTCTTGATGCGTTGAAAGAAGACGACCGGCTGCGCAGCCTCAACCCGCGCGCCGGCATCGATTTCTCCTCCAACGACTATCTCGCGCTCGCCAGCTACCCGCGTATTCGCAAAGCGATCTCGGCCGCGCTTGAAGCGGGAACGCCGATCGGCGCCGGTGGGTCGCGGCTCTTGCGCGGCAATTGCGCCGAGCACGAAAGCCTCGAGGCGGAAGCCGCGCGATTTTTCGGCGCTGAAGCTTCGATCTACTTCGCCAGCGGCTACGTCGCCAATTTCGCCGTGCTGACGACGTTGCCGCAGCGGGGCGATCTCCTGGTGCTGGATCAGCTCGTCCATGCCAGCATCCATGAAGGCGCGCGCGCCGGCCGCGCCGAATTTCGCTTCAGCGCGCACAACGATGCCAACTCGGTTGACGACGTAATCCGCACCTGGCGTTCGGAAGGCGGCACGGGGCGGATCTGGATTGTCGCCGAGAGCCTCTACAGCATGGACGGCGATTTCGCGCCGCTCGAGGCGCTTGGCGCAATCGCAGACCGGCACGATGCATTCCTGATGGTGGACGAGGCCCATGCGACCGGCGTGTTCGGTCCAAGCGGGCGCGGACTGACCGCAGCATATGAGGGACGCGACACTCTCATCGCTATTCACACCTGCGGAAAGGCGCTCGGCGCTGCTGGTGCGCTGGTGACGACGACGAAGCTGTTGCGCGATTTCATCGTCAACCGCTGCCGTCCGTTCATTTTCTCCACCGCGCCGTCGCCGCTGATGGCGGTTGCTGTTCAGGAGGCGCTCTCGATCTTGCGCGATGAGCCCGAGCATCAGCAACGCCTCGCGGGATTGATTGACTTCGCGCACCGCGAGATCGGCACGCGCCAGGGCTGGCGGCTCTCCCGCTCGCAAATCCTGCCCTTTATTGTCGGCGACAATGCGCGGGCGATGCGGCTTGCGGCCGCGCTGCAGACGCGTGGTTTCGACATCCGGGGGATTCGGCCGCCGACGGTTCCGGCTGGCACCGCGCGCTTACGCATTTCCTTGACCAACAACGTCGGTGAAAGCGACGTGCGCGCGATGCTCGATGCCCTCGCCGAAGAGACGGGCGAAGCGCGATGAGCCGGCGGATCGTCGTGACCGGCACCGACACCGAGATCGGCAAGACTGTGTTTGCCGCCGGTCTCGCCGATCTGCTCGACGCCTGCTACTGGAAGCCGATCCAGTCCGGTCTCGACGGCGAGACCGACTCCCAGATCGTTGCGCGATTGGGCGGCTTGCCCACCGATCGTATTCTGCCTGAGCGCTATCGGCTGACAACGCCGGTCTCGCCGCACCAATCGGCTGCGATCGATGGCGTCAGCATTGATGCGGCGGCGCTTGTTGTACCCGACACCGGCAAGCGTCCGCTGGTGATCGAAGGCGCCGGCGGGCTGATGGTGCCGCTCAATCGATCCACCCGTTATATAGACGTGTTTGCGCAATGGCGAATTCCGGTCGTGCTGTGCGCGCGAACGGCGCTTGGCACCATCAACCATTCACTGCTCTCGATCGAGGCGCTGCGCCATCGTGGGATCGAATTGCTTGGGATTGCTTTCATCGGCGAGAGCTATCCTGAAAGCGAGCGCGCCATTTGCGAGATCGGCCGCGTCAAGCGGCTCGGACGGCTGCCCCGGCTTTCGCCGTTGACCCACGGCACGCTGCGAGAGGTGTTCGCCGCTTCTTTCAAGTCAGACGATTTCGGTCTGTGATGCGCAGGAAGACGTCACCGATCTGGCATCCGTTCACGCAGCACGCGCTTCAGCCTGACATGGTCAGGATCGAGCGCGGCGAGGGCGCTTATTTGTTTGCCGATGACGGCCGCCGCATCATCGATGCCATCTCCTCCTGGTGGGTGGTGACGCACGGTCATTGCCATCCGCCCATCGTGCGCGCCATTCAAAAGCAGGCCGAACAGCTCAACCAGATCATCTTTGCCGGGCATACGCATGAGCCGGCCGAGGAGGTCGCATCCGCGATGCTGAAACTGACGCCGCGAGGTCTCGACTACGTGTTTTTCTCGGACTCTGGTTCGACCAGCGTCGAAGTGGCGCTGAAGATGGCGCTCGGCTACTGGCATAATATCGGAGAGCCGCGCTCGCGCATCGTCGTGATGCAGCACTCTTATCATGGCGACACCATCGGGGCGATGTCGGTCGGCGCGCGCGGCGTGTTCAACGCAGCTTATAGCCCGCTGCTGTTTGATGTCGCCACGGTGCCGTTTCCGGCCGAGGGACAGGAACAGGCGACATTGGATGCGCTGGAGGCGGCTTGCCGCGACCAGCCTGCCGCATTCATCGTTGAACCGTTGATTCTCGGCGCCGGCGGGATGCTGATGTATCCGGCCTGGGTGCTGAAGGAAATGAAACGGATCTGCGAAGCCTCCGGTGTCTGGTTCATCGCCGATGAAGTCATGACCGGCTGGGGCCGCACCGGGACGTTGTTTGCGTGCGAGCAGGCCGATGTCGTGCCGGATATCGCCTGTTACTCAAAGGGGCTGACGGGTGGGGCGCTGCCGCTCGCCGTGACGCTTTGCCGGGACGAGATTTTCGAGGCGCACTTCTCGGACGATCGCAGCCGCACGTTTTTTCATTCGAGCTCCTACACCGCCAACCCGATCGCCTGCGCGGCCGCGAAAGCCAACCTCGATCTCTGGAGTGATCCGGCGGTCTTGGCACGCGTGGCCAAAGTCACGGCGATGCAGGAACAGGCGCTCGTTCCGTTCCGCATCCACGATCGATTCAAACAAGTGCGCCGGACCGGCACGATCACGGCGCTCGAACTGGAGGTGCGGGATAGCGGCTATCTCGCCGGCATAGGGCCAAAGCTTCTTGCCTTCTTTGGCGGTCGCAGTTTGCTGATACGCCCGCTCGGCAACACCATCTATGTGATGCCGCCTTATTGCGTCACGCAGACCGACCTCGACGAGATCTATGCGGCGATTGCCGAAGCGGCGAGCCTCTAGCGATCGACATGGAGAGGCCTTTGCCGCAACCGTCGGAAAGTCCAGCGATGGCGGAGATCGACGAGCATCGTCTCTACCGGAAGGTGGCCTATCGGATCATCCCGTTCATCTTCGTTTGCTATGTTCTCAACTACATCGATCGTGTCAATGTCAGCTTCGCCAAACTGCAGTTCCAGGGCGATCTGGGCCTGAGCGATACGGCTTACGGGCTGGGCGTCGGTCTGTTCTACATCGGCTATATCCTGTTCGAAGTGCCGAGCAATCTGGTTTTGCAAAAGATCGGCGCGCGCAAGACCATCACGCGGATCATGTGCCTGTGGGGCCTGATCTCGATGGCGATGGCCTTCGTATCAAGTCCGCTTCAATTTTATCTCGCCCGCGTCCTGCTCGGCGCGGCCGAAGCCGGCTTCTTTCCCGGCGTCATTCTCTATCTCACGTTCTGGTTTCCGAACCGCGTGCGCGGGCGGATCATGTCGTACTTCGTTCTTGCGATTGCGGTGTCCGGAATCGTCGGCGGCCCGACATCCGGCGTGATCATGCAGCATCTGGATGGTTTTCTCGGCTTCCGGAATTGGCAATGGCTGTTCTTGATCGAGGGCCTGTTGCCGGTGGCGATGGGGATTGCGGCGTTCTTCGTTTTGTACGATCGCCCGCATGATGCCGGCTGGCTGTCGGCGCGCGAGAAGGATTTGCTGGTCGCGAATTTATCGGCCGAGCGGCAGGCCGATCACCGTTCGGGCGTTCAGGCCTTTTGGCTCGCGCTTCGCAAGCCGATGCTATGGATCGCGACGTTCGGATACTTCTCCGTGACGTGGGCGGGAATGGTTCTCAATTTCTGGGCGCCGACCATCATCCGGCGCGCCGGTGTGACTGACCTCTTGCACATCGGGCTGTTGTCGGCGGTGCCTTACGCGATCGGCGCGGCCGGCATGCTGGCGCTCTGCCATTCTTCGGATCGCCGGTTCGAGCGGCGCTGGCATTTCTTTGCCGCGGTCGTCTCGGCGGGCTGCGCGGCCATCGCGATCGCCTATGCCCGAGAGGATTCAACGCTTTCGATTATATGGCTGGCGGTGCTGGCGGTCGGTTATCTCTCGGCGATCGCCTTGTTCTGGACCATTCCGACCGGTTTTCTGTCCGAAGCCGAATCCGCGGGCTGCATCGCGTTCATCAGCAGCGCGGGCCAAATCGGAAGCCTGATCGCCCCCGTGGTGTTCGGATATGTTTCCGACCGGACAGGAAATCTCACTTTGGGCGCCTGCCTTGTCGCAGCGGTGCTGTTTGCCGGGGGCTTCGCGGTCGTGAGTTTGAAGCTGCCCGCAAAGTGAGCTTGCCGCCCTGCCGGGCCGGAACGTGCCGCTTGGCGGAATTTATATCCCTATTAGGAGCTGTTTCATTAATTTGAGCTAACCATGATTAGCCCCGGACCGTTTGATTTTGGGTCGGCGCGGCCCCGACGGTTCCTATGTTGCAATCAGGTGCTCAATGCTCGGCAATCTCCGAATTTCCTATAAGCTGTTGATGATGATCGGTCTTTCCGTCCTGGGCATCGCTGCGGTGGCCGCCATGGGCCTGTCGGCGCTCTGGGGCAACATGATGGAGGATCGCCGGGCCAAGCTTCAAGACATCGTCACGGTGGCTCTCGAGACGCTCGATTACAACTATCAGACCTCTCAGAAGCTTGGACTTTCCGAAGCCGACACGGTGGAACGTGCCAAGGCGATCCTGCGCACCATGCGCTTCGGCCAGGGCGATTACGTCTACGCCATCGACCGCCAAGGTCTTGCAGTGTCGAACCCAAACCCCAAGGTCGAAGGCAAGAACCTGATGGACGTTGCCGATCCCGACGGCATCTTCTTCGTGCGCCGCCAGATTGAGGCTGCCCCCAAGGGCGGCAGCTTTCTCACTTTCCGCTTCCCGCGCGCGAGCGGCGGCGAACCGATTCCGAAACTGACTTATTCCGTCGAATTCAAACCTTACGGCTGGGTTGTCGGCGCTGGCATCTATCTCGACGACGTCTCTGCGATCTTCTGGCAGGAAGCTCGAAATATGACCATCATGGTCGTGTTCGCGCTGCTCGCGGCAGGCGGGCTGTTTTTGCTGCTTGGCCGAAGCATCGTGAATCCGATCACGGCGATGACGATGGCGATGCGAAAGATTGCCGAAGGCGATACGTCGACCAGCGTTCCGGCGCTCGAGCGCGGCGACGAGGTCGGCGCCATGGCGCAATCGGTGAAAGTATTCCGCGACAACATGATCGAGGCAGAGCGGCTTCGCGGCGAGCAGGACGTCATGAAAGCGCAAGCGGATTCCGAGCGAAAGCTTCTGATGACCCGGATGGCCGACGAGTTCGAGCGTGGCGTTCGCGCTTCGCTCGACAGTCTGGCGGGCGCTGCGTCAGAGATGCAGGCAACCTCCAGAAGCATGTCGTCGACAGCCAGCGAAGCCAGCCAACAGGCCACTTCCGTGGCAGCCGTGGCCGAGCAGGCATCGGTCAACGTGCAGACGGTTGCGGCCGCGACCGAGCAATTGTCGTCCTCGGTTTCGGAAATCGGCCGGCAGGTCACCCAATCGACGGAAGTCGCCGGCAAAGCGGTCGCCGAAGCCAACCGTACCAACGTCACGGTGCAGGGCCTTTCGGCGGCGGCGCAGAAAATCGGCGATGTCGTCAAGCTCATCAGCGATATCGCAAGCCAGACCAATCTTCTGGCGCTCAACGCCACCATCGAGGCAGCGCGCGCCGGCGAGGCAGGCCGGGGCTTTGCGGTCGTCGCCAACGAGGTCAAATCGCTGGCGAACCAGACGGCGAAAGCGACCGATGAAATATCGGCCCAGGTCGGCGCCATGCAGGGGGCGACCACCGAAGCGGTGCAGGCCATCGAGGGCATCGGCCGCACCATCGGCGCCATCAACGAGATCACTTCGGCGATTTCGATCGCGGTCGACCAGCAGGGAACGGCCACTCAAGAGATCGCCCGTAACGTGCAGGAAGCAGCCCTGGGAACCGGTCAGGTCTCGAGCAACATCGCAGCCGTCAACTATGCGGCGGAAAAGACGGGCTCCGCGTCAAACGGCGTGTTGGCCTCGGCCGAACAGCTGAGCAGACAGTCGGTGGCCTTGCGCGCCGACGTCGATCGGTTCCTCGCCAATATCCGCGCGGCGTGATCGGGCCGCGAGTTTCGCGCAATCAACGTCAAAGCCTGCGGAGCGCGTCATCGAACTGCGCAAGCGCCTGACGGCGGTCATCCGGCGTCATCATGGCCGCGCTGAAGCTGTTGCGGGCAACCGCAACGATCTCCTCGCGCGTGAGGCCGAGCGATCGCTGCAAGGCGCGGTAGTTGTCGTTGACGTAGCCACCGAAATAAGCGGGATCATCGGAATTGAGCGTCACGACGAGATTGTGGTCCATCATATGCCGAAGCGGATGCTGCCGCAGATCCTTGACGACCTGAAGCTTGAGATTTGACAACGGACAGACCGTCAGCGGCGTTCGATCGCGCGCGAGACGATGGACCAGGGCGTCGTCTTCGAGCGAGCGATTGCCGTGATCGACGCGTTCGACGCCAAGCACGTCCAGGGCCTGCCAGACGTAGTCGGCCGGCCCTTCCTCACCCGCGTGGGCGAACAAGTGTAACCCCGCCTCACGCGCGCGACGAAAGACATTTTTGAACAGACTTGGCGGACGTCCCGCTTCCGACGAATCGAGTCCGACGCCGATGATCTTGTCGAGATGAGGCTGCGCCTGGTCGAACGTGCGCTCGGCATCATCCTCGTCCAGATGACGCAAGAAGCACATGATGAGGCTGGCACTGATGCCCAATTCGCTCGAGGCTGCACGGCAGGCGCGATGCAGGCCGTCGACGACCGTTTCAAAGGCGACGCCGCGGCTGGTATGGCCCTGGGGATCGAAGAACATCTCGACATGGCGCACATTGTCTGCCTGCGCGCGCAACAGATAGGCCCATGCCAGGTCGAAGAAATCCTGCTCGGTGATCAGAACCGACATTCCCCGATAGTAGATATCGAGAAAGTCCTGGAGCTGTGTGAACTGGTAGGCCCGTCGCACGGCTTCTACCGACTGAAATGGCAAATCGATATTGTTGCGGGCTGCGAGCGCAAACATCAGTTCAGGCTCCAGCGTTCCCTCGATGTGAACGTGGAGTTCGCATTTGGGGAGGCTGCTGATGAGCGGATCGAAGTCGGACATGGATGGCATCACCGAACTGAAGTAAAGCCGACCATCATGGCGCTAATTGGGTAACCCGGATTTCTTGCGCACTGGCTGGCGTCAGGCAGGCGTCGACCCTACGCGCTCGATCGGTTCCTCGCAAATGTGCGGGCGGCCTTATCGGCTGGCCGCGGCTCGTTTAACGCAGGCGGCCCGGCCTAAAGCTGCGCGAGGTGATCGGTGACCTTGATCGGCTCGGGCAAGACCTTGCGCGCGGTCAGCCAGTCGGCGGCCCGCTGCAATTCCGACAGGAACCGTTCGTCGTTGACCGGGAAGTAGCGATACTGCCGCTTTAGCGCAATGAACTGGTCGCGGACCTCGTCGCTGTACTTGCCGGCCTTTTGCGCGATGTACTCCGCGTCTTTGGTGTTTTCGGAAATCCATTGGCCTTCGGCGCGGAAGGCATCGTTGACCGCGCGCACCAGCGCGGGATTTTCGGTCGCAAATTTGCGGGTCGTGAGATAGGACGAATAGTCGATCTGGAAATCGAGGTCGCGTTCCTCGAGAAAGATGTCGTGCGCCTTGTAGTCCAGTCGTGCGATGTCGACGCCGGGGCTCCACATCGACCAGGCGTCGACTTTTCCGGCCGCCAGCGCCGGCGCGGCGTCAGGCGGATTGAGATAGACGAATTTCACCGCCGAGCGGTCGATCTTGTGTTTTTCCAGCGCCGCCACCAGCAGGAATTCGCCGAGCCCCGAGCGATTCACCGCAACCGACTTGCCCACAAGATCCTCCACCTTGTTGATGCCGGAATCATCCTTGGCGATGATCGCCGTCGTGCGCGGCTCGTAAGCGGCGAATTGAGTGAAAACCAAGGGCGAACCGGCAATGAGCGCGGCGAGCGCCGGCGTCGTGCTGCCGCCAAAACTGAAGTCGGCGCTGCCGCCGACAACAGCCTGCATGGTCGGGGCGTGGTTCGGGAACGGTCCGAGCCATTCGACCTTGATGCCGTCTTTGGCGAGGAGTTTATCGAACGCGCCACGTTCCCTGGCCACGAGGTTGAGGCCGGACAGACCCCAGGTCAGCCGAACCAGGTCGGTGGCGCGGCCGCTCGCCGACCGGGCGCTTTGGCCGAAATCAAGCCCGGCAAGGGCGCTGGCGCCAAACGTAGCTGCACCCAAAAATCGGCGTCGGGACGATGAAAAATCTGACATCACATGGATCCTCACTTTCATAGCGTTTTCAAGCGAAGTGGGCACCGGTTCGCGTACGTCTCCAGAAACCGAGCCGGTGGTTAATCGATGACGAGCAGCAGCCCGGTCGCCATCGGCGCCAAGGACAACACCCAGGATCCCTCCTGCGGCTGGTTTTCGAGTGAATGCGTTCGACACTTCGCCAGGCGTGTCCAACGATCGACTGCTCGACCGCCAACGGCTGCTCAATCGGCTCGATGGGAACCCTCTGGACGACTCCTACCGGGGGCGCAGGAACGGGCTTTTGAATTGATTTCAGGTCCCCGATACGCGTCGAGCGTTCGACCTCGAACAGGAGCCGGCGAAACTGTGCGACCGCTATGGCCGGCATCCCTTGGGCCAACATCTGTTGATGGCCCGGCGGCTGATCGAATCAGGCGTTCGACTCGTCGGCGTGTGCGGCTGGACCGGACTGGCTCCAGGCGACAAATTCATGAGCGTGGAAACCTGGGACATGCACGGCAACGGCACGCCTATTTTCGGCACCCGGACCTGGAGCATGGGCTGGGCGGCACCTCGGCTCGATGAGTCTCTCGGCTCTCCTCGATGATCTGCACCAGCGCGGACTTCTGGAGAGTACCCTGGTCGTGGTCGTGGGTGAATTTGGCCGGACACCGAAAATCGACTCCGGCGGCAAGGGACAAATCACTGGCCGCACTGCTACTCGGCTCTTCTGGCAGGGGCCGGCATCCGTGGCGGAAGAAACGCACGGTGCTTCGGACAGATATGCCGGCTACGTCAAGGATCGGCCGGTCCTTCCCGAGACGTTCGCCGCCACCATCTACCACGCCCTGGGAGTTGCTCCCGAAACCCGCTTGGGAGCCGACGGCTTCACGAGCCCCGCGAGTACCGGCCAACCGATCCGAGACCTGTTTGCCTGAGATCCAGCGAATTCCTCGACTCGAACCCACCCGTGGAGGTGATAGATGACAACTCCGGATAACATCCCTTCCGGCAACGGTTCGGGCCTCACGCGCCTGCGCTTGCTCCAGGTCGGCGGTCTTGGCATGCTCGGGCTGAACTTGCCACAACTCCTGCAAGCGGGTGCCCGGAAATCCTCGGAATTGTCCTGCATCTTCATCGTCCAATACGGCGGCTGCTCGCACATCGACTCGTTCGACCCCAAGCCCGACGCTCCCGAGGGCATCCGCGGGCCCGTACAAGGCCGATCGCCACGCGCGTTCCCGGGACTGCGCATCGGCGAATTGTTGCCGCGGCTGGCCGGACTGGCCGACCGTTACTGCCTGGTCCGCTCGATGACTCACGGCAATGGCGGGCACGACGGCGGCATGCACGTCTGCATGACGGGCCACTCTCAGCCGGCTGCCGACGACGCCGTATTTCGGCTCGGTGATGGCGAAAGTCGCGGCCCGCGCACGGCAACGTGCCCTCCTATGTCTGGCTGCAAAACCTGGCCGGCGACGTGCAGCCGCGCTACCTCACCGGCGGATTCCTGGGCGCCGCTTACGGTCCGCTGCGCGTTGGCACCGACCTCGACAACCCGTCGGCGCCCGGCTTCCGCGTGACGGCGTTCGACCCGCCGCCGGACGTCTCGCGGATCGGCTCGAGCACAGCAGCTGGTGGACTCTGAAGCCGCGGCTCGACGCCGCCGAGCGGCGGACATGCGCGCGCTTTCAGGAACGAGCCGTCGATCTGGTGACCGGCCCGGAAGCGCGGCGGGCCTTCGACCTGGATGCGCGAGCCGGCGCACGGTGCCGCGACCGTTATGGCCGCCATCCGCTCGGGCAGAACCTGCTGATGGCCCGGCGGCTGATCGAGGCCGGCGTGCGCCTGGTCAGCGTGACGGCCTGGGCGGGCATGCCGCCGGGCGAGAAATTCCGCAACGTGCAGACCTGGGACATGCACGGCGAGGGCGCTGGCCTGGGCAGCATCTTCGGCACCGGGCACTTCGGCCTGGGCTGGGCGCTGCCGCGACGTTGATCAGGCCGTGTCGGCCTTGCTCGAAGACCTGGAAGTGCGCGGCCTGCTGGAGATCACGCTGGTCGTGATGGTCGGCGAGTTCGGCCGGTCGCCGCAGGATCGTCAGCGCCGGCCGCGACCACTGGCCGGCCTGCTACTCGGCTCTGCTGGCGGGCGCCGGCATCCGCGGCGGCATGGTGTACGGAGCGTCCGATGCTCAAGGCGGCTACGTCCAGATCGGCCGGTGCGCCCGAGCGGTTCGGCGACCTTCGACGCCTGGGGTAGGTTTTCCCGGACCCGACTGGGGCCGACGGCTTTTATAGCACAAATGAATGCGGCTGGAATAATTACCGCAATTACTATTACACTTGTTTTAGATGATGATGGATCACGTGGATATCTAATGATGGCGGCATGTGCATAATGAAGAAACAAGTAAATGATAATCGAAATTGTATGAATTCGACTAAACATCACGATCGATCTTAAGAATAAAAAGAGAAAATTTCTGAATACGATGTCATAGAAAAGTTATTTGCATATGAAACAAAAACGATATCAGAACAATTGATACATCTACACGGTCTATGATGCCTGAACGCACCATATCATTGCATTCATCGTGTTAGTGATCAAGTGTTGTTCTTTGCGAATAATATAAGAGGAAGTTGATTTACATAACATAAGACTTATATATGATAGTTTTCGTATTGATTTAAGCTCGTAATATGAGAGTGAGGGATGAGGGTAAATCAGTCGATAAATAGATCGACTTGTATATCTAAGACACAAATCAATATGCTAATCAGAGCTTTTCGTTCGTCAACGCATTGGCTAAGTCGCCATTAACTAATATTAAAATAATAAACTAGTCAATGAAAATAAATGCAGAATTTAATTCACCAACGCATTTCGAGGGGCTGCAGAATTCTTACCAAGCAGAATTCAGAATTTTATAGACTTCCTATATTAGATAATGGATCAAGCGTAATCGAGACTACAACATAATTTTAAAACAGAAGTCTATCAAGAAATTAAAAAATACAGCAGAATTTTGTCAAAATTCTAAACTCAGCATCAGACGGATAACTTTATCATACACAACTCTCTCCGAGAAATAAAATTCTGTTAAAAATTAAAAAGAACCAGCAGAACTTTAAGAGAATTCTATAGCTTTTAGTAAAGATAAACTCTTCCGAAACTTCTCCCTGAAGAAAATAAAGTTCTGATGAGAATTTTATTAAATCAACAGATTCTAAACAGAACTCTATAGTCAATGCCAGAAGATAAACGCTATCGCTCACACTTTGTCACTTCTCAAA
Organism: uncultured Alphaproteobacteria bacterium; assembly: GCA_963752265.1. Classification (GTDB taxonomy): domain Bacteria; phylum Pseudomonadota; class Alphaproteobacteria; order Rhizobiales; family Xanthobacteraceae; genus Bradyrhizobium. The sequence goes on from CAVVZW010000151.1 coordinate 33,556, forward strand.
ACAAAAATCTGCTAAGAATTGAAAAAGCTGTTAGCGCAATCCCTGCGGGATTAAAATGTGAAACACGATATAGCTGCTGTTGCTAGTCACAAGACGAAACAATGCGATAAATTTAGTTTCAGTACTATGTCTGTCACGGTCAGTGATGGTCCCTTCGTTATGTCTGTGACAAGGCGTTGCTAAGATATCTGTCACGGTCTGTGATGGTTGCTTTCAGATGTCTGTCACGTCTGTGATGTCGTTTAGGATGTCTGTCACGGTCTGTGATGGGTCACTTTGAGGTGTCAGCCAGTCTATGATGGGTCGCTTTCAGGATGTCTGTCACGTCTGTGATTCCAATTAAGTACTAATTAAGTACTAATTAAATAATAATTAAGCACTAATTAAATAATAATTAAGCATAATTAAGTATAATTAATAATTCAAAATATAATTCTGCTTACAAATAAAAAACAACTACAGAACTTTATAGAATTCTGTGCTTGGTAGTAGAAGACAGTGTGCGAAAGATATTTTCGTTTAACATACACCTTCTGCTCGCGAAAAAGAGAATTTTGCTAAGAACTTAAAATAACGAACAGTCTTTTACCCGAATTCAGTAATTGCCAACAGAAAACAAAGTCTTCCACACTTCTACAGTGACACTAATATAATACAATATTGATCTTCCATATTCTTTGTCTTCGATAAAATAGAAGTTTATTCAGAATTTGAGACACAACAACAGAGTTCTAGCAAACATCTATATTGACTGTAATATAATACAATATTGATCTTCCATATTCTTCTTGTCTTCGATAAAATAGAAGTTTATTCAGAATTTGAGACACAACAGAGTTCTAGAAACATTTATATTGACTGTAACATAATACAGTATTCATCTTCCATGTACTTCGTCACAAATATTCTGTAAGTTTTGCTGTTTTTCTTAAGTTTAAGCAGAATTCTGAAAGTCCTTATTATATAGCAGATCAAGCGTAACGAAGACTACAACATCATTTTCTCAATCCATGCCCATTATTGGACACACATAATTCTTCAAACGGAAAATTCTGCAAAACATTTTAAAAATATTGCAAATGAATTTTACTTTATCTAAAGGTCTGAATTTCATCAAGCAAAATTTTTGCTAAGACTAGCAGAATTCTAACAGAATTCAAATTCACTAGCAGAATTAAAAAAATAGACGATTAGGAAATACCTTCACTCACCCATTTTCTTTCACAAAGATATTCACACAAATTATGCCTTACCTCGATAGTAGAAGTTAACTCTTCCAACACTCCTCCTCCCTTATCGAGTCACAATTAAATTCTGGTGAGAATTTAAAACAGCCAGTAGAACTTTGATAGAATTCTATAGATATTATTATAGAACAAATTTGTCTACAATGCATTTTCTTCCAGATCAAAACAAAACTCTGCTGAGAATCCATCAGAATTTGAAAAACAACACCAGAATCCTAAGAAACTTCTATATTGAGAGTAACATTTATTATATATTCCACTAACAACTAATAATGAAAAAATACATAAGTCTACTTTCATTTCATTCGACTCACAGTACAGAATTCTAATAAGAATATAAAAGCAATAGCAGAATTCTGTTTGGAATTTAAAAAGAAAAAAAAACATAAGTCTACAAAATTCTGAATTCTGCTTGGTAAGCATTCTGCAATTGCTGGTTCGATGTTTGTTATAAAGCATTTTTAACGACTCATTTTCATCGTGCATCGATATCTTTCATTCTAGCAACGAAATTTTCGGAGAGTATATACGAACATTTAACTGTTTAACAAATTTTATTCAAGAACATTCTAAATGTCACCGTTTTAAGAAACATACAAAAGGCAGCGGAACTATGAAGCGATAGGGTGCTTTAATGATCATTTCAAAAGGCATAAAACGTAACAACTACCTATGGAAAACATTCTCTCGCAGTTTCAAGATTTAGCGTGTATTGATATTTTAATAAGAAACAAAACTTTTATAAAAAAAACCAGAATCGTCAGTTTTTTAGAGCTTTAAATTCTCTTTCAAATAAACAAAGACATTTTGTTTCCTTGTGTAACTATTGTTTTTTATTTTATCGATATTTATCATATTTATAAAACTATCTTGAGGGTGGGTGTTTAGATGATTTGCTCTATTTGTCAGAGTAGATATTCGAACGGAAACGTAAAAAAAACTCAATTTGAAACAACACCGTGTATCGGCTGATTGTCAATCGTTGTTGATCCATTTAATAAGATCAAATATTCACCATTTACTTTTGCTGACGAAGGTTATTTTCAATTATTATTGAAATGAAGAAAGCGAGAAATAAATAATAAGAGAACCGAAGGCATTCAATGTCATTCACTACTCTTCAAAAAGAAAATAAGAAAAAAAAATTGTGATCGAAGAAAATGTCGCTCCAGTGCGTTATTTTTCTTGACAATTCTGATATCGAGTCGATGACTCATTCATTCCTGCTAATAGTACATCGAACGCACAGCAATTAGTCAAACGTAACTATAGAAACTGATGTTAAGAGAAAATAAAAAAGAGAGAAGAAATTATTTCAAATAAAAAGAAAAAAAAATCTGAAGTTTTGATTATTGATGTTCTTTAGATTGTTTATTGACACAATAATGAATTTGAACGACAGTGAAGACGCCTACAATAAAGTTTATGCTGATGAGCCACACCATAAAAAGTCATGGACACATGAATTGGTTGCTGCCGCTGCTGGTTTTGCTGGTAAGTCACGTCTTCGAAATAAAAATTCGCGATAAAATAAAAGTACAAGAGCTTGTAAAGAGTACATTCCTT
>CAVVZW010000152.1:0-16283 GCA_963752265.1 uncultured Alphaproteobacteria bacterium
TGGCCATCCCGCCCTCGCCGATCTTTTCGAGCAGCTCATAGCCGGGGAAGGCGTCGGGAGGGAAATCGCGGTCCGGGGTTGGGGTGGCGTAGGGGTGCGCGGTGGCGTAGGAGTCGGTCGCAACGCCGTGCTCGAATGGGGTTTCCGGATCGCCGGCCGGAAGCCGAGTCGAGAGTGAGTCGGTCGTCGGGACCTCGGTGGGAGTCGCGCCGTCGCGAGCGGAATTGGCGCCGAGCGACGGATCAGGGGCGGACATGGGCGACTCCGGTGTCGGCGCCGGGAACAAACGTCCGGATTGATCGTATCCGAAACCGGCGAAGACGTAGTCCTGCCAGGGGGCCGCTCGAACCCCGGCACCACCATCACGGCACCGAACAGGAGCCACACCATCAGGCCGAGCAGGGCACCCGCCCGCTCGGCGAAGAGCACGATGTCCTCGAGACCCTCCCGCACCACGCTGCCGAAGCCGATCCCGGCCACGAAGGCGGCCACGAATCCGTTGCCGTTCCAGTGGAGGGCCAAGCCGTAGGCGAGGAGGGCGAGGCCGAGGGCGGCGAGCGGCCGGAATCCGGGTGCGCTCAGCCCGCCCGGATGGCCCGGACCAGCAACCACCCACCGATCACCCCGACGCCGATGCCCACACCGGCACCGACCGCCAGTTCGCGCAGCGCGCTACCGATCTCCCGACGTGGGCCGTCTCGGTCGAGACGGCACCGACCAGGAAGAGGTTGACGAAGGGGGTGGCGATGCCGTCGTTGAGGCCGCTCTCCACGTTGAGCAACCGCCGGATCCGGTCGGGGATGCGGGAGTCCTCCATGATCGTCGCCCCGAGGGCGGCGTCCGTGGGCGCCACGATGGCGCCGACCGAGGCGGCCACCCGATGCCAACACCGGGGAGCACCCCGAAGGCCGCCGCGGTGCCGAACCCGATGGTGAGGGGCAGTCCGACGGCGAGCAGGCGCACGGGCAGTCCGACGTCCTGGCGCAGTTGGTGGACGTTGACCCGGGACGCGTCGGTGAACAGCACCAGGGCCAGCGTCAGCTCGGCCAGGTTGAGGATGGTCGACGAGTGGGGACTGATGGTCACCACCCGCAGGGGGCCGTGGGTGGCCAGCAGTCCAAGGGCGACGAAGGCGATGGGGGCACTGATCGACCACCGCTCGAAGAGGCCCGAGGCGAAGGCCCAGAGCACCACGCAGGCGGACACCACCACCAGGACATCCGTGTCCAACCCGTGCTCCACCGCGTGCTCCTCCGCTCCTCGTTCCGCGCCGCCGACGACGGTGTCCCGCCCGGTGGCCGGACAGCAGTCTGCCCGGTGCCGCCGACGGCGTCAGGGCCGACCGGCGGGGTCCGGGTCCCCGGCGATCAGCCCACCGCCATCCCCACGATGGGCCTGGCCAGGGGGATCGACCCGGCCGACCCGTGGAAGGGGGCGCTCCCGAAGGCGAAGATGCCGCCGTCGGAGGCGACCAGGTAGTAGCCGTTGCCGTCGGGGGCGGCCGCCATCCCGACGATGGGGGCGTTGAGATGGCGGCCGCCCATCGAGCCGAGGAACGGGGCGCCGAAGGCGAAGATGCCGCCGTCGGACGCGACCAACCAGTAGCCGCCGGTAGCCGGGTCCGACGCCATGCCCACGATCGGCTCGTTCAGGTGCTGGCCGCCCATCGAGCCCTGGAAGGTGGCGCCGGATCCGTAGGAGAAGATGCCGCCGTCGGACGCGACCAACCAGTAGCCGTTGCCGCCGGGAGCCGAGGCCATGCCCACGATCGGCCGGTTGAGGGGGAGCGAGCCGGCCGACCCGTAGAAGGGGGCGCCGCCGTACGTGAAGATGCCGCCGTCGGAGGCGACCGTCCAGCAGCCACCACCCCCCGGCACCGCCGCCATGCCGACGATCGGGCGGTTGGGAGCGGGGATGGACCCCGAGCAGGCGGAGCGGGGCCCGAAGGCCGACACCGCACCGGCCGAGGTGACGAGTTGATAACCCGTGCCTCCGGGGGTGGCGGCCATGGCCGCGGTGGCGGAGGAACTGCCGGCCGACGAGCCGTAGTACGGGCGGCCGTAGCTGAAGATCCCCCCGTCGGACGCGACCAGCCAGTACCCACCGCTGCCCGGGGCCGCCACGGCCACCGGCAGGTAGAGGGGCGGGGTGAAGCCGGGATAGAGGACCCGGCGGTTGAAGGCGCACTGCCCGGCCCCGTATCCCCCACCGGCGTGGCCTCCGATTGGCCGGAGTCGCCGAACTGCACGGCCGGGGAGTCGTTCTCGCAGATCAGGTTGCCTCCGACGCTGAGGTTGTGGACGATCTCGTTTCCGTCCGGGTCGGCCAGGGTGATGTCCGAGAACGTGGCGCTCCCCCCGACGGTGTTGCGCAGGGCCCCGAACCAGTTGCTGGCGAGGTCGGTGATCGACAGGTCGCCGCCGACGCTCGTGTCCTCGACGTCGCTGTAGACCTCCCTGGCGGTGAAGTTGATGGCGGGGATGTAATCGAAGACGTCGCGGGGGAGGGGGTGGCACAGGTCTGGCCGCACCCACCGCCCGCCATCACCAGGTCACCGCCGATCGAGGACCTGTGGAGGATCACACCGAGTGCGCCGGTGGTCGTCAGGCTGCCCGCCACCGTGGTGACCGACGAGGAGTGTGCCCGGACCCGTCGCGATGGCCGGGTCGTCGTAGCAGATGAAGTTGCCGGGTTCGCATCCGAGGATGAGCGAAGCGCCGGACCCCGCCGTCAGGTTCCCCTTGACGGTCAGACCCGAGGTGGTGGCCGGCACGCCGTCGTCGAGCGCCCAGGCGCTGACCAGCGCCGCCCCCGACGCCACGGTCACGTCGCCGGTGACGGTGACGTCGCCGGCGCTGATGTCGCAGACGCCGGTGACGTCGAGGGAGCTGTAGGTGCCGCCCGCCAGGGCTTGGGGCGACGCCACCGAGCCCCCGCAGGTCGCCGGGGTGGGACCGGTGGCTCCGGCGGGAGTGCCCCCGACGACCACCCCGATCGGGACCAGGAGGAGCAGGACGCCGACGAGGCCGACTCGGTTGCGCATGCCGGGAAACCTACGCGGCCCGGAGCCCGAGGGGGTCGACACCCCTTCGTGCCGCTGTCCATCGGCCCGGTCGTTGTCTACCCTGCCGGGTGTCCACCGATCCCCACCCGTCCACCGCCGGGACCGCCTACCTCGGGGTCGACGAGCTCCTCGCCGGGTTCGAGGACGGCACCCTCACCAGCGTCGGGACCTGGTGGACACACTCCTGCGAGCGTATCGCCGCCGTCGACGACCCGTCGGGTGCGGTCGGCACTCCGGGCCGTGGCCGCGCTGGCCGACGACGCCCGTCGACGTGGCCGCCGAACGGGACCGGCGAACGGGCCCGGGGCGAGGTCCGGGGCGCGCTCCACGGGGTGCCGGTCCTGGTCAAGGACAACATCGAGGTCACCGGACTGCCCGGCGCGGCCGGGTCGACCGCGCTCGTCGGGCGCCCGGCGCGCGAGCCGCCCTCGTCACCCGGCTGCGCGACGCCGGGGCCGTCGTGCTGGGCAGCACGAACCTGTCGGAGTGGGCCAACATCCGCTCCGAGCGCTCGACCAGCGGGTGGTCGGCCACCGGTGGCCTGGTCGGGAACCCGTGGGCCCTCGACCGCAGCGCCGGGGGCTCGTCCTCGGGGTCGGGCGCGGCGGTGGCCGCCGGGCTCGCGCCGCTGGCCGTCGGCACCGAGACGGACGGCTCCATCGTCTGCCCGGCCTCGCGTCAACGGGGTGGTCGGGCTGAAGCCGACGGTCGGCGCCGTCCCGACCGGCGGCGTCGTGCCCATCAGCGCCAGCCAGGACAGCCCCGGACCCATGGGTCGCACGCGTGGCCGACGTGGCCCGGCTGTTCGCCGTCCTGGCCGGCTGGATCCGTCGACCGCGCCGGGCCGTCGCCCCGGTTCGTGCACGCCACCACCTGGCGCACCGGCCACCCTCCGACCGACCGCCTGGTCGCCGCGTTCGTGGAGCGCGCTGCGGCCGCGGCGAGTACCGGTGGTCGAGCGCGCGACGTGGCCACCCCGGGCCCGAGGTGGTCAACGACGAGTTCGCGGTGCTGCTGGCCGAGCTGGTCGACGACCTCGGCGCCTATCTCGCCGCCCGGCCGGGCGACGGGGTGCGGTCGCTGGCCGACGTGGTGCGACCACGAGGACGGCCACGCCGACGTCGAGCTGCCGTGCTTCGGCCACGAGCTGTTCGTCCAGGCCCTGGCCACCGGCGGCCGGGCGGGCGACGCCTACGCCGAGGCCCGCGCCCGCAACCTCGAGTGGGCGGTGTCGACCTGCCTCGAGCCCGGCCTCGACGGGGCCGACGTCCTCGTGGCCCCGGCCTACGGACCGGCGTGGAAGAGCGACCTGGTGGTCGGCGGTCACGCCGGGGCCGTGTCGAGCTGGGTCACGACCCCGGCGGCCATCGCCGGCTGGCCCATCATGAGCGTGCCCGTCGGTCTGGTCCACGGGCTGCCCGTCGGGCTGGCCCTGATCGCCCGACCGGGTGAGGAGTGGACGCTGTTGGCCGCGGGCGCCGGGTCGAGGCCGTGGTGGCGGCGCACCGGACCGCTGCCCCGGCCCGGGCTGGCGCGCGCCCGCACCGTGGCTGAGCGACCGGTCACGCACGTCGGCGATCAGGCTTCGGCGGCCGCCTTCAGCTTGCGGAGGGTCTCCTCCATGCCGGCCCGGTTGTGGGTGACTCGGTCGTCCGACACCCCGCTCACGCAGCTTGCCGGCCAGGTGATCAGCGCTCCCGCGCTCGTCGTCCCAGGTCTCGGTGACCGCGCACCCGCCGTCGTGGCGTCGAAGCGGTAGGACCACCGGGCGACCTTCATGGCCCACGGCGGTGACGCGGAAGGACAGCACCCGGCCCGGCACCGCCTCGATCACCGTGCCCCGCGGTGGACCACCTTTCCGGCCCGCGGAGTTCGTCCCCTTGAAGGTCGGCTCCGGGAGCCGCGCCGGTGGCACCGTCGAGCCAGGACGCCCCGTCGTTCTCCGGGGACCACTCGTCCATCCGGGTCAGGTCGGCCACCATCGCCTACACCGCCTCCGGCGACGCCCGGATCTCGGTGCGTCACGCTCACGTGGTCCGCCATGGCGACACCGTAACCCCGCGGGCCGCCGTCGGCCCGACGGTCCCTCCGCAGCGGCATCCCGGGGGACCCCCGGCTAACGCTGCGGGTACCTCGGCGACAGGTGCGACGATGGGGACATCTCCGAGCCGAGGGACGGACGGCCGATGCTCGTCCTCAATCTCGTCGTCATCGGCCTGGCGATCACCCTCGAGCCCATCCCCTTCACCGCCTTCGCCGTCGTCCTGGCGTCGAAGGGTGGGGTGACGAAGGCGGCGTTCTTCATCGCCGGGTGGATCCTGTCGCTGGCCATCGTGGTGGCCGTCACCCTGGCCGCCACCGAGAACAACCCACCGAAGCCGAGCACGGCGCCGTCCACCGCCGCCGCTGGCCGTCAAGATCGCCATCGGCGCCGTACTGCTCGGTGTCATCGCCCTCCGCCGCTGGCGCAAGATGGGCCGGCCGAAGAAGCCGAAGGACCCACCGAAATGGCAGACCGGCGTCGACAGGATGTCGAAGTGGTTCGCCTTCGCCCTCGGCCCGTTGGTCCAGCCGTGGGGACTGGTGGCGGCCGGCGTAGCGGTCATCGTCGATGCCAAGCTCGACTCCTGTCGAGCAGCTCGCTCGCCCTCGTCCTGTTCTGCGTGCTGTCGACGGCCACCTACCTGGCCGCCGAGGTCTACGCCTGGGTACGACCCGAGGAGACGCAGGCGGCGGCTGGCAGGCGGTGCGGACATGGATCACCGGCCACACCGACCAGGTCATCGTCGTCATCTCGGGCGTCTCGGCCTCTGGCTGATCGTCGACAGCGTGTACGTCCTGGTGTCCTGACGGACCGCCGTCGGAACGTCAGCCGTCAGGTGCGGGGCGGGGGCGGCGGGTCGAGCGACCGGGGTGCCGCCGTCCAACACGTGCTCGGTCCAGGCGGTGCCCGACCAGTAGCGCTGCTCGTGGCGCACGAACGGGTCGACGAACCAACCCGGGGCGGTACCGGTGAACCCCGGCCTGTCGGCTCCGTGACCGGTGGCGCCGGCCACCGGGGCCGGACCCGACGAGGTGAACCCGCGCCCGGGGCCGGGCGAACGCCCGGGGCCACCGTGGCGACGGCGTTGGCTCGAGAGCATCCGCATGGCCAGGACGGCCAGCAGCGGCCACGATGGCGATCCAGGAGTGGCCCCGTTGCCGTATGAACGTCACACGTGGCCAGTGTACGGACCGGGCCACCGGGATGGTCCCTCGCCCCACGTCCCTCGCCCGGCGTCGCTCAGCCCTCGTCGGACATGGACGCCAGCGTCCGGGCCATCTGCCGGTGCACGGCGTTGACGGCCTGCAGCGGCCGGATCATGACCCGGAACTCGACGATGCGACCGGCGTCGTTGCACCGGATGATGTCGACGCCGTTGACGTACTTGCCCGTCGATGGAGGTCTCGAACTCGAGGACCGCCGTGTCGCCGGACGAGCACCTGCTTCGTGTAGCGGAAACCGCCGACCCGTCGCCGCCGGCGATCCGACCCACCGTCGGCGGCGCCCTCGCCGGGGAGGGCCACGGACGCCGCCTGGAGGTACAGCGTGGTGACGGTCTTGCCCACGCTGCGGCGTGAAGACGATCGGCGAGTAGAAGATGACGTCGTCATCGAGCAGCCCGTCGAGACCACCCGGGAGATCACCCCTCAGGTAGCGGTGCCACTGCTCGACCACGTCGCTCGATCATCGTCCTCCCCTGTCCGGTGGCCGTGCGGACCCGGCCCCCGCCCGACGGTAACGCGCCCGATGCTCCGACCGGGCGCCGTGGCCTCAGCCCACCACGTCGGCCACCGAGCCATTGATGGTACGGTCCACGGGATAACAGCTTCTGGACGTCTTCGACGCTGGGAACTTCGCTCATCGCATAAACACCTTTTACTCTTGCTTACCGGGCGCAAGCGCTCACGGCACGACCACGACCTTGCCGATGACTTCGCGATCCCTTATGAGGCGTAGCCCATCCGCCGCCTTCTCGAGCGGCAGCACCGCGTCGATCACGGGCGCGATCTTCTTCTCCACGATCATCTTCATCAGATCGGTCAGGTTGTCCTCATAGAAGCTGTTGGAGCCGATCACCTTCAACTCGAAGCTCCAGATATAGCGCAGATCTTCCTTCGGATCATGACCGGCCGTCGCGCCGCAGACCAGAAGGCTGCCGCCGCGTTTCAGGCAGCGCAGCGAAGGCACCCAGGTGTCGCCGCCGGTGAAATTGATCACGACATCGACGCCGCCTTCGTGCGTGCGGCGTTGCGGCTTGCCGTATTTTTCGATCGCCCATTTCGAGAAATCGACTTCCTTGTAGTTGATGGCTTCGTCGGCGCCCATCGCCTTGAGCTTGTCCATCTTCTCGGCGCTGCTCGCGCAGGCGATGACTTCAGCGCCCAGAAGTTTGCTCAAGATGACGCAGCCGGTGCCGACGCCGCCGCTGGCGCCAAGGATCAGCACGCGGTCGCCCTTCTTGATCGTGTTGTGGGTGATCAACATGCGATGTGCTGTCCCGTAAGCAACCGGCAAGGAGGCAGCTTGCTCGAACGAAACGCCGTCCGGCATGGCGATGAGCTGGTCGGCCTCGACGAGACAATATTCCGCCATGCCGCCGTCGAGCATCTCGCCCATCAGGCCCTTTTTCTTGTTGAGCGGGTTGACCAGGACGCGGCTGCCGACCTTCCAGCCGGAGACGCCTTCGCCGATCTCGACGATTTCACCGGCCATATCGAGGCCGATCACGACCGGCAGCGGCACCTTGATGCCGGGCATGCCTTTTACCGTGAACACATCATGATAGTTGAACGACGAGGCACGCACGCGGATCACGACGGCCCCTGGCTTTGCCATGGGCTTCGGGTGATTTGTCACCAACTCCAGGTTTTCCAAGTCGCCGTGCTGGCGCAGAACGAGCGCCTTCATCGTCTCTGACATTTCGTTATCCTGTTCAGATTTCGCGGGCAGTTTGCTGAGGGATGCCGCAATATCAAGCCGAATTCCTCGCAACCCACCCATTCGGGGAGGGGTTTCGCACTTTGGCAGGCGAAAGCGCAATAGGTTTTCACATCAAGACAGAGATCAGGATGCATCCCGGAGTGCGGCTTCGACGATCGTGTCGATCGGCCAAGAATGACCGAAGCTGGGCTGGCCGCGTGGCTTCCCCGCAAAGTGCGCTACTGCGCTCTCCAGTACGGCGCGAAGCTGTTCCGGTTTCACGATCTCTTGTTCGGGCGATCTGAGCGGCAGACATTCAACGAGGAGCTTGTTTTCGAGCCTTTCAGCTGCCAGTTCAAGCGTCTTGACCTGCGAGCGGAATTGTTCGGTCGCCTCGTTCGGCGCGGGCTGCGGTCCAGTCTTTAATTCCGAACGGATGGTTCGCAAGGGCTGCACGATCTGTTCGCGCCAAGGTCGGCAAGCCTCGTCCAAGGTGTTGATCTCACCCGGTGTCAATAAAATGCGACGGTTGACGGCGGCGAAGATCACCATCAGCAGCAGCATCACATCAACGCCAGCCTCGTTCTGCAAGGTGAGGCAAGCTTCCGCAACGCCGGGCTTGGCGTAGATGGCCAGCGCAAAGGCCCAACATTCAGCTTCCAGCTCGGGCTCTTTCATTCCGGCGTCTTGATCGAGTTCAATCCGGCCCATCGGCTGACGGCGGTGTTATCGATGTCAAACAGGTCAAGCACCCGTCCCAGCGTGTGGTCGACCATCTGCTCCAGGCTCGCCGGCCGCGCATAAAATGCCGGCACCGGCGGGTAGACGATTGCGCCCATTTCGGTCGCCGCCGTCATCGCGCGCAGATGACCGAGATGAAGTGGCGCTTCGCGAACGAGCAAGACCAGACGCCGCCGCTCTTTTAGCACCACGTCGGCCGCGCGTGTGACCAGCGAGGAGGTCGCGCCGGAGGTGATCTCGGCGAGGCTTCGTATCGAGCATGGCGCAATCACCATGCCCATCGTTCGGAACGATCCGCTCGAGATCGAGGCGCCGATATTGTCGACCTGATGAACGACACTTGCGAGCGCCGAAACCTCGGCAACGCCGATGTCCAGCTCTTGCGTCAAGGTGATCTTCGCCGACCGGCTCATCACGAGGTGGGTTTCGATGCCGGTCGTCTGCAATAGCCGCAGCAGCCGGACGCCGTAGATCGCGCCCGAAGCGCCGGTGATGCCGACGATCAATCGCGGCGGATGTGAGCTCATCGAAAACACTACCAGATTTAGGACAAATGGAGCGCTATTCCGGTTGTGAATAGCACAGAGTCCTCGCGGCGTTAAGTTAACGAGAAATCGATGCCTCTTTCGATTGCCGCCACCTTGGGATAGCTTGAACCCATGAGACTTCCACGTCGTCGCTTCCTGCATTTCGCCGCTGGCATTGCGGCGCTGCCGGCTTTCTCGGGATTGGCAAGAGCGCAATCCTATCCCGCCCGCCCGGTTCGGGTGATCGTGCCCTATTCACCGGGCGGCCCTACCGATGTCTGCGCGCGCCTCATTGCGCAAAAGCTGTCCGATCGGCTGGGCAAGCAGTTCTATGTCGAGGATATCGCGGGCGCCGGCGGCAATATCGGCACGGGACAGGCGGCAAGAGCCGCGCCGGACGGCTACACGATCCTCATCACGGTTAACAGCTACGTCATCAATCCGACCTTGTATGAAAAGGTTCCCTACGACGCGTTGAAGGATTTCGAAGCGGTGACGCAGGCCGCGATCTTCCAGTCGGCGATGTTCGTCCATCCGTCGGTGCCAGCACGTACGGTTGCTGAACTCGTTGCGCTGATCAAGGCGAACCCCAATAAATACAGCTTTGCCTCGCCGGGTTTTGGTACGCCGTCGCATCTCCTCGGCGAACAGTTTCGGGTCGCGACCAGCGTCGATCTGGTGCACGTCCCCTATGGCGGGAGCGGCAGCGCCGTCACCGCGGTGGTCGCCGGTAACCCGTCGATCGGCTTTGCGGCCTTGTCGGCGGCGTTGCCATTCATTCAGGCGGGCCAACTGCGCGCGTTGGCCGTGATGAGCCAGCATCGATCGCAGGCGCTTCCCGATCTGCCCACCATCGCCGAAGCGGGCTATCCGGATCTCGACGGCGACGCCTGGGTCGGCATTCTAGTGCCGGCCGGCACGCCAAAAGACGTTACCGCGAGGCTCCATCAGGAAATCGTTGAAATCATCAGCGAGCCGGATACGAAGGAACGGCTGGCGGCGCTCGGCCTTGAGCCTGTAGGCGATACCTCCGAGCAATTTGCCGCGCAGTTGAAGGTCGAGATGGCGAAGTGGACCAGGATCATTCGCGCCGCCAACATCAGGGCGGAATGAGACATTAGACAGGTGATGGGCCGCTTCACTTCTAGCCGCGTTATTGTGATGCTCGGACGGATCGCGACCGCAATCATGGGATTTGCCGCCGCGATGATGTTTATTCCAAGCCAGGCTTGCCGCGGTCGCCGACGAATTACGCCCCGGTGGGGCTGGCCCTGACCAATGCGATCAGTTCATCGCCGTAATGTTCGAGCTTCTTGTCGCCGATCCCCGGGATGTCACGGAGTTGACCGAGCGTCGTGGGCCGTGAGGTTGCGATGCCGTCGATCGTGGTGTCGTGCAGCACGACATAGGCCGGCACGCCGCGTTTGCGCGCCACGACGGAGCGCCATGCCCTCAGCGTATTCACGAGCGCTGGATGACCGGCATCAGCCGGGCTCGCCGAGGGCGAGGCAAGATCGCCGCGATGTGATTTGGCCTTGCTGGCGCGAATACGCGTCCCTGCGGGCTCCTCGCGTAGCCACACCTCCGTCTCGCCCTTCAGGACGCCGCGCGCGGTCTCGGTCAGTTTCAGAGCGCCAAAGGCCTCAGTATCAGGCTGCAAATGGCCCATCGCGACCAGCTGGCGCAGGGCGGCACGCCACTGCCTTTCATGGAGCTCGCGGCCGATCCCGAACACGGATGTATTGTTGTGGCCGAACTGAATGACGCGCTCGGTCATACGGCCGATCAGGACGTCAATCAGATGCATCGCGCCAAAGCGCTGTCCGGTGCGATAGGCGCAGGACAGGAGTTTTTGCGCGATGACGCTGCCGTCACGAAGCTTCGGTGGAGACAGGCAGTTGTCGCAATTGCCGCATCGGACCGCTTTTGAGGTCTCGCCAAAATAGCCGAGCAGGTGGGTTCGCCGGCAATTGGTGGTTTCGGCAAGGTTCACAAGCGCATTGAGCTTGCCGATCGACACCCGCTTGAACGCTTCTGAACCGTTCGATTCCTCGATCATCCGGCGCTGTTGCACGATATCCGACAGGCCGTAGGCCATCCAGGCGCTGGACGGCTTGCGGTCGCGCCCCGCACGCCCGGTCTCCTGATAATAAGCTTCGATGCTTTTCGGCAAATCGAGATGGACCACGAAGCGCACGTCCGGCTTGTCGATGCCCATCCCGAACGCAATGGTGGCGACAATGACGACGCCGTCCTCGTTAATGAAGCGATCCTGGTTGCGCCCGCGCGTTTCGGCGTCGAGACCCGCATGATACGGCAGGGCCAATATGCCGGCCTTGTTAAGCGCGGCTGCGGTATCTTCGACCTTGGAGCGCGAGAGGCAATAGATGATGCCGGCATCGCCCGGATGGCGTTCTGTGATGAAGGCCTTCAGTTGCGCGGGTGAATTCTGCTTGTCAACGATTTCATAACGGATGTTCGGCCGATCGAAGCTTTCGACAAAACTCGGCGCGCCGGCAAGGCCCAGCCGGTCGATGATTTCCTTTCGCGTGAGTTCATCGGCCGTCGCGGTCAGCGCAATGCGCGGCACATCGGGAAAGCGTTCCGCGATCACCGACAGGCCGATATATTCCGGGCGGAAGTCGTGTCCCCACTGCGACACGCAATGGGCCTCGTCGATCGCAAACAAGGCGATTTTTGCGCGCGAAAGCAGGTCGAGGCAGCGAGGCTTTACCAGCCTTTCGGGCGCGACGTAGACGAGGTCAAGATCGCCGGCAAGGAGCCGCGCCTCTACCGCAGAAGCTTCGTCCGGAGAAAGCGTGGAATTGAGCACCGCGGCCTTGATGCCGGCCTCGGCAAGTCCCGCGACCTGGTCGCGCATCAACGCGATCAGGGGCGAGACCACGATGCCACAGCCCTGCCGCAACAAGGCCGGCAGTTGATAGCACAGCGACTTGCCGCCGCCGGTGGGCATCAGCACCAGGCAATTGCCGCCTGCCGTGACATGCCCAATGATTTCCTCCTGCGCACCGCGGAAGGCGGGCAAGCCAAAGACGGAATTGAGGATGGAAAGCGCGTCAGGGGTGACGGACTGGCGTTTGGCGATGGAGGTTGCGTTCGCAGACATGCGGGCTTGCTGGTCCGAAAGGGAATCCTGAAGGCGGGCTTCGAGGCCGTTGCGTCGCACTGACGGCCTCCCATCGGGACCATAGCACGGTTACTTTCGCGCGAGACTGGCGACTGCGACTAGGTCTATCCTGATTCGGGTCGCGCTGCCGCACCGTTTTGTTTGTACCGCGGGTTATAGCCGCGTGCACAGCGTGCGGGTTGACGGAAAATTCCTACTCGATGCTCAATGTGCGGACCAGAAACGCCGCGCCTGTTGTTACGACCCGGCGGCGCGCAGTGCGTCGGCGACCGTCATGACGGCAACGTTACGTTTGGCTGCGGCATCGAGTGCAAACCGTAGCAAGGCCGGGGTACAGCCGAAAGGGCTGGGCTCGGCTGCTACATCGTGGCCATAGAAAATGAGCCAGCCGTTGCTATCGACCAACGCATCGAAGGCACGATCGACGCGCTCTTCATCGATGTGGTGATTGGTCAGCGGGGTCGAGTGTAGATACTGCAAATCCACCACGCCGCTGTTGATTCCGGGAATAATGCCGCGGGAGGATCGGAACGTTTTCGCAAGCTGCGTTTTGCGCCACACCGACCCGAGGCCGTAGGGATAGGCAAAATTCTCGATCCGCATCGAAGGATCGAGGCCAAGCAAATAGCGGCGATTTTCCTCGATCTCCGCAGCAAGCCGTGTCGCATCAAGGTCGGTCGCGCACGCATGTGAAAATGTGTGGCAGCCGATCTCATGTCCGCGCCGATGCAGGTCCACGATCGCGTCGGCCCCGACGCCTTTCCAGTGCTCCGACCATTTGCCGACCTGGCCGCCCGCGACGTAGAACGTCGCTCTCGCATCGTGCTCCTCGAGAATGGGTGCGCCGGCCACAGCGGCGCTATCGGGAAAATCATCGAAGGTGAAGCTGATGATCGGGTGCGTATTGCGCAGCCTGAGCGGAGCCGTGCAGAAGTATCGCGACAGGCGGTTGCTGACGCGCGCTTTCAATTTCGGCCAGTCGGTTTGCGCGGCCATCTTCGTCGCCCGGTCAGACGTTGGCTTCTGGTGAAACAGCTCGCGCGGGGGCGTTGAGAAAATCGAGCCAGTTGCGGAACATGGTGGTAGCGGCAGAACCGGTCGTGATATCGCGTCGAAGCGTGCGGTCGGGCAACTGCGTGCTCAGCGTTGGCCGCCGCTCGGCCTGAGCGCGCGCGGCAAAGGCCATCAGCTTCTGTTCAGTCTCGGTGTCGAAATAGCCGACCGGCAATCCCGGATAGCGGTCGCGTTCGCCAGAGAGGAAGCGCGATATGTCGCGAAGATACTCGCGCTCCAGCGACAATTCCTCATATTCCGGGTGCCCCTGGAAGAAGATGAATTGACTGCCGAAATCCCTCGCGAAGCTGTCGACACTGCCGTTCGACGATCGCGACAGCAGTTGATAGCCTTTCGTTGTCAGGTCATCGCCGCGCAACTCATTAAGGCGCGAATGCGCCACCTTGAAGGGTGAGGGAAGGCCATTCGTCAGCCAGTGGGACGAGACATTAATGCAGTCATAAATGCCGGAGCACTTCGTTTCGAGCCGGTTGCGCTCGACACCGTCCAGATGCAGCACGGCGGCATGGGCGGCGAGGCACGACCAGATCGTCGATCGGGTGTTACCTTTTGCCCAGTCGACAATATCGGTCAGCTCGCGCCAGAATGTCTCTTGGGGGAGGATAGCCGCATTGGGCTCGGCGCCGGTGACGATCAGCCCGTCGATATCGAGCCGGTCGATTTCGGCGATATCGGTATACTGCCCCTCGACGCGTCCTCCCGCCGATTTCGAGCGTCGCACGGACGGCAACGAGAAGCAGTGGAAATCGATACGAATGTCCCCGGCCGCTTGCCTTAGCAGGCGCATGAACTGACGTTCGGTAGCCTGGAGTGCCGCGTCCGGCATATTGTTGACGAGGCCGATCGTCAGGTCGGCGTCAACGTTTTGTGGATGACCGAGTTTATCCTCGCGCCGCCGCTGCGCCGCGACGAGACCGGGGCTGACAATCAATCGCCGCTTTTCCAACAGCACGGTCATGTCGCCTTCCGATAGCTCATTCCGCAGCTTGAAGCCGCCGACCCGTGGAACTTGCTTTTGCCAGCGCCTGATCGAGGTCCTCGATGATGTCGTCGACATGCTCGATGCCGATCGAAAGGCGAATGGTCTCCGGCAAGATGCCGGCCACACGCTGTTGCTCCGCCGTCATCTGTCGGTGCGTCGTTGAAGCCGGGTGACAGGCGAGCGACTTCGCGTCGCCGATATTGACGAGCCGTGTGATCAGCTTAAGCGAGTCGTAAAAGACTTTGCCCGCCTCGAGGCCACCCTTGATACCGAAGGTGAACAGCGAGGACGCATTGCCGTCGAGATATTTCTCCACCAGCGGGTAATAGGGGCTGTCGGCAAAGCCGGCATAATTGATCCAATCGACGCGTGGATCGTTGCGCAGGAATTCGGCGGCCTTGCGGGCGTTCGCGACGTGCCGCTCGACGCGAAGTGCGACGGTTTCGATGCCCTGCAGCAGCAGAAACGCATTGAACGGTGACAGCACCGCGCCCATGGTTCGCTGATAGACGCTACGGGCGCGTTCGATATAGGCCTTGGTGCCGAAGCGCTCGGCATAAACAAGGCCATGATAAGAGAGGTCCGGCTGATTAAAGGCGGGGAAGCGTTTGGCGTGATCCGCCCATCGGAAGCGGCCGCTGTCAACAATGGCGCCGCCAAGCGTGGTGCCGTGGCCGCCGAGAAACTTGGTCAACGAGTGAATGGCGATATCGGCGCCGTAGTCGAACGGCTTGAGCAGGATTGGCGTCGCAACCGTATTGTCCACCACCAGCGGCACGCCGTGGCGATGCGCAACCCTGGCCAGCGCCTCGATATCGCAAATGTTGCCGGCGGGGTTCCCGATGGTTTCGGCGAACACCGCCTTGGTGTTTTCGTCGATCAGCTTTTCGATCGCATCGGCCTTGTCGCTTTCGGCAAAATGGGTGGTGATGCCCTGACGCGGCAGGATATGGCCGAGGAGAGTATGGCTGGTGCCGTAGAGCTGCGGCACCGAGACGATGTTGCCGCCGACGTCGGCCAGATTGACAATCGAAAAATGCAACGCAGCCTGGCCGGTTGCGACCGCCAGCGCGCCGACGCCGCCTTCAAGCTCGGCGATGCGCTTTTCGAGAACCGATGTGGTCGGGTTGGAGATCCGGCTGTAGCGATAGCCTTCGGCTTCCAGATTGAAGAGCGCGGCGCCGTGGTCGGCACTGTCGAACGCGTAGGACGCTGTCTGATAGATCGGAACGGCGACCGCTTTGGTGGTCGGGTCAGGCTCGTAGCCGGCGTGAATGGCGATCGTCTCGCTGCGCATCGGTCACCTCTACGTTCTTGCTGCGTAACGCACTTCAGATGCTTCTTCGCCAGCTATCCTTGTTAGAGGCCTACTCTCAACCCTTCAATAATTCGCACCAAGATTGGCGAAATAACCCTAATGACTGCACGCGTATTGATTAAAAGCCGGAACAAGATCGTCAAAGCTTCGTAACCATACCTATCGCCGATGACGATGAACGTGGTGTAAGATGACGCGTTCCATGCTCTCGCGCCATCGCAGCGTCGGCATGGGAAAGGAAATCATTAGGAAATTCAGAGAATATTGGCGCTATCGTCCACGGTAGTCGCGGTTACGGGAGCAGAGATGGCCATATCAACCCCGATCGTGAAGCCGGTCGACTTTTCCGAGACCTTAACCTTCTTCGAAGGCGACTGGCACGGCGGCAATGTGCCGATCATGGGGCCGCGCACCCACGGCGCGTGGCTGGCCTCGACAGTATTCGACGGTGCGCGCGCTTTCGAAG
>CAVVZW010000153.1:0-29462 GCA_963752265.1 uncultured Alphaproteobacteria bacterium
GCCGCGTCGGCTCGAACTGGAAATCACCGAAGCGGTTCTCATTCGCGACGATGACGCCGCACTGGCCGCCTTGCATCAGGTTCGCTCGCTCGGCGTGCGGATCGCACTCGACGACTTCGGCACCGGCTATTCGTCGCTGAGCTATTTGCAGCGCTTCCCTTTCGACAAGATCAAGATCGATCGATGTTTCGTCAAAGACCTCGCAACCCAGGGCGGCGCGTCGATCGTGCAGGCCGTGGTGAATATCGCGGCCGCGCGCAACATGATGACGTTAGCGGAAGGCGTCGAGACGTCAGAGCAGCGGGAGTCGCTGCGCGCGCTGGGCTGCAAGGAGATGCAGGGCTTCCTGTTCAGCCGGCCGGTACCGGCAGGCGATATCCTGCGGCTATTGCAGCCCCCCAAGAAAGCTGCCTGACGGGCGATGCTACCGGCCGTTACACCGCCTGATGCGGACGCGTCCCGGCGCGAAGCAGCATCGCCGCGAAGGCGTCGAAAATCTTGCGCATCTGCGGCGGCTTGTAGGGAAACACCTCAGGTGAATCCATATTGTGGACGACAGCGGTGTTGTCGGCCTCAAAGATCAGGAGCTCGCCGTTCTTGTTTTCCGCGCAGTCGATCGTGAAATAATCAAGGCCAACGCGGCTCGCGACTTCAGCGAGTGCGGTTCCATGGCGACGCGCAAAGTCGGTGTCGAAGTCGCGCATGAAGCGCTCCTCCTCGCCCCGCTTCTCGGCACTGAACGACATGCCCGCATTGAGATACCAGATGTCCCAGCGCTCGGCGATCGCCATGTGACAAGCGTAAGGCTTGCCACCGATGAAAACGATCCGATATTTGCGAAACAGACCGTCCGCGTTCGCATAGTCGACAAAGCGGGAGACGAAGAACGTCTGCTCCGAGCGTTCACCAAGGTAGCGCGTGATCGCAGCCGCATCGTCGAGCCTGACAAGGCCCACGCCTGCATGCGCGCCGCGCGGGCGCATGATGATCGGGAATTTCAATTCGGCCGCGAGCGAAGAGACCTCCGATCCCGACCGCGCCATCGCCGATATTTCTGCGCGCGTCACGCAAACCGTTGCTGGAATCTCCAGCCCGCTAACGCCGCGCAACAGGCCGTGCAGCTTGTCGCGATCGAGATGGCGCACGCAGCGCGGCGGATTGAGCAGCGGCCGCGGCCAGCGCGAGGCCACGGCATCAATCTTGCGCAGCGCCTCGATGCATTCTTCCGAGTCCGAGGCGATCACGATCGCCACATCATGCTCGGGAAGCGGCATCGGCAGATCGACGCTGGAGACAACATAAAGCGTCTGCAGTTCGATGCCGGAATTTTCCAGCAGGAATTCGATCGGGGTGTTGCCGCCCATGTCGATCGCTGCCGCGAGCGCCAGCACTCGCAATTTCGGCTTTTCCGACGCACAGGGCGACCGGTACAGCTGATGAAAGGCGAGCACCTCCGCCTGAATCGCCATTCCCGCCTGCTTATCACCCAGGAGCTGCGCGATCAGCGACAGATCGAGACCCTCGCCTGCGCTGGCCGTCCCATTGGCAAGCCTTCCGACCAACTGGTCGCGCAACGGGCGAAGATCGCCGCCCTCGAACGCCATTTTCGTCAGCCGGGCAAAGCCGATCCGCTCGGCGCTCGGATAACGCGCGAGTTCAGCCGCAGTCATGTCACGATCCATGCGTTACTTCCACTAAAGCTTCGAGATTGGCGATCGCAGTGCGGGCATCATCAATGACGCTTTGCAGGTTGCGCTCCGCGGTCTTCGCATCGGACGACCACGCCTCAGAGACGAGCCGCGCGCCGGCGCTGATCCGAAGGGCGGCTGGCGGGGAGGAATCGCGGCCGAGCGCCACCGGCTGGCCGATGAGGCAGGCTTGCGCCACGGGCTTCAAATCACCGGACACCGCGTGGCCGGCCAGCGCGCGATAGAGCGCCCGGCATTCGGAAAGCGAGAGAAGACGGCCACAATGCCGGATCGTGAAGGAAAAGATCGTTCGCTGCGCCAGTTCTTCATCACTGGAATCGAGCAGCCGTTCCTGCCAGGGCAAGAGCTCGAGTGAGGCAGACGCCTCGATCAAGCCTTCGATCGCCCGGCCGAACCTGGACAGCGCGATCTTGCGAAAAGATTCCGGCACGCGGTAATAGGCGCCGATCTCCTCACACGCGGCTTCCCAGCGCAGCCATTGGCCGAAATTGGTCCTGATCGGAAAGCGCCTGCGCAGAAGCGGCCAGTTCCGCGGCCAGTCGCTGCGACTGACATATTCGAGGAGCCCCGGCGGAATGGCGTTGGTCGCATTGAGAGGCGGTGCAAAATCGCCTGGCACCAGCAACGCGCCGCTGAAGGGGGGACCTGTGAAAAACTTCGACCCCGTGATGAGCACCATGTAGCCGCGTTCGAGATATTTTCGCAAACGCGGGCGTCCAAGGCGCATCTGGCAGGCATCGACGACGACCTGGACGTCATCGGGCCAGCGCGTCATGATGGCTTCAAGGCACGCATCGCTCGGCGCCCGCCAGCCGAATTTCGAGGAGTCCATGACCTGAAGCAGAACTTTGCCGCCTCCTGCAACGACGCGCGCAACAGCGTCGAAAAGGATTGAATCGTTTTCGGCTGGCGAGCGGATCTCTCCGGCCTCGTCGAACAGCGGGAGCGCGAGACTCGTCAATGCGCCGGCCAGGCCCGCGATCGGTTCGCCCTTTTGAACCCGGCCGCCGTTTGCCGTCGCCACACTGAAGTGGCAGCCGCGCGCCGTGTTGACGGTTCCGCTGCCGGTCTGATCGGCCGCGACAACCACCGTGACAAGTTCGTCCCCGAGCAGGGCACGTGCCAGAAACAGAGCCTGAAGTTGCGAATCCGTGCCGGACGGAGAAAACACAACGTCGGCAAGACCAGGCGTGAGCCCAAGATGGGTCCGCAGTTCATCCCGCATCGCCTCGACGCGCCTATCGAATGCAGCATTGATCCCGACATCGATCGCCGAGCGCATCAGCGCGTCGCGCGCGGTGACCGCGCGTTCGTAAGCGCGCTCCGAAATCGACGTCGCGGTACTGGAGGAAAAACTCAGCGTATCCGGGCAAGGCGATGGCCGGCAGCCATATTCGTTCAGGCCGCTTGCAGGATTGAGCGCCAGGCGGGAGTCGCCGCCGCCCGCCAACAGCTGATCGAGCGGGGTGAACAGTTCGGCCATGGCGGAAGCCGACCGGGATCGTTCGATCGGGCCTTCCGTCTCCGATACCTGGAATCGAACGCCACCGTGCGGCATTGACTAGAGCTCCGAGCCCGAACTTCGCAAAGCTATCGCGGCGCCCCCTAATGCGAACTTCGGGGCACTGTGAGAGAGCGCCAACGGCAGCTAACGCGGCGTTAACCCGCGTTAAGAGAAGTAAACAGCTATGGTTAACGAAAGCTTTATTCCGCGCCTCAGGCGCCCCCTGGCCTGCTCTAAAAGCCTACAAGCCTCCCGAAAGGAACTTGGTCAGCGTGAGCTGCGAAAGCATGGAGGTCGTCTGGTAGGAGGCGCTCAAGGACGACTGAATTGCCAGAATTTGACTTGCCACCTGCTCCGTCGAGACGGTTTCCGTGGAGTCGATCATATTTTGCAAGATGCTCTGGCTCTGGGTTTGCCGGGCGCTCGCGGCCTTGATCGTGGATTGGGCATTGGCCAGATCGGTCTGGATATCCGAGATCTGCTGCTGGCCTGGCTGAGAGGTCAGGTTGGTGGCGATACGCGAACTCAACGCGCCGGCTTGCGCGGCTGAGTTAGCCCCGGTCGGGGACTCCGTCACGGCAGCGTAAACCGCAATGCCCTCGAGCTGCTGGCGGATGGCCTGCTCATTGGCCTGAATGCCGTAGTTGACCGAAATTCCTGAATCGACCAGCGCATTCGCCGATGCGCGCGGGTCCGCCGAATTGTTTCCGGTGTACCATGCAACCGTGTTGGCCGAGCCGTTGACCAGCGTCGTCGCGTTTGCCGTGATGTTGGTGCCGCCCGCGGTGGTCGTCGCGGTGCCATTCGCCGAGGAGAAGCCCAATGCCGCGAGCGCCGCCTGCGCGGTCGGGTCCGAGGACAAAGCCGAGATCGAAAAATTGGCAGCGTTGGGCGTATTGATCGTTATCGCGCCGCTGGCATTGATCAAGGACGTGCCACCCGTAATCGAATCGATCGCCGAAAGCAGGTTGCCGACCGTACTGGTCGCGGGGTTGATATTATAGGTAGGGCCGGTCAGCGAATTGGCCGCGTTTGAAAACGTAATGGTCGTGCCATTGACGCTGATGGCATCGCCGTTCTGGAAGCCCGCCGGGAGTGAAGCCGAACCAGCGGCGCCCGACAACGCCGTGCCGCTCGCGATCGGTAGCGGCGTTGTCTCCTGGTCGACTGCGGCTGCTCCGGTCACCGAGCCCGAGGTCGAGACGCGCAACGGCGGTTGCGGTGCTGTGATGGTGGTGCCAGATGGGCCGAAGCCCAATGCCGCGAGCGCGTTCTGCGCGGTCGAAGACGAAGCCGAGATCGAAAACCCGGCGGCGCTCGGCGTATTGATCGTGACGGCGCCGCCATCGATGCTCGACGGAGTCGTGGTGCCCGTGATCGAGTCGATCGCCGAAAGCAGGTTTCCGACCGTGCCTGACGTGGTGTTGATGACGTAGGGGCTTCCGGACGTGCTGGTGGGCGCGGTCGCCGAAAAACTGATGGTCGTGCCGTTGACCGTAATCGTGTCGCCGTTCGCAAAACTGGCCGAAAGAGAATTGGTGCCCGCGCCGCCGGACAACGCCGTGCTATTGGTGATCGCCTGTGGCGGGGTCTGCTGATTGGTCGCAGCCGTCCCCGTTGCCGAACTCGAAGGATCGAAGAAGTCATTTCCCGCCGCGACGGCGGAAGCCGCGACCAGCGACGTATTCGCCAGCGTCCCGATCGATGTGTTCAACGCGGCATTCAGGTTGGCGGCGGTTGCGGCGGGCGTTCCGCCGATCGAGAACGTGCCCGTCGGTGGCGGGTTCGCGCTCGACGCCGTCAACGTCACCGACGACGTGGTGCCGTCCGGCAGATTGAAGCTCAGCGTTACCTGATCGCCCGGATTTGGATTGGTGGCGCCAAAACTGAACGACACGGACGCCGGCGAACCGGACGGACCCGTCACCGTCGCGCCGGTCAGCGTCGACTGCACCGTGCTCAGCTTCAGGCCAAACGGCGATCCGGCGGAATCTTCGGAAACCGCAAATGAGGTTGTCGTTGCGGGCGCGGTACCCGTCGTGGTCGGCGTCGAAATCACCAAACGGCCGAGACCCGTGGTGCCGTCCGCCTGAGCCCGCTCGGCGATGAGCTGCTTTAACCCTGCTTGCGTCCCGTTGCCGTTGAGAATGTCATCGGCGGTAGCAACCGACGGCGTAGAGATGGCGCTGCCGGAAAAGATGTAGCGGTCACCGACCTGGGTGTTGAGAATGCCCACCAGCGAGACAAGTTGGCTCTGCGCATTTGCCTGACCGATGGTCTGACCGATGCTGTTGAGGGTCTGCGGCGTCGTCGACGCATCGCCCTGCACGGAGGTCGCGATGCTCGTCAGCGACTGCAACGCGGTATTTTCGGCGCCGATGGTGGTGTTGATGTTGGTCTGGGTGTCGCTGAAAGCGGAAATGTTCGAGAGCTGCTGCCGCGCGGCGATCGCAAAGCCTTCACCGGTACCCATGCCGGAATAGGTGGTCGATTTCTCGCCGGTCGCGAGCTCGGTCGACAGATTGGTGAGCTGGTTGTTGAGGTTCAGCACCGCCTGGCCGAACAGCGAACCACTATAACTGATACTATTGATCGCCATCTGGATCGCCTTACCTTTGGGCCTGCAACAGCGTTTGCATCATGGTTTGAACGACCGTCATCACGTGCGCGTTGGCGGCATAGGAATTCTGCAGCGCGATCAGGTTCGACATTTCGTTGTCGATGCTGACCTGGGAAGTGGAATTGAATTTTTGCTGCAGGGTGCTGACGACCACGCTCTGGCCCTGCTGCAACTGCGTCGCCGACGATGCCGTATTGGCCTGCTGACTCAGGAACTGCTGCAAGTAATTGCCGATCGTGCCGGTGAACGGCGCGGTCGTCGAGCCAAGGCCGGTGTTCGGCGAATAGGTGAACGTGGCCGAGGTCAGTTGCGAATAGAGAAAATTCGGGCGCGTGGTATCGCCGGCCGCCGTCGGCGGGTTGGTGCTGAAGACGTTCACGTCCGCAGGGGCAGCAAGCAGCGCGGGATTGACTTCGATACGCTCCGCAAGGCCCGTCGTTTCCGAACCGCTGCCGGTGATCGCGCCGGTATACGGCGAGCCCGAGTCGGTGAAAAATGGCAGCTGCGGATTGCCGCTGGTCAGCCCCGTGACCGTGGTCGTGGTAGAGGCCGAATTCACGGTGACATTGTCGGCCGAGTTGGTGACGACCTGCAGCGTATTTCCGGTTTGGGAGAATTGCAGGTGAGTCTGGCCAAGCGCCGCGGTCAACTGCGCAGCAATCGAGGTGCTGCCGGAGAGATCGACCCCAATCACCTGCGGGCTCACGCCGGACGGACTTGGTAGGGGCAGCACGCTTGAATCGTTCACGGCGACGATCTGCACCGCCTGTTGCTGGCCGGCGCTGTTCGTGTACGTCAGATTGATCGAGTTGCCGGGCTGCACGTTGGACAGATCGAGCGTGAAACCCGATAGCGATGCCGACGGGGTAACCGCCGTGCCCTGCGTGGTGATGTCGGAAAGCGAACTGGAGAGCGTCGCCGCGAGCTGATCGACCTGGTTCTGCGCCTGCACCAGGGTCTGGTCGCGCAACTGGACGTCGGCCGCAATCCGCCCCGAACTGATCACGTTGTTCGAGATCACGTCGATATTGGCGCCGTTCGGCAGCTTCACCGTCAACGAACCCACGCCGTTCTGAGCCGGATTGGAGCTGTAGAGATCCGTCGGGCTCAGCGAGCCCGCCGACGTAAACGAGAATTGCGAGGCTTGGGTGCCGCTAACGAGCTGAACGCCGGTGTTGGTCAGGATGCTGGTCTGGTTGGCGCTGTTGGTGGTGGCATTGACGTCTATCAGACTGGACAGATCGTTGATGGCGCTGTCGCGCTGATCTTCCAGGGTCGCGGCAGAAGGATCACTCGCGCTCAATCCCTGCAATTGTTGATTGATCGAGGCAATCTGGTTGAGGTCCGTATTGGCCTGCGTGACGGATGATCCGATATCCTGCTCGACATTCGAACGCAGCGTCTGGATGCCCTCGGATGTTGTATTCAGCGTCTGGGCCAGCGTCTGGGCCGCACCCAGCGCCGTGGTCTGCGCGGACAAGCCGCTCGAACTCGTCGACAACCCCTGCAACGCAGTCGTGAAAGTGTTGAGCGCGCTTTCCAGCGTGCCGGTACCTCCCGGCGTGCCATAGAGGCTTTGCAGCTGTCCCAGAATGTTCGAGTTCTGGTTGGCGAAGCCGGCGCCGCCGGTCTCGGTGCGCAACTGCTTCTGAATGAACACATCGAGGTCGCGGCTGGCGCCGGCCACCTGCACGGTGGTGCCGCCAGTGCCGGCGGACAGTTCGGTCTGATTGGCGGTCTCTGCGATATAGCCCGGCGTCTGGGCGTTGGCGATATTGCCCGACGTGATCGCGAGCGCAGCCTGGTTTGCGCGCAGGCCGCTCATCGCAGTGGCAAGGGCTGAACTCAAACCCATCTCAATTGCCTGCCTTAAATGTCACGCCGGTAACTGGCTAGCGCCGATCAACGCAACACGTTCAGCAAACTCTGAACCATGTCGTTGGCCGTGGTGATCACCTTGGTGTTGGCCGAATAAGCCTGCTGCGTCACGATCAGTTTCGTGAATTCGTCGGCGATATCGGTATTGGAGCCTTCGAGCGACGAACCCGCGATCGTTCCGGACGCGCCCTGGATCGCCGCGCCGGACTGCTCGGTGGCCGCATAGGCCTGGCCGTCGAGGGCTTGCAGGTAATTCGTGCCGTTGAAGTGCGACAACGTGATATCGGCAAGGTCGATGTTCTGACCGTTGGAGAACGTGCCGACCACCGTACCGCTGTTGTTGATCGCAACAGACTGAAGCTGGCCGGCGGCAAAGCCGTTTTGCGTGATCTGCCCAACGGTCGCGGCGCCAGTGGTGGAGGCAAATTGTGTGAGCGCGCCGGAAGCGAAGTTGAGCGAAACGTCACCGACGGATTGGCCGTTCACGGTGAGGCCCGGGATGGTAATACCGCCTCCTGCGGGACTGACCAGATCGCCGTTGGAGTTGAAAGTGAAGTTCTGGCCGACGTTGGTCCAGGCTGTCTGGTTGCCGGTGGCGTTCGAGTCGCTCTGATAGAACAGATTCCAGGTGCCTGGGGCGGTCAGGGCCCATCGGAGCTGGACGTTCACCGGCGTGCCAGCCGAGTTGTAGACGGTGATGGCGCCGCCGCTGATACTTTCATTGTCGAAGGTTGTGGTGTCGGAGCCGATGACAAAACCGGTACCAACCTGACCGCCGCCGGTCGGCGTCGCCGCCGGAAGGCCACTGGTGGTGTTTGTGAAACCGAGCGCTTTGAAGATGCCGCCGGTATCGGTAGTGACGTGAAGACCGTTGGCTAACTGCGTCGTCGAATTGACAGCTATGCCCGAATTCAGCGTGACTTCGCCGGTCGTGACGCTGCTGGGGTTAGTCGTGTTGCCGGTGGCCAAGTCGACAGCCTTGAGAAGATCTCCGACCGTGTTGCCGACGCCGAGAGCGATTGATGGCGGGGTCGTTGAGGTGTTGAGGGTCGGCGTCGGAGCCGGGCTCGCGGTGCTCGCAAAAGTAATGGTTACGCCATCGACGGTAATCGTGTCGGAGCTGGTCACGGGCGTGCTCAAGTTGCTCAGTAACGTCGAGCCGGTAATTGCTGCCGCGGGCGAACCATCGTCCAAGGCGGCGTTGCCCACGACGGATGCGTTGACATAAGGCTGCGCCGGCGTTCCGGCCACGACCGGATTATTGGCGCCGAAATCAGCAGGATTGAGACCGCCCGCTGCGGCAATCGACCCTGCCGGGGCATTCGGACTTGTCTCCGTCACCGGCACGGTCGGCAGGTTCGCGGCATATTGAATCGCGGTCGTCGCCTGCGCCGGAACGAAGTTGTTATCGAATTGCAGAACGGTCGGCACGCTGCCGAGCGGGTTGCCGGTTTTCGGATCGACGGCCGTGCCCATCAGGTAGTAACCGGCGCTGTTCACCAGGAAGCCCTGGGAATTGACCTGGAAATCGCCGGCACGCGTGTAATCGGTGATGCCGTTGAAGGTCGGGGTGCCGTCGGTCGTGCCGGTCGGCTTTTGCACGTCGAAGAAACCGTCGCCGTTAATCGCGATGTTGGTCGCAATCGTCGAAGCCGAGACGGTGCCCTGCGTGGTGATGGTCTGTTGCGCGAGCGCGATCACGCCGCCGGCGACCTGCGCCTGAGGTGTCAGCGCGTCCGGAATCAGGTCCTCGAAGGCGGTGTCGATGCCCTTGTAGCCGACGGTGGAGGCGTTCGCGATGTTGCCCGATATGTTCTGCAACGCGAAGGACTGAGACTGCAGGCCGCTCACCGCTGTCGTAAGCGCGTCGAAGATACCCATAACTTTGTCTCCACATTCGATTCGAAGGCCGCGGGGCGATTTGCCACGCATGACCAGCGTCGAAAGAGACATCGCAATCGCCGTGCCACAGGCGCGGCGTGAGTTATTTCAAGCACTTAAACAAAAAACCCCGGTCCAAAGGACCGGGGCACATTTGCCGGGCGGGCAACAATTGCCGGGAGTAAAGTTCCTGAAGGCGAAGCGAAAGCTCAGCTCGCGGTCGGCGTCCCCGGGTGGAACTGAAGCGCAAAGCCGTCCATGCAGTAGCGCAAGCCTGTCGGCTTCGGACCGTCGTCGAACACGTGGCCGAGATGACCGCCGCAACGGCGGCAATGAATCTCGGAGCGCAGCATTCCGAAGGTGCGGTCTTCCCGCTTGCCCACGGCATTCTGAAGCGGCTGATAGAAGCTCGGCCAGCCGGTGCCGCTCTCGAATTTGGTCTCAGACGAGAACAACGGCAGGTCGCAGCCGGCACAGGCAAAGATACCCTTGCGATGCTCCTTGAGCAGCGGGCTGGTGTAGGGGCGCTCGGTGCCTTCCTGGCGCAGGATTTCATATTGCTGCGGGGTGAGCTGGGCGCGCCATTCCGCGTCGGTCTTTTCGACCTCGAACTTTTCCGCGGCGTGCGCGGGTTCACCACGCAGCCAGCGCAGGGCCGCAAAGCCGAAGATACCGGCAGTGGTCGCAAGCAGAATACGGCGATCGATCATCTGATACCTCCGAGGCGGGAGTATTGGTTCGCTTCCAAATACGGCCCCTTGGGGCGAAAGTTACACCCC
Source organism: uncultured Alphaproteobacteria bacterium (assembly GCA_963752265.1). Classification (GTDB taxonomy): domain Bacteria; phylum Pseudomonadota; class Alphaproteobacteria; order Rhizobiales; family Xanthobacteraceae; genus Bradyrhizobium. Next base: position 10,372 of record CAVVZW010000153.1, read on the forward strand.
TAGCATAGACAATTTCTCACTTTCCTGCGAGGCGGCCGCGATAAAGCTGGTCTCAAGAGGCTCCCTCGCCGGGACCGGCTACAGCCGACGGCTCTGGCTGCTCGGCCGGCGCGCGCGCCTGCGGTCTTGGCCTCCCGGGCGGCCCGCGGGGCCGCGGCGGCCTGGTTCCGGCCAGGCGGTTGGCCTCCGCCAGCCGCGCCTCGCGCTTACGCTCTTGTTCACGCAGCCGCTCTCGGTAGCGCGCCAATGTACCGGCGGCCGCCGAACTTCCGCGCGACCATAGTCCGATCAGGTGGCCGGCGGCCCGCCCTGTCGTGCCGCCCGCCCACACCAGGTCGAACGGCGAAAACAGCCGCCAGCGTTCGTCGCCCCAGAGAATGCTGCGGACGATCAACTGTCCCGCCATCGCGGTCGTACCCAATCCCTGCCGGCCGAAGCCGCTTGCCACCCAGAGACCTTTGCGCAACTGGCCAATCTGCGGCATGCCATGCACCGTCTGGCCGACAGGACCGCTCCAGACGTCAGAGATTTGCACCCGCCCCAGCTGCGGGAAAATCTTCCGGATGCGCCGCGCGATGCCAGGCGCAAACCGCTGAGGCCGGGCATCCCAGGTGGTCTCAAAACTCGCCCACATCAAACGATTGCCGTCGACGACACGGAATTGATCGACGCGGTCGGTGTCGACCACAGATCCCCCAAACGCGATCGCCTCGTCAAGACGCTCGCCGAGCGGCTCGGTGATGGCGGCGTAGCGCCAGACCGGCAACAACGTCTCCGACAGACGCCGCGACGGCGCGCCGAGATGAACGTTGCCGGCGAGAACGATGTGCGCGGCGCGAAGTCTCGCCGACGGCGTGACGATGCGCTTGCGGATGCCGGAGGCATCGATGGCCACCACCGGGGTGTCCTCGAAAATCCGCGCGCCCGCACGCTTCGCCAGCGCCGCCAGGCCATGAACATATTTGCGGCCATCGACCTGGAATGCGCCAGGGAAATAGACGCCATGGAAATAGCGGCCGGTCTTGAGATGCGCGCGGACCTGATCGACCTGCCATCCCTCGACTTGGGTGTCGAAATCCTCGCTCAACATCTGCAATTCGCTGATCAGGCGATCGCCGGCATCGACATTGGAAACCTCAAGCGCACCCTCGGTGACGGCGATCCCCGGCATCGACGCTTCGGTGGCCTGCGCGCGGACATATTCGCCGCCCTGCTTCGACAACTCCCAAAGCTCTTTGGCATCTTCAATGCCGATGCGCCCGATCAGGTCCTTGAGCGCCAGATCGTAACCCGGCATGACGGTGCCGAGCATGCCGCCGGAGGCGCCCCAGCCGATGTGGCGCCCTTCCAGCACGACGACGCTGGCGCCAAGACGCGCGGCCTCCAGCGCGACCGTCAGGCCGGCAAGCCCCCCGCCAATCACGCAAATGTCGGCATCGACGTCGAAAGTCAGCCGCGCGCGGCTGGCGTCGCCCACGCCGGTATCGCCCGTTAGGAGTTCGCTCATACCGTTTTCTTACGGGATCGATCCGGTGCTTGTCACCTTGTCCTTGGGCGCGGCACAGTAGATTAATTCGTCAGCCGTCCTGAAATCGAATCGGAATCCGTCATGCGCCGTTTGATGCTGCTTCGGCATGCCAAGACCGAAAATGACTCGCCCAGCGGCCGCGACGAGGATCGCCGGCTCGACGATCGCGGCCGCCACGATGCAGCCGGGATTGGCAGCTGGATTCGCCACAATCCGCCGTTCCCGAACCGCGTGCTGGTCTCACATGCGGTGCGGGCGCTTCAGACCTGGGAGATCGCCTGGGAAGCGATGAAGGAACTCGTGCCGGCACCCGAAGTCGAGCTTGTTCCGGAACTTTATGGCGCCGACGTCTCCCAGCTGCTTGAGATCATCCACCACGCCTCCGTCACTGACCCAAAGCGGCTGATGCTCGTGGGTCACAATCCCGGAATGCACGAGTTGGCAATTGCGCTGGCGGGCAGTGGTGATCCCGCGGGCCGCGCCGCTTTGGCCGGCAACCTGCCCACGGCGGGACTGGCCATTTTCGATTTCGACGTCGGCGAGTGGACCGACGTGGGCTTGCAGCGCGGCCGCCTCGAGCTGTTCGTCACCCCCAAATTGTTAAAGCAAACATCCGGCGACTAATGGCCAAGGCCGGCCGTTTGCGAAACATGATAAAGTGATTTCGAACCGGGCAGAGAACCGGCCGCAAAAGGGATAGCCCTCCGAGCTTGAGAAAACACATCAAGAAGGTGAAGCTGAAGGGTTTGCTGTAGCGATCCAACGGAGGCGCCAATGTTCAATTCCATTCTCGTGCCGCTTGATCTCGCCGACACCGATCTGGCGCGGCCGGCTATCGCCACCGCGGCAACCCTGTCGCAAACCTGGAACGGCAAGGTCAGGCTGCTCAATGTGCTGCCGATGACGCCGGTGATGCTGGCCGAATATGTGCCGGCCGATTTCGACGTCCAGCAGCGCCAGACCTCCGAAGAAGCCCTTGCCATCGTGGCGCAGGAATCCGGCATCGATGCTGAGCGCATCTCAACCACCGTGCGCCAGGGCGGCATCTATCACGAGATCCTGGAAGAGGCCGCGAAGGTCAAAGCCGACCTGATCGTGATGACGTCGCACCGCCCCGCGATGCGTACTTATTTCCTCGGCTCCAATGCCGGCCATGTCGTTCGTTACGCCAAATGCTCGGTGCTGGTGGTGCGGCACTAACCTAAGGCGCGGCATTTCCCGACAGCGGTTCGCCCCGTCACCGGAACCGCCCAATGTCGGGATCGCCGACGCCGTCCACGGCGGCTTCGATCAGGTCGCGCCGCAGGCCGATATCGCGCAGTTGATGGTCGTCCAGCTCTCGAAGCATTTTGATCATTTCTCTGCGCTTCCAATAGGCCATGACTTCGCCTGGCCAATTCAGGAGCCATCGGACCCACTTACGCGAGGGCCTGGACCGGGTCGCCGGGAAAATCGTGGTCATCCTCTTTCTCCCTGGCCTGACGCACGGCAAAGCGGAGCCCCGCGCGCGGCTGCGGACGGCAGCTCTCGCGCGTTGCGCCACCTCGGATTAATCCTCGGTGCAATCATGGCTTGATTGATCTTAAATGACCGCGTACGTGTATCGGTGCAAGTGAAACATTGCTCTCGGAGCAATAATGTCGAAATTCGAATATCTTAAACTCGCGGACGCCGTGGCCGCCGAAATCGCGAGTGGCGCGCTCAAACCCGGCACCCGGCTGCCGCCACAACGCACCTTCGCCTACGACCGCCAGATCGCCGTCTCGACGGCGAGCCGGGTTTACGCCGAGTTGCTGCGCCGCGGTCTTGTCGTCGGCGAGGTCGGACGCGGCACGTTCATATCGGGAGAGCCACGCGCAAATCTTGCTGCGCCCGGCGAGCCGCAGGGCAAAAAGATCAATCTTGAAATCAACTATCCGCAGTTGCCGATTCAATCCGCGCTGATCGCAAAGAGCCTGGAGGCGCTCAACCGGCCGGAAATGCTGGAGGCCGCGCTGAAGCAGGTGACAAGCGCGGGAACGCAAGGCGCGCGCAACATCGCCGCGGAATATCTGAATCGTCAAAACCCGGAGTGGTCGCCAAAGGGGGAGCAGATTGTTTTCACCGCCAACGGCCGGCAATGCGTCGCGGCGACGCTGGCGGCGATCGTTCCCCCCGGCGGACGTTGCGGCGTCGAAGCTTTGACTTACTCTTTCATCAAGGGCATCGCGGCGCGCCTGGGCGTGACGCTGGTTCCGCTCGCCATGGACGAGAACGGCGTCCGGCCCGATGCGATCCAAAAAGCGCACCGCGAAGCCGCCTTGTCGGCGATCTACATTCAGCCCGCGATTCAAAATCCGCTCGGCATGACGATGGGGCCGGCCAGACGCGCCGACATCGTGCGCGTTGTCGAGAAGCTCGATCTCACGGTCATCGAAGATATCGTCTACGGATTTCTCGACGACGTGCCGCCACTCGCGGTGCTGGCGCCCGATCGTTGTGTGGTCTTCGACAGCCTTTCCAAGAAAGTGGCGCCGGGATTATCGCTTGGTCTCGTCGTGGCTCCTGCGCGCTGGCGCGAGCCCGTGATGGCTGCGATACGCTGGGGCGGATGGACCGCGCCGGGCTACGCCTTTGCCGCCGCCCAGCAACTGATGCGCGACGGCACGGTGTCCGAGCTAGTCAGGCTCAAGCGGATCGATGCGCAAAAGCGCCAGAAAATCGTGGCCACCCACCTCGAAGGCTTTCAGGTCCAGGCCAACAGCAAAGCCTACCATCTATGGCTGACGTTGCCGGCCCACTGGCGATCCCAGACCTTCGCAGCCGCGGCAGCCCGACGCGACATTGCCCTGACCCCATCGACAACGTTTGCGATTTCGCCGGGGCACGCACCCAATGCGATCCGGCTTGCCTTGGCCGCGCCTCCGATCGAACAGTTGGACTTAGGTTTGCGGACGCTTGCGGGAATCTTGAATGCAAAGGAAGAAGATTTTGATTCGACCGAATAGAAAATCTTGCGCTCAAGGCAGCAGAGATTTTGGCAAGTCGTCAAATGTATAGACCAGCGGCCGGTTGCGCGTGATGAAGCCGCCTACTTGCCACGTAAACAAAAGGGCAAAGCCCACCAGAAACAAAGCGCCGGCCCATTCGCCCGATACGACGGCCCGCAGCATCAGCCCCGCCATCGCGACGGCAAGCAGCGCGACGCAAATAATCGCCGCCGCATAGAGGCGCGGATGCAGTCCGCCGCTGAGAACAGCCTGGCTTCCCGCTTTGGCCATCCGGGCGTGCAATCCGATAATAAAGGCGCGGTAGTCGTGATCCTGCGGCGCCATCAGGGCTGCCGTCTGCCAGCTGGTCGAGAAAATGGCGAGCCTTCCGCCGCCGGCCTTTCTGATGTCGGCGCGAAACCGCCGTGCTTGCATCGACACAGGACGATAAGACAGTCGAACGCCGGCAATGTCCGCATAGTCCCACAGACCGGCGCGGCGGCCGATACGCCACGACAGTCCCTGCTCCGTCAATTCGAACTGATGGGCTGAACCGATCAGCGAGGCCTTGTAGGCGTAGCGGAGACCGGCTTCATGCGACAAATCTGACGGCATCAACGATTAACTGCCCGTTCCTGGTGCGGCTGCAAGCGTAGCCCTAATGCGATACACTCGCCCAGAAAAATGCGGCGGTCGCGAGCCCGCCGAACAGCGTTCGCACGGCATGGACGGTGCCCCATTTGACAACGAGGGCGCGGGATTGCGGGCCGGCCTTGTCGGGTTCCGTCGCCAACAATGCGTCATTGACAGGCTTGATGACGATCAGCGTCCACGGCCAGGGTGCAATGATCAGGATGGCGCCGATCAAATAGCCGATATGCCCGATCTGCCACCATGCCAGCAAGCCCAACACGAAACCGATCAGCGCGAGCGGCGCCTGCATCGCGGCCCCGCGCTTGTAGGACGGCTTCCACTCGGTGAGCAGCGCGCGATCATCGAGCGTCAGCCGTGCGGGCTGCTCGGCGAAATTTACATAGAACGCCGCGCCGGCAAATATCGCAGACGCGATCAACGCAAGAAGGCCGATCGCCATGGCACACTTCCCCCAACGATTCCTCGACGACGCGGCTTGCACCGGTCGCTTCCCCTATTCTACAACCACGCCATGCCTGAGACGACTCCCTTTCCCAGCCGCCTGATCCTCGCCGCTGCCGCAGTCTCCGGCGTGCTGCTGGCGCTCGCCGTGCATATGCTCGGGGCAAGGTTCGGGCTCGACCTCGGCGGCCTGTGGCGATCGGACACCAACAACTTCATGCCGGCCGGTAGCGCGCTGGCGTGGTGGTTGATCGCAACCGTCGGCTTTTCGGGCGGCTATTTCACGGCATCGCTGATGCACAGCGCGGCATCCGGGCAAATTCCGCAACGGATGCAGTATTTCCTGATCGCGGTCGGCGTGCTTGTGCTCGTGGGCGCAGCCCAGGCCGCCTCCGGACCAAGCCCGATTCCAACGGTCGGCGGCGTCATCGCAAGCCTCGCCGCGCTTGCCCTTGGCGCTGCGATGGCATTCTGCGGCGCTCATTTCGCGCTGCGCAAGGCGTGAAGCCTCAAGCTTCAGGCGAGCGCGTCGGCAGCTGGACGTCCCAGGCCAATCCGAAGAGGACGAAGACGCGCAGCAGGAGATACGTCAGATCGATCTCCCACCAGTGCCGCTGATTGCAGGCGCAGCTCGGCTCCGAATGATGATTGTTGTGCCATCCCTCGCCGCTCGCCAGGATCGCGACCAGCACGTTGTTGCGGCTATGGTCGCCGGTATCGTAGTTCTGGTAGCCGGACACATGGGCCAGCGAATTCACGCTCCAGGTGATGTGCCAGACGATCACCGTGCGCACGACCACGCCCCATAGCCAGATGCTCGCTGCAAATTGCACGGCGTCCATCGGAGCTTCGCCGAGCGCCAGCGCGATCAAAAAACCGATCGCAAAATAAATCACCGACTGGGCGAGCGTGATCCACACCACATAGCGTTCGATCCAGCGATAGAAACTGTCGCGCAGGATGTCGCGCGCATAGCGGTCATAGGCGACCTGACGGGTAAGGTCCGTGTTTTCCAGAAACAGCCAGCCCATGTGCGACCAGAAGAAATTGACCAGCGGGCTGTGCGGATCCGGGCGTTCGTCGGAGCGGTGATGATGCAAACGATGCGTCGCGACCCAGCGCGCCGGCGTATCCTCGACGCACCAGACCGCGATAATGGCAAAGGCATGCTCCAGCCAGAGTGGGCATTTGAAACTGCGGTGGGTGAGCAGGCGGTGGTAGCAAAGGTTCATCCCGCAGGCGCCGTAAATATAGACGCCAACGATCGCGAGCACCACGCCGGCTTTGCTGTAGAACCACGGCATGAACGCCAATAGCGCCAGCAGGTGGTAGGTGCCGACGGCCGTGACATATCGCCAATTGATCAGCCGTTCGCTGGCGCCGAGCGGAAGCGGCAACGCCGTTGCGTGTTCCGCAATCAGGCCTGTGACGGCGGTGTCAATTTCCTTTTTCATTCCTGTTTCGAGTTCCCAGCCTTACAATTCTGTCGCCTTTTCTACACGATCCGCGGTCGATCGCGAGACGGAAGTTGTGTGAATTTCCGGCCATAAACCGGCTTTGAGACAATTCTCAAGGGTTCCGAACGAAAACGCCGCGCCGGAACCATCGGCCCGGCGCGGCGCGTTATTCAGTTTATCGTCAGGCGGATCAGCTGGCGGCGCGAAGATTGATCTTGCCCTCAGCCAGCGACGTCAGCTTCTTGTCGGTCACCCGCTCTTCATCGAGCGTCTTCTGTAGGATGCTCGCGCAATCGTTACGGCCGAGCTGTCTTGCCCAGGCAATCAGGCTGCCGTAGCGGGCGATCTCATAGTGTTCGGCCGCCTGCCCCGCATTGATCAAGGCCGCGTCCAGCACTGACTTGTCGGCGACTTCGCCGGCCACTTCGTCGGCTTCCTCGATAATGCCGTCGATGGCCGGACAGTCGACCGCCTTTACCTCTGAACCCCACATCCGGAATACTTCTTCAAGACGCTGCACGTGCACCTTGGTTTCCTCGAGATGTGTCAGGAAGCCCTGCTTGAGCTCTTTGTCCGTCGCCTTGCCGGCCATTTTCGGCAACGCCTTCACCAGTTGTTTCTCGGCGTAATAGATGTCCTGCAACTGATGGACGAACAGGTCGTTCATGGTCTTGATGTCGCGGGTAAAGAGTCCCATCGTTTTAAGTCCTTCTCGTTTTCCGGAACATCATCGCGCGCCCTCTTTTGTCCCACGCCGATATGTTCGATTGCCTCCCCTGCGCTAACAGGCCTCGCTAGCCGATGTTCCGGGGAGGCGCGAAAACGTCGCGATTGGAACATCGCGCAGGGAAGCGAAAAACCGTCGTGGATTTTCGCCTCTGTTCCGCCTCGATTTCCGGACTTAAGCAGCCCTATCTGAGGGATACGGGTGGGGCCGGTGCGCGACAGTCCGTCGCTTTGTCAAGGGCTGCACAAACGACGTTTTTTGCCGTATGTGTCTGAGTTACAGGGTGATCGGGGCCAAACGGCCATGACCACTTCGAGAGGCCGGCAACGCCGTTGCGGCCCTGCCGGGAGGACGAATGGTTCGGCTGTTAGCCATGCTGCGGAATGGCTTTAAGGAGCGGATAGGCTGGAAGCGGGTCGGAATTGCCGCCAGCCTTGTCATCATTGCTTTCGCGATCACGACCCTCGTCCGTACCCTGAAAGGTATCGACACCGGCGTCATGCTGGTGGCGCTGACCGATATCCAGCCGCACTACATTGCCCTCGCCGCGCTGTGCGTGGTCTGCGCCTTCTGCACCCTGACATTCTACGATTTCTTCGCGCTGCGGACGATCGGCAAGAAGCACGTGCCCTACCGTATCGCGGCGCTGTCGAGCTTCACCAGTTACTCGATCGGCCACAATATCGGCGCAACCGTTTTCACCGGTGGCGCGATCCGCTTCCGCATCTATTCGGATTACGGCCTGAGCGCCGTCGACGTCGCCAAGATCTGTTTTCTTTCCGGCCTGACGTTTTGGCTCGGCAATACCTTTGTGCTCGGCATCGGCATGGCCTGGCACCCCTGGGCCGCCTCCTCCATGGATCAGTTGCCGGCGGCCATCAACCGGCTGATCGCATTCGGCGTGCTCGGCGCCATCGCCGCCTATTTCGTCTGGCTTACCCTTGGCGATGAACGGCGCGAACTCGGACAGAACGGCTGGATGGTGAGACTACCCTCGGCGCCGCTGACGCTGGTGCAAATCCTGATCGGCGTGGTCGACCTCGGCTTCTGCGCGCTCGCGATGTATCTCCTGATGCCGGCCCAGCCGGGCATCGATTTCGTCTCGCTGGCGGTGGTGTTCATTCTGGCCACGCTGCTCGGCTTTGCCAGCCACGCACCGGGCTCGATCGGCGTGTTCGATGCCGCCATGCTGGTCGCGCTACCGCAGTTCGGCAAGGAGCAATTGCTGGCGACGCTGGTGGTTTTCCGGATCCTTTATTTCATGATCCCCTTCGGCATCGCGATCTCGATCATGGGAGCGCGTGAACTCTGGCTCAGCGTGGTGCAGCCATGGCAACTGCGCAGGAAGCAGGCGGCCGATACCTGCACGGTCATCGACACCGATGCGGCTCAAGTCGTCGAGGTGAAGGCAACGTTGCCTTTCCGGCAACGCGCCGGCTCCCGCCGCTAGGATTTCGACATACTACTGCTTGGCGGATGACACTGGTTTTTTCGCTGCCGGCGGCTTGGCCGCGACCGTCTGGCTGGGCAGATATTTCGCGACGATCGCCGGATCGACAGAAGCTAATTCCGAATCCGGCAAGCGCTGCCAGACATCGTCCTTGCCCAGCAGCGGCACGAGCACATAACCGCGCAGCGTGAGTTGCTGCCCATCGGGGCTGAGCGTCAATTTCGCTTTCCAGACCTGGCCATCACGCGGGTCGAGGATGTTGCCGCCTTCATATTCGAGGCCATTGCGCTTCATGTCACGGATGAAGGAGATGCCGAGCACCTGTGCATCCTTGCGGTCGTCGGTGCATTTCGCGCAGGTGACGGTTTCGGGTACGCCGGGCTTGGAGAACTTCTTGGCCATCACCCCTTCGAACATGCCGTCATGGTGATCGACCATCAAAACCCAGATCACGGGCTTGCCGTCTTCGGTTTTTTGCCAAAGCCCCGCCGCGGTCTGTTCAGCGGCATGTCCCGGCACAGACGCCGCGAAAACAATCGCAAGCGTGCCCGCCATCGCAAGCCGTCGCGGCATTCTCGTCATCGCTTTCAGCATCGTCATCACCCGCTCGGTTTAGTCGAACGATTAGACCAGGATTACGGTCATTTCGCGCGCGCCACCGTGCGGACACTCCGCAAGGTTACGTTCGCCTGCGCGAATAACATACTGAAATATGACGACAATCGGGCTAGTAGCCCGATTCTCAATTGACGCCGAGTTTCTTTTGCAGGCTCGATGACGAGGTCGTGTACTGGAACACAAGGCGCTTGTCCGGATAGACGTAGCGATGCGCTTTCTGGGCCATCAGCGAGCCCTCGTGGAAGCCGCACAGAATGAGCTTGAGCTTGCCCGGATAGGTGTTGATGTCGCCGATGGCAAAGATTCCGGGAACGCTGGTCTCGAAGGCCGAGGTCTCCACCGGCACCAGATTGTTCTCTAGCGCGATGCCCCAATTGGCAACCGGGCCGAGTTTCATGGTCAGACCGAAGAACGGCAACATGGTATCGCAATCGACCTTCGACATCGCGTTGTCGTTGCCCTTGACGTGCGCACCCGACAGCGCGCCACCCTCACCTTCAAGCGCCGTGACCTGACCGATCCTGAGATCGAGCTTGCCGCTCGAAACCAGCGCGCGCATCTGCTCGACGCTGTGAGGTGCTGCGCGGAAATCGTCGCGCCGGTGCAAGAGCGTCATGCTTTTGGCGATCGGATGCAGATTGAGTGTCCAGTCAAGCGCGGAGTCACCGCCGCCGACGATCAGGATGTTCTTGTCGCGGAACTGCTCCATCTTGCGCACCGCGTAAAATACCGAGCTGCCTTCATAGGCCTCGATGCCCGGCACCGGCGGACGCTTCGGCTGGAACGAGCCGCCGCCGGCTGAAATCACCACCACCTTGCATTCGAACACCTTGCCGGCATCGGTCGTGACCCGAAAAGCGGGATCGCCAATCTTCTCAATCTTCTCGACCATTTCGTTGAGATGAAAGGTCGGATTGAACGGCTTGATCTGCGCCATCAGCGCCTCGGTGAGGCCCTGACCCGTGACGAAGGGAATACCGGGAATGTCGTAGATCGGCTTTTCCGGATAGAGCTCGGCGCATTGGCCGCCGACCTTGTCGAGGATGTCGACGAGATGGACCTTCATGTCCAGAAGGCCGAGTTCGAAAACGGAAAACAGCCCGCACGGGCCCGCGCCGATGATCAGCACGTCAGTCTTGATCGTTTCGCTCATGTCGCTTCTTTTCGGTTGAACGGGGCGCGGTGGCCACCTGAGACAAACGCCTGTCTAGCCAAGGAGAAGGCGCGAGGAAAGCCATAATAGGGGTTGCAGGCAGCGCGACAACCCCTTGCCGATGTTCAACAACTGCGCTGTAAGGACTTCACCTTCGGAGACCTGCTCAGTGAATGCCCCTGCCCCATCGGACACGACGCCTCGGTTAGAGGATTTCCCCTACCGCCTGACCGATAATGTGCGGTTTGCCGATCTCGATCCCAACGGCCACGTCAACAACGCGGTCTATGCGTCCTATTTCGAGACCGGCCGCGTCACGCTGATGAAGGACAAGAGCTACTGGCAACTGCCGGAGGGCTTGACCTGGATCATGGTGCGCCTCGACATTCATTTCCGCGCCGAATTGCACTGGCCGGGCACGATCGAGATGGGGTTGGGAGTCGCGAAGTTCGGCCGGACTTCGGTCACTTTCGATCAAGTGGTGTTTTCACAAGGCCGCTGCGTGGCATCAGCGCAAGCGGTCACCGTCCTGATCAATCTCGTCACACGCAAGCCAACGCCGCTGACACCTGAGATCATCGCAAAATTTCAGCCGTGGCTGCGTAGCGGCGTGCAATCTCAATAAAGCTGATCACGATCGGCCTTAGGCCTGCCGCTCCGGCGTGGACACCACGAGGCCGTCGAGTTCGTCCGACACCTTGATCTGGCAAGACAGCCGCGAGTTCGGCCGCACGTCGAAGCCGAAGTCCAGCATGTCCTCTTCCATCGGCGTAGGCGGACCGACCTTCTCGCGCCAGGCTTCGTCGACATAGACGTGGCAGGTCGCGCAGGCGCAGGCGCCGCCGCATTCCGCCTCGATGCCCGGAACCGCATTGCGGATCGCCGCTTCCATGACGGTGGCGCCGTTTTCAACCTCGATGGTGCGGGTTTCGCCGGAATGGGTGACAAAGTTGATCTTGGCCATGTTCGCTCGTATTGCCGGATAGATAATAAAGGGGTCCGGGCAAACCTATAACGGGTCGATCAGGCCAGCGCTAGTGGAGCTAGTTGGGAGAGGATTTGCAGGGATCGGGCAGCTTGATCGCCGAGCCCGATCGATCAGCTCTCGCCGAGCATGGCCTCGATCGCGGCTTGGGCCTGGGCCACGGCGTCATTGAGTTCGCTCAGGGCTTCAGCCGTATGACGGCCGCCCTTGATCAGCGTCTCAAGATGGGCGGCAGCATCGGCCACCGCGAACGCACCGATCGCGCGCGCCGAACCCTTGAGCGTATGCGCCAAGGCGGGTGCATCAGTGGGCATCGCGGCCAGTGCTTGAGCCTGACGTAAGGCCTGCGCCGAAAACAAGGTCAGCACTTCCCGCTCAAGCGCGGCATCGCCGAGCGTCATCCGCCGCAGATGGACGATATCGATCGGACCGTCATCGGGAGCGAGCGGTGGCGACGGCATCCATTCCATCCGGTCCAGGTTGAGCGACATGACTTTCAGAGTCCGAATCGTTCGTCGCCTTGCCGTCGATCGGGTAAGGCTTCGAGACGAGCCAATCATGGAATTGGTTAACGGGACGTTCGGTGCCTGTGGACAGCGGTTAAAGCTCTCGGTGTATGCGCCGTACCTTCGCCTTGTTTTCAGCGAAGAGTTGCCGCAATTAACCCTGACGCACGAAATTCCAAAGCTTTGTAAGGTCTTACGTCGCGACGCTATTAACGATGATTAAGATTGTATTAATCGCACCATTTCATTCGTGACGCCTAGCCAATAGGATGTTCGGCGGACGTGGGCGAACAGGCTGGCCACCCTTTAGGCCGGCCCTGGCGCGGCATTCGATCATGACACCGGTTTGGGCTTGCGGGAGCGTCCGCGAGACTTTTCCGGGTCGCGTAAAAGGTAAAACGAGGGCTCGGACTGAACATGGCGAACACCCCCAAAAAGGTCAAAGACCCGACGGAAGTTGCACTTTCTGCCATTCAGGAGGCCTTGAACATCGACGGTGGTTCGGCCGGCGACACGAGGGGTTCGGCCCGCGCCGATGCGGCGCCCGAGGTGACCGCGCCTTCTTACGACGAACCCTCGTTCGATCAGCGTCCGATCAACGACCGCCAGCAGACCTTCAGCCCGATCGAAGAATCGCGCGCGCCCCGCCGCGCCGCCAACGATGACCGCGAAACGATTGGCCAGATTCTACAGGCGATCCAGAAGGGCCGGCCCGCGCGCAACGTCTACGCAATTGCCACGCTTTTCGCCGGCGTGTGGATTCTCGGCGCCATCTTTCTAACCGTCGCCTTCCTGCCCTCGTTGCAGGCGGCCATCGGCCAGGGCAGCGGCGGCACGCTCGCAATGGCTGGACTGGCCGCGCTGTTCTTCGCGCCGGTTCTGCTTTTCTATTTCATGGCGAGCCTGTCCTGGCGCGGCCAGGAATTGCGCATGATCGCGCAGTCGATGGCGCAAGTGGCCATCCGTTTCTCCGAGCCAGAGGGCGCCGCCAGCAACTCCATGGTGACGGTTGGACAAGCGATCCGCCGCGAAGTCGCGGCGATGGGCGACGGCGTCGAGCGCGCGATCGCGCGCGCCGGCGAACTCGAAACGCTGGTCGCCAACGAGGTCTCGGCGCTCGAGCGCGCCTATAGCGACAACGAAGTACGAATTCGCGCTTTGCTCCAGGACATAGCCCATCAGCGCGACAACCTGGTCGGCCAGGCCGAGCAGGTGCGTAGCGCCATTTCCGGCGTACAGATCGACCTGCGTCACGATATCGCACTGATTTCGGACGCGATCGCCTCCCGCGTCGACGAGGTCGCGAAAAGCATCACCGGTGCGCTGGAAGAGCGCGGCGCGCACATCACCAGCGCGCTGTCGAACGCCGGCGACAACATGATCCTGGCGCTGGGCGAGCGCGGCGGCGACCTGCTCGACCGGCTTGAGGAAGCGAGCGCGGAAACCACGCGCGCGGTGCTCGACGCCAGCGAGCGGCTGACCACCAGCCTGAATTTCAAGACCGGCCACGTCCACGACGAATTCGTCGAACTCGCCGACCGTGTCCACGAGATGCTCAACGAGCGTCTCGACCGTATCACGTCCGAGTTCGAGCAACGCTCTTCCACCATCGTGGACGGCATTTCCGATCGCACCGAGCAGGTCCACGACTCCCTGAAGAATTCCTCGGACTCGCTGCTTCTCGAACTTGAGCTGCGCTCGGGCGATCTCGTCAACAAGATCGACGAATCCGGCAACCGCCTCGCCACGAAAATCCTGAGCTCCGGCGAGAAAGCCAGCGACGCCCTCGACGTCACCGCCAACACGCTGGTCGCCAAGGTCATCGGACAAACCGAAACCGCGCACGACGCGCTCGCGCTTCAAATGAGCGCGTTCGACGAACTGGTGAAGAACCAGGGCGGCGAACTTGCGGAAAAATTCGCCCGCGACTCCGGCACGCTCGGCGCGCTGATCACCCGCCACATCTCGGAATTCGATCGCACCGTCAAAACCTTCGGCGGCGAGATCGTCGAGCGCATGGGCCAGCGCACCAGCGACATCTCGGAAACCCTGAAGAGTTACGTCGACAACTTCGATACGCGCCTGACCTCCAACGGCGGCGAGATCACGGCTTCGCTCGATCAGCGCCTACAGCAATTCGAGACGACGCTCGGCACCCGTGTCGCCTATCTCGATGCTTCGCTCGACGGCAAGATCAAGTCGTTCGACGAATCGATCAACGGGCGGCTGCAATCGCTCGAGCAAACCTTCGACACCCGCGCCCAATCGGTCACCGCCACGATCGATTCCCGGCTCGGCGCCCTCACCACCTCGATCACCGACGGCACCGCGCAAGCTGTGGCCGCCGTCGATCAGCGCATTGCCAGCGCGACCGACGCCATCGATGGACGCGCGACCCATCTCACCGAGACCATCGAGAGCCGCGCGACGCAACTCACCGAAACCATCGGGGCGCGATTCCAGGAAATTCACCAGGGAATCGAGACCAAAATCGGCAGCGTCGCCACCGATATCGACGCGCGCGTGACACAGTTCGAGGAGCTGCTGGATTCCCGCATTGAAGCCGTGGCCGGCCGCATCGAAAGCAGCGGACGTCAGGCCAGCGAAGGCCTCCTTGCGCGCGCCGAGGAACTGTCGGCCGGAATCAAGTCCCACGTCGAGGATGCCGAGCGCTCGCTCACCAACCTTGTCGTCAACACCAGCGAGACCATTCAGACCGGCGCCCGCGCGGCGCAGCAGGCCCTGCTCGGGGTTTCTTCGGAAGTCGGCGCGCAGTTGAAGCTGACGTCGTCGGAGGTCGAACACGCGCTGACCGCTGTCGGCGGCGACGCCGCCAATTCAATCGTGACCAGCGCCCGCGACGCCCAGACCACGCTCGTATCGGCGTCATCGGAGGCTTCCAATCAGGTCAAGGCACTCGCGGCCGATATCGAGCGCTCGCTGTCCGCGGCAAGCTCGTCGACCGCCAGCACGATCGTCGCCAGCGCCCGCGAGGCACAGACCACGCTCGTCACGGCATCGACCGATGCCACGAATCAGGTCAAGTCGCTCGCCGTCGACGTCGAACGCTCGCTGTCTGCCGCCGGCAGCGCCACTGCCGCCTCGATCCTCGCCGGCGCCCGCGAAGTCCAGACCTCGCTCGTCACCGCTTCGTCGGAGGCCGCCGATCACGTCAAATCGCTCGCCGTAGATGTCGAGCGCTCGCTCTCGGCTGCCGGCAACGCCACCGCCGCCTCGATCCTCGCCGGCGCGCGCGAGGCACAGACCACGCTCATCGGCGCCTCGTCCGAGGCCTCCGATCATGTCAAGATGCTTGCGACCGACGTCCAGCGCAGCTTGACGGCCGTCGGCGCCGACACCGCGGCTTCGATCCTGGCCAGCGCGCGCGAGGCCCAATCCTCGCTCACCGCGACGTCTGCGGATGCCGCAAGCCAGATCCGCGCGATCTCGACCGATCTCGAACGTTCGCTCACCACCGTCACCACCAACACCACGGACCGGATCGCGGCCACGCGCGCAGACCGCGCAGCAGGCCATGGTAGCCGCCTCCAACGAAGCCAGCGCGAAGGTCAAATCGACCTCCTCCGACGTCGAGCGTTCGGTTCTCGCCGCGGGCAACTCGTTCGGCTCGGCCATGACCAGCAAGACCGACGAGATCGTCACCTATGTCCAGCAGCAGACTGAACGTCTGTCGCAGGTTATCGACGCCAAGCGCGGGACGCTGGTTGAGGCCATCGGCACCAAGACCAGTCTGCTTACGTCTGAAGTCGATCGCGTCACGACGGAAGCCCTGCGTTCGATCGAGACCCGCGCCCAGGGGTTCTCGAAGACCATGCTCGGCAACTCGACCGAGGTCGCGCGCACCATCACCTCGGCCGGCGAACTCGCAACCTCCACCGTCAACAAGTCGCTGAAGGACCTGGAGACGTCGTCGCGCAACGCGATCGACCAGTCGCGCCAGGTCTCGGTCGCAGCCGTCACCGAAATGCAGGAAACCAGCAAGATCCTGCGCACCGATACGGTCGCGCTGTTCGAGCGGCTGCGTGAAGGCAACATCCTGCTTCAAGAGGTCCTCACCGGCGCTCACGACAACCTCAATTCGCTGGAGCGCGCGCTCGTGACCCGCGTGGCCGACTTCGTCTCGGCCATGAACGACGTCACGACACGCAACGGCGCAGCGACGCAGACGCTCGAAGACCAGCTGAGCGTGTTCAATTCCAAGACCTCAACGGCGCTCGCAAATCTCAACTCGTTGTCCGGCCAGTTCGAGAGCCACGGCAAGTCCCTGATCGAGGCGGCCGCCGTAGTCGAACAGAGCAATCGCTCGACCTCGACCTCGCTTGCCGAGCGCAAGGCGGCGCTGGAATCGCTTGTCACCACGATCGACCTGCGCACCGCCGATCTCGATCAGCGGCTGTCGCGTTTCACCGGCCTGCTCGATGAATCGCTGGCGGCTGCCGAAGAGCGCGCCCGCGACATCGCCCGCGTGGTGGCGGAAACCGCAGGCGCTGGTTCCGCCGCGATCAGCCGGCAGTTCGAAGCCGTCCGCCAGGCGGCGGAGGAAGAGCGCCGCCAGACCTCGGATGCGATGGCCGATATCTATCAACAGAGCACCGAAGAAGCGGATGCGATGTTCAAGCAATCCGCCGAGAAGTTCGGCAACTTGGTCGTCAGCATGAAGCAGATGGCTGGCGAAATGCATCGCGAGCTCGAGGCAACCCGCCATGAGCTTCGCCGCGGCGTTCTGGAAATGCCGCAAGAGGCCGCCAACTCGACCGCGCAGATGCGCAAGGTGATCGTCGACCAGATCGAGGCGCTGGCAGAGCTCAACCGTATCGTCGCCCATCACGGCCGTGGCCTGGATGTCGTGCCGACCAGCCGCGCGAGCACCTATCGCGAGGAAGAACCGGCACTGGCTGCTGCTGTCGGCGGGCGTACGGAGCCGCGACCGGCGCCGCGCGCCAGCGCATCCAGCCTGCCGCCGCCGGATCTGGGCACGCCGGTTTCGCGGCGCACCGAGGCGCCGCCCGTTGCGCCTGCGGGTTCGGACCAGGGCCGCGACGGATGGCTTTCCGATCTCTTGAGCCGCACCGATGGCGCTGGCGCCCCTCCCGCGCCGACGCCGCGCGAGGCGCCCCGCGGCCGTCCCGCGCAGCAAAACGCGACCGCCGGCAATCCGCTGGAGTCGCTGTCGCTCGACATCGGCCGCCTGATGGACCGCAACCTCGCCGCTGAAATGTGGGACCGCTATCAGCGCGGCGAGAGCAAGGCGTTCACCAAGCGGCTCTATACGCCGGCCGGCCAGAAGGCCTTCGACGAAGTCGCTCGCAAATATCGCAGCGACCGCAACTTCAAGCAAACGGTCGATCGCTATATCGCCGAGTTCGAGCGGTTGCTCGACGAGGTCGCGCGCGACGATCGCGGACCGCAGGCGCTGCGCGGCCACCTCACCTCCGAGACCGGCCTCGTCTACACCCTGCTCGCGCATGCGGCGGGGCGGCTGGGGTGACGTAGCGAGTAAGTGAGTAGCGAATAGAAAAAACGGAGGCAGCGATGCCTCCGTTTTGTTTTGCCGCGCCAAAGATCATGGTCGTGGCCGCCACCGGGCCGGCGTGAAGCGCCCGCCCGATGACGGGCTAAGGCGGGGCATCCAAGTACGCGGCTTCTCGGACGTATGCAGGCGCTTCTGGAATACTGGATCGTCCGCTGGAGCCTGTCATCGGGCTCGCTGTAGGCGAGACCCGTTGGCGGACGATGACAAAGAGTAGTGCCTGCCCTACTCGCTATTAGCTACTCGCCATCGCCTACTACGCCCGTCGCGGCCCGGCCGGCGGGGGTGTCGGCGTCGAAGCCGAGGCGGACGCCGGCGAGGTCGAATTGCCAGCGCACCAAACAACAGGCAAATCGGATTGCGGTCGTGGACTATGCCGCCGCCGAACTCCGGACGGCGTGGACGATGACCCGGCGCAGCGAGGAGACCGCGTCGGTCACATCGGCCGCGCAGCTGTGAACCCGCACCGCTTCGTCGCCAAGGCGCGTCGCCTCGCCCGATACCTCGGCAATCCGGCTCGACACCTCGCGGGCGCCGTTTGCGGTCTCGGTCACGTTGCGGGAAATCTCGTTGGTTGCCGCGCTTTGTTCCTCGATCGCCGCGGCGATCGAACTCGCAATCTCATCGATCGTGCGCACCGTGCCGCTGACGTCATCCATGCCGCGCACGGTTTCGTCGGTGATGCTCTGGATTTCTCCGATCTGGCGGTTGATCTCCTCCGTCGACCGGGCGGTCTGGGTCGCCAGATTCTTCACCTCGCTGGCGACCACGGCAAAGCCCCTGCCGGCATCGCCCGCCCTCGCCGCCTCGATCGTGGCGTTCAGGGCCAGCAGATTGGTTTGCGAGGCAATGTTCGAGATCAGCGTCGTGACCTGGCTGACCCGGGCTACCGCCTGCGCAAGATTGGCAATCGTCGTGCGTGCATGGTCGCTGCGGCCGACCGCGGCGGTCGTGGCCTTGGTCGCATTGGAGACCTGGGCGCTGATCTCGCGGATCGAGCTGGACAATTGTTCGGTGGCGCTGGCCACGGCCTGCGCATTGGCCAGAGCTTG
>CAVVZW010000154.1:0-12629 GCA_963752265.1 uncultured Alphaproteobacteria bacterium
GGTGTCGCTGACCGGTTGTTCGTGCGGCCAGCACCGTTCTGAAGCGGAGCACGTTCAGGCGAAGCGCGCCATGCGATGCGAGCCGGTGGCGGGCCAGGAGACGGGGCAGGCGACAAGCGAAGAAAAGCGCTACGAGAGCGTCGTTGCATCGGCCTTGATGCGCGCGATGTTTCCGCAAGACGCCGCACGCCGGGCGTTCCTCAAATCGGTCGGAGCCTCCACGGCGCTGGCTGCGATCTCGCAATTCTTTCCGCTGAAGACAGCGACAGAAGCGTTCGCCGACGCGGGCGTACCTGAGAAAAAAGACCTCAAGGTCGGCTTCATCCCGATCACCTGCGCGACGCCAATCATCATGGCAGCACCGCTCGGCTTTTATGCCAAGCATGGCCTGAATGTCGAGGTCGTCAAGACCGCGGGCTGGGCGGTGGTCCGCGACAAGACCATCAACAAGGAATACGACGCGGCGCACATGCTGGCGCCGATGCCGATCGCGATTTCACTCGGGCTTGGCGCGCAGGCGATTCCCTTCGCCGTGCCGGCGATCGAGAACATCAACGGCCAGGGCATTACGCTCGCGATCAAGCACAGGGATAAGCGCGATCCGAAGGAATGGAAGGGCATGAAGTTCGCCATTCCCTTCGACTACTCCATGCACAATTACCTGTTGCGCTATTATCTCGCCGAACACGGCCTCGATCCCGATACCGACGTCCAGCTCCGTTCGGTGCCGCCGCCGGAAATGGTCGCCAACTTGCGCGCCGACAACATCGATGGCTTCCTCGCGCCCGACAACATCTGTCAGCGCGCGATCTATGACGGCGTCGGCTTCATGCACATCCTATCCAAGGAGATCTGGGACGGTCATCCCTGTTGCAGCTTCGCGGCCAGCCGCGAGTTCATCACGACATCGCCGAACAGCTTTGCGGCCCTCACGCGCGCCATTCTGGATGCGACCGCCTACGCCTCGAAAGCCGAGAACCGCAAACAGATCGCGGAGGCGATCGCGCCGGCCAATTATATCAACGCGCCGGTGACGGTGCTGGAACAGGTGCTGACCGGGACCTATGCCGACGGCTTAGGGGACGTCAAGACCGACGCCAAGCGCGTCGATTTCGACCCGTTCCCTTGGCAGTCCTTTGCGGTCTGGATGCTGACGCAGATGAAGCGCTGGGGCCAGATCAAGGGCGATGTGGATTACAAAGCGATTGCCGAGCAGGTCTATCTCGCAACCGATACGCGCAAAACCATGACGGAGATGGGGTTCGCGCCGCCGGCCACTTCCTATAAGTCATTTGCTGTGATGGGCAAGACCTTCGATCCCGCCAGCCCTGAGGATTATCTCAACAGCTTCAAGATCAGGAAGTCGTCGTGAGGGGGCAGAGCGAAGCTCTCTCTTCACCTCGCCCCGCTTGCGGGGAGAGGTCGACACGCGAAGCGTGTCGGGTGAGGGGGACTCACAACGAATTCGGCCTGCGGAAAATCCCCCTCATCCCGACCTTCTCCCCGCAAGCGGGGGGAAGGAGATGACCTCATCCCTCCGCCTTCGCGCCGCGATCATTTCGATCGCGCTGTTTCTGGCCTTCATCGGTGCCTGGCACCTTGCTACGCGCAACACAGGCGCGGTCGGCAAAATGAGTCCGGAATACGCCAAGCTGATGGGGGCAACCGCAACGCAAGGCAAATCGGCGATGCCGGGCCCGTTCGAAGTCGGCGCCAAACTGTGGGAACACCTGAAGCGGCCGTTCTATGATAACGGCCCGAACGACAAAGGGCTTGGCATTCAGCTCGGCTACTCCATCGCGCGGGTCGGCCTCGGTTATCTGCTGGCGGTAATTGTCGCGATTCCGCTCGGCTTTCTGATCGGCATGTCGCCGTTGATCAGCCGGGCGCTCGATCCATTTATCCAGGTTCTCAAGCCGATCTCGCCGCTCGCCTGGATGCCGCTTGCGCTTTACACCATCAAGGATTCCAGCCTGTCGGCGATCTTCGTGATCTTCATTTGCTCGATATGGCCGATGCTGCTCAATACCGCCTTTGGCGTGGCCGCCGTGCGCAAGGAGTGGATCAACGTCGCGCGCACGCTTGAGGTCGGCACGCTGCGGCGCGCGTTCACCGTGATCCTTCCGGCGGCTGCGCCGACCATTCTGACCGGCATGCGGATTTCGATCGGGATTGCCTGGCTCGTGATCGTCGCCGCCGAAATGCTCGTGGGCGGCACCGGCATCGGCTACTTCGTCTGGAACGAGTGGAACAACCTCTCGATCACCAATGTGATCATCGCCATTCTGCTCATCGGCCTTGTCGGCATGCTGCTCGATCAGATTCTCGCGCGCTTCACCCGCATGGTGACATTCCCGGAATGACGCCATGACCGACAAATTCATTTCGATCGAGGCGATTGCCAAGCGATATCCGGCGCCGTCGGGTGGCGAGGTCGCGGTTTTTGAAAATCTCTGGCTCTCGATTGCGCGCGGCGAATTCGCGTGCGTGATTGGCCATTCTGGCTGCGGCAAGACTACCGTGCTCAACATCCTCGCCGGGCTCGATACGCCGAGCGAAGGCACCGTGATCGTCGATGGCCAGGCGATCGAAGGCACGAGTCTCGACCGCGCCGTGATCTTCCAAAGCCACGCGCTGTTGCCGTGGCGCACGGTGATGGGCAACGTCGCCTATGCCGTGACTTCGAAATGGCGAAGCTGGGACCGCGCCAAGGTGAGGGCGCATGCGCAGAAATTCATCGATCTCGTCGGTCTCACCGGATCCGAACACAAGCGTCCCTCAGAGCTCTCCGGCGGCATGAAGCAGCGCGTCGGCATTGCGCGCGCGCTTTCGATCACCCCGAAGATCATGCTGATGGATGAGCCGTTCTCGGCGCTCGACGCACTGACGCGGGGCACCTTGCAGGACGAGGTCCGGCGCATTTGTCTGGAGACGGGACAGACCGCGTTCATGATCACCCACGACGTGGATGAGGCGATTTTTCTGGCCGACAAGATCTTCCTGATGACCAATGGCCCGGGCGCGGTATTGGCCGAGATCGTGGAAAATCCGCTGCCAAAGGATCGCGGCCGCACCGATCTGCACCGCCATCCCTATTACTATGGGTTACGAAACCACATCGTCGATTTTCTGGTCAGCCGCAGCAAAGGCTTTGCAACCGAGATGCCCGATCACGATCCCCGCCATGTGCCGGTGGTGCAGATCGCCAAAGCGGGCCTTGCGATTGCCGCCGTTTCCGGCGGACCGCCGGACACACAGAAACCATGGACGGGGATTTCCGGCCACAGCCGGGCATGACGAAGGGAGTGACACATGAAACGATCCGACCTCACTGAAAAGCTGCTCGATATCAAGCGCGAGAAGGGCTGGACCTGGAAATACATTTGCGAACAGATCGGCGGCTATTCGGAGGTGCTGATCGTCGGCGCCTGTCTTGGCCAGATGAAGCTGACCAAGCCGCAAGCCGCGAACGCGGCCGAATTGTTCGGGCTTTCCAAGTCCGAGACCGCGATGCTCAACGAAGTCCCGATGCGCGGCATGCCAATGCCGCCGACCGATCCCCTGATCTATCGCTTCTATGAACTCGTGATGGTCAACGGCCCGGCCTGGAAGGCGCTGATCGAGGAGGAATACGGCGACGGCATCATGTCGGCGATCGATTTCGACATGGTGATGGAGCGGCTGCCCAATCCGAAAGGCGACCGGGTCAAGTTTACGATGTCGGGCAAGTTCCTGCCGTACAAATATTACGGTGCGAGCGGCAACGTGCCGGAATATGGTTTCAAGGAGGGCTGATAGCGGAGAACGCGTCGCGCAGCTCCTTGATCGGCGCCATTTCCGGAACGAAGGTGAAGCATCCCTTTTCTTTCATCTCGCGGGCACAGCGAAGAAAGGCCGCCAGCGCGACGCGTGACAGCGCGCCGCCGACGCTGATGCGCTTCACGCCAGCGGCGGACAGTTGCGCCACGGTCAGCGTCGGATCGGCAAAGCCCATGACAAGGTTGAACGGCTTCTTCAGCGCCGACACCACGGTCTTGATGGAGGCGAGATCGTAGAGGCCGGGCGCATACAGTACGTCGGCGCCGGCGGCCTCATAGGCCTGCAGGCGGCGAATGGTGTCGTCGATATCCTTGCGATCGTAGAGGAAGTTTTCGGCTCTCGCCGTGAGCGTAAATGGGATCGGCAGCTTTCGCGCAGCTTCGACGGCCGCCTGAACACGCTCTACCGCGAGCGTGAAATCGTAGACGGAACGTTGCGGACCTGCGCTCGTATCCTCGATCGAGCCGCCGACCGCGCCAGCTTCCGCGGCGAACCGGATCGCCTCCGCCGCGAGCTTCGGTGCGTCCGCGCCGCAGTTTTCCAGATCGACGCTGACGGGCAAGTCGGCCGCCTGCACGATCGTGCCAGCGTTTTCGATGATCTCCGACAGGCTGACCCGGCTTTGGCCCAGCGTATTGGCGAGGCCGAGGCTCGTCGTAGCCAGCGCCTCAAATCCGAGCGCGGCGAGCAGCTTCGCGGTCCCGGCATCCCATGGGTTAGGGATGATGAAGGCGCCGGGCCGCTCATGCAGCGCGCGAAATGATTTTGCTTTTTCCAACTGGGTCCGCATGTCCAACTCCCGTTCGATCGCCGTCGTTCGAGGCCTTGCATAGCGAGCTATCCGTCATCAAACAAATTTGTTATTTCTTGCCATCTCATTCGTTTTTTGCATGGGCCGAATATGGACAGCGATGCCCTCAACACGTTCCTGATCGTCTACCGCCGCGGTGGAATATCGAATGCCGCAAAAGCCCTGCATCGTTCGCAGCCGGCAATTTCCCGGCGCATTGCGCTTCTGGAAGTAGAACTTGGCGTGCCGCTATTCGAACGGATCGCGGGGCGTACCGTGCTCAGCGACGCCGGGAAGGTGATGGTGCCTTACGCGGAGCGCGCCGTCGCAGCCGCTCAGGATGCGGAGAATGCCGTTCGCGAGCTGACGCATTCGAATTCCGGTCCAGTCGCGCTCGCGGTGGTGGGCACGTTGGCGGGCGGGGGGCTCGCGGCCATCATGAAAAGTTTCGCGCGCGAACATCCGAATGTGGACCTTACATTACGCACCGCGACCAGCGGCGAGGTCAGTGGTTTGATTCGGCGAGGCGAGGCAACGATCGGGTTACGTTATGACATCAGCCGGTCTTATGAACTCGACTATGAGCGGCTCTTTACCGAGCCGTTGCAGGTGGTCTGCGCGCCGGATCACCCCCGCGCGGGCTCGCGTGTTGCGAGGCTGGCTGATCTGCGTCTGGATCGCTGGATTGCCTTTCCCGAGGTGCCGGGACGGCGCGAGATCACCGCCTCGCACGTCTTCGCGTTGTTTCAGACGCATGGGCTCGGCGAAATCGACTGGACGCCGGTCGACAGCCTGACCGCGCAGAAGCGTCTGATCGAGGCGGGTCTGGGAATCGCCTTGTTGGCGCGAAGTCATGTAGCCGATGAGCTGAGGTCTTCGACTCTTGCGACGATCGGGGTCGGCGATCTCGCGGCCCACCAGGACATCGTTGCGGTAACGCGGCGCGGCGGCTTCCTGAGTGCGGCGTCTCGCCGCTTGCTGGAAACGATCCGCGCGCATTACGCAGCCGACAACATTGCAGCCGCTGGTCCGTCACGACGGAAAACGCGGGCTGTTCGCCGCCGCGCGCCGGCTCGCCGGAAGCGGTGACCGGCCTATGTTCCCGCTTTCACCTGAGCGATGGCTTGCGCCAGCAGCTCGGTCATTTGCCTGCGGATGTCATCCTCGGTGATACCCTTCGCCGACAGGTCGCCCGCGACCCTGGCGACGACAGCCTTGTCTCCACCCGTTGCAAAGGCGCCCGCCACCGCTTCCCTGGCATAGGTGACGGCCGCCTCACCGGTGATTCCCAGCTTCTCCGCCGCCCACAGGCCGAGCAGACGGTTGCGCCTCGCCTCGGCCTTGAATTTCTGCTCCTCATCGATGGCAAATTTCTTCTCAAAACCTTCCTCGCGTTTGTCGAACGTGGTCATGGCGAAATTCCTCCGCAGACGGTGGTTTTGGGTTGGTTGCGGCGGTTCGGCCGCGTACCTAAATAATACTGTGAATTCAGGGGGTCGCGAGCGTTAAACGGGGCGGTAAAACCGCCCCTCTGGAGGGGCGGGTCGATTGTACTGGGTAGGCCAATCGGATAGGGTCAATTCCAGGCTCGGTTCTCGTTCTGTTTCTTTAGTCCCTGGCCTTCACGGCAGCTCCGTCGTGGGTCGTCCCTCTTGGCATCCGGAGCACACCAACTTCATGGATTTCAACAACACACGGTACATCCCAATGAGCCGTCGACGCCGCATTTATGAAGGCAAGGCCAAGATTCTATACGAAGGGCCGGAGCCGGGAACCTTGATCCAGCACTTCAAGGACGATGCGACCGCGTTCAACAAGCAAAAACACCAGGTGATCGAAGGCAAGGGCGTCCTCAACAACCGGATATCGGAGTACCTGTTTCAGCACCTCAACGATATCGGGGTGCCGACCCACTTTATCCGCCGTCTCAACATGCGCGAGCAACTCATTCGTGAGGTGGAGATCGTGCCGCTGGAAGTCGTGGTGCGGAACGTGGCGGCGGGGTCGTTGTCGCAGCGCCTCGGCATCGAGGAAGGCACCCAACTGCCGCGCTCGATCATCGAGTTCTATTACAAGAACGACCAGCTCAACGATCCCATGGTGTCGGAAGAGCACATTACGGCGTTCGGCTGGGCCACGCCGCAGGAGATCGACGACATCATGGCGCTTGCCATTCGCGTCAACGATTTCCTCACCGGGCTCTTCCTCGGCATCGGCATTCGTCTGGTCGATTTCAAGATGGAATGCGGGCGGCTGTTCGAGAACGAAATGATGCGGATCATCGTGGCTGATGAGATCTCGCCGGATTCGTGCCGGCTGTGGGATATCAAGTCGAACGAAAAGCTCGACAAGGATCGGTTTCCGTCGCGACTTGGGTGGCCTGCTTGAGGCCTATACCGAAGTCGCCAAACGGCTCGGCATCCTGATGGAGAACGAGCGGCCGGCGGGCTCAGGCCCGGTGCTGGTCAAGGGGTGAGGGAAGCATCATCCCGAAAAGTGGGAACCGGTTTTCGGAAAAGATGATGCTCAAGGAGAAGAGATCGTGAAAGCGCGCGTCACCGTTACGCTGAAATCCGGCATTCTCGATCCGCAAGGCAAGGCCATCGAAGGCGCCCTGAAATCACTCGGCGTCGATGGCGTCGCCAGTGTTCGTCAGGGCAAGGTGTTCGACATCGAGCTCGCCGGCGCGGACAAGGTGAAAGCAGAGGCGGCGTTGAAGGACGCCGCCGACAAGTTGTTGGCCAACACCGTGATCGAGAATTACCGGGTTGAGCTCTTAGGCTAGCCACGAATGAAATCCGCCGTTCTCGTCTTTCCCGGAATCAATCGCGAGCGCGACATGGCGCGCGCGCTGAAGCTCGCTTCAGGCAACGAGACCGCGATGGTCTGGCATGCCGAGACAGCGTTGCCGGCGGGCACCGATCTTGTCGTCGTTCCCGGCGGTTTCTCCTACGGCGACTATTTGCGCTGTGGCGCCATTGCGGCGCGCGCGCCTGTTATGGATGCCGTGCGCGACTTTGCCGCCAAAGGCGGCCTCGTGCTCGGCGTCTGCAACGGCTTTCAGATTTTGTGCGAGGCAGGGCTGTTGCCCGGCGTGCTCATGCGCAATGCGCGGCTCAAATTCATCTGCAAGGACGTGCATCTGCGGGTCGAGCGCTCGGACACGCCGTTCACCCGTGGCTACAACGCCGGTCAGGTCATTCGCGTGCCGGTCGCCCATGGCGAAGGCAACTACGAGGCCGATGAAGAGACGTTGAAGCGCATCGAAGGCGAGGGGCGCGTGCTCTACCGTTATTGCTCGGCGGATGGCGACGTCGGCGAGAGCGACAATATCAACGGCGCCGCGCATTCGATCGCCGGCCTCCTCAGCGAGCGCGGCAACGTGCTCGGCATGATGCCGCATCCGGAAAACCACGTCGAAGACATCATGGGCTGCACCGACGGGCGCGGATTATTTGCGGGCCTCGTCGCCCATTTACAGCAAGCGGCGTAGGCTCGTTTTATCAAAATGCAAACTAACCAGCCGCAGATCACCCCCGAACTCGTCGCCAGCCATGGCCTCAAACCGGACGAGTATGAGCGCATCCTGAAACTGATCGGCCGGGTACCGACCTTCACGGAACTCGGGATTTTCTCGGCGATGTGGAACGAGCATTGCTCGTACAAGTCCTCACGCATCCATCTGCGCGGCCTGCCGACCAAAGCGCCCTGGGTGATCCAGGGGCCCGGCGAGAACGCCGGCGTCATCGATATCGGTGACGGTCAGGCGGTGGTATTCAAGATGGAGAGCCACAACCATCCGAGCTACATCGAGCCTTATCAGGGCGCGACCACGGGCGTCGGCGGCATTCTGCGCGACGTCTTCACCATGGGTGCGCGGCCCATTGCGTGTCTCAACGCGCTGTCGTTTGGCGCGCCGGAACATCCGAAAACGCGGCATCTGGTGTCCGGCGTGGTCGCCGGCGTCGGCGGCTACGGCAATTCGTTCGGCGTGCCGACCGTAGGCGGGCAGGTGCGCTTCCACACCCGCTACGACGGCAATATCCTCGTCAACGCGATGGCGGTCGGCCTCGCCGATACCGACAAGATCTTCTACGCAGCGGCGTCCGGCGTGAACATGCCGATCGTCTATCTCGGTTCCAAAACAGGGCGCGACGGCATTCACGGCGCCTCGATGGCGTCGGCCGAGTTCGACGATGATTCCGCCGAGAAGCGTCCGACCGTGCAAGTTGGTGATCCCTTCGCCGAAAAATTACTGTTAGAGGCATGTCTCGAAATCATGGCGGCGGATTGCGTGATCGCGATCCAGGACATGGGCGCGGCGGGGCTGACATGCTCTGCCGTTGAAATGGGCGCCAAGGGCGATCTCGGCGTCGATCTCAACCTCGACGCGGTGCCGACGCGAGAAACCGGCATGAGCGCCTACGAGATGATGCTCTCGGAAAGCCAGGAGCGCATGCTCATGGTGCTCAAGCCCGAGAAAGAGAAAGAAGCCGAAGCGATCTTCCGCAAATGGGGGCTCGATTTTGCGGTGGTCGGCTACACCACGCCGAGCAAGCGCTTTGTCGTCAAGCACGGCGGCGACGTGATGGCGGATCTTCCGATCAAGGAACTCGGCGACGAAGCCCCACTCTACGACCGTCCGCATGTGGCGCAACCAGCAAAGCCCGTGATTGCCGCGCGCGAGGTGACGGCACCGATGGGCATTTCGCAGGCGCTGGAAAAGCTGATCGCGACACCCGAACTGTGTTCGAAGCGCTGGGTGTGGGAGCAATACGACCACGTCATTTTGGGCAATACGGTGCAGCGTCCCGGTGGCGATGCCGCCGTCGTGCGCGTACAGGACGGCCCCAAGGGGCTCGCGCTCACCGTCGATGTCACGCCGCGCTATTGCGAAGCCGATCCGTTTGAAGGCGGCAAGCAGGCCGTCGCCGAAGCGTGGCGCAACATCACGGCCGTCGGCGGCCGGCCGCTCGCGATCACAGACAATCTCAATTTCGGCAACCCCGAGCGGCCCGAGATCATGGGCCAGTTCGTCGGATGCCTGAAGGGCATTTCGGAAGCCTGCCGCGCGCTCGACTTTCCGGTCGTGTCGGGTAACGTCTCGCTCTACAACGAGACCAACGGCCGCGGCATCTTGCCGACGCCGTCGATTGGCGGCGTCGGCGTTCTCGACGATTTCACCAAATCAGCCACGCTCGCGTTCAAGACCGAAGGCGAGGCCATCCTGTTAATTGGCGACACGCAGGGGTGGCTCGGCCAATCGGTGTACCTGCGCGATATCTGCGGCCGCGAAGAGGGTGCGCCGCCACCGGTGGATCTTGCGGCGGAGAAGCGTAATGGCGACGTGGTGCGCGGCATGATCCACGCCGGGACTGCGACTGCGGCGCATGACGTCTCCGACGGTGGTCTTCTGATTGCGCTCGCCGAGATGGCGATCGCTGGCGGCATTGGCGCGCAATTATTAGCCGCGCCCACATCCATCGTCCCCCACGCTTATTGGTTCGGAGAGGACCAGGCGCGCTATGTCGTCACGGTGCCTGCCGAGCAGGCGGGTCTGGTGCTGGCAAAGATGAGGGGTGCGGCTGTCACCTGTGCGCGGATCGGAACCACCGGCGGAGATACCATCGCCATTGCCAGCGAGGAAGCCGTTTCGGTGTCTTCGCTGAAGGATGGTTTCGAAGCCTGGCTTCCGGCCTATATGGCCGGAAAGGCTTAGGCCACTTCCTCGATCTTGACCTTGTCGGGATAGAAGGCGAGGTGGCCGGAAATTTCGGTCATGGCCGGAAACGGCGTCTCGTAGGTCCAGATCGCATCTGCGATCATTTTGCCGTCGGCAACGATGCTGAAATAACTCGCATCGCCCTTGTAGGGACAGTGCGTGACCCGTTCGCTGCGCTTGAGCAGTTCCATATTCGCGTCCTTGCGCGGGATGTAGCTGACCGCGGGGTAGCTCGCTTCCTTCAGCGTCAGGGCATCGGTGGTCTCGGCAATCACGACGCCGCCTGAGGAAACGCGCACGCGGCGAGGGTTTGTCGAGATCGTAATGGGGTGGTCAGGACCGGGTAATTTCATGGTTGTCCGCCTTTCGGCCCACGCGTCTGCCGGGCCTTCCTGTGATCCGCCCGTCAATATAGTGCGAGAAGGCGTGACCCAGAAGCCCGTTCGCGCTAAGTTGAAGCATCCTGACCAAGCGGGAAATGGAGAAATCTGGGATGCCGATGGACGCCCACGATATCGAATCGATGATCAAGGCCGCGATTCCCGACGCAGAGGTAACGATCCGCGATCTGGCCGGTGACGGGGACCACTATGCGGCGACCGTGATCTCGGAATCGTTTCGCGGCAAGTCGCGCGTGCAGCAACACCAGATCGTCTATCAATCGCTGCGAGGACAGATGGGCGGGGTACTTCACGCACTCGCCTTGCAGACGGGGGTACCGGACTGACATAGGCAGCGCACCATGACCTGGGACATCGAGCGCGGCCCGTTGTTTCGTCCCATTGTGCCGAACCAGCACAGCCGGGTCACGTACGCCGAACTGCTGTTCGACCTGGTATTCGTCTTCGCGGTCACACAGGTATCGCATACGCTGCTGTCGCATTTCACCCCGCTCGGCGCGGTGCAAACGACCCTGCTGCTGCTCAGCGTTTGGTGGGTCTGGGTTTACACCTCCTGGATCACCAACTGGCTCAACCCTGAACTCACGCCGGTGCGGATCCTTCTGTTCCTGCTGATGCTCGGCGGACTGGTGTTGTCGACCTCGATCCCGCTGGCCTTCGACTCACGCGGCCTGTGGTTTGCGGTTGCCTATGCTACCATGCAGGTCGGCCGAACGATTTTTTGGCTGTTATCGACGCCGCGTCACCGGACCATGGCGCGGATGAACGCCATTCGCATTTTGGTCTGGCTGTCGATTTCGGCGATCTTCTGGATCGCGGGTGGGTTGGCGCAGGGGCAGACGAGGCTTTTGCTGTGGGCTCTGGCCCTGGCAATTGAATATGTCTCGCCCGCGGTACGGTTCTGGATTCCGAAATACGGCGCGTCCTCGGTCTCGGAGTGGTACGTCGAAGGCGGTCATCTCGCCGAGCGCTGCGCCGGCTTCATCATCATTGCGCTCGGTGAATCCATCGTCGTGACCGGTGCGACCCTCGCGGACTTGAAATGGACACCGGAGGTTATCGCCGCGTTCCTGTCGTCCTTCGTGGCGGCACTGGCGATGTGGTGGCTTTATTTCCACAAGGGCGCGGAAGCGGGCTCGGAGCTGATCTCGAATTCGCGCGAGCCGGGACGGCTGGCACGGCTTGCCTACACCTACCTGCATTTGCCGATCGTCGCCGGCATCATTCTGTCAGCGGTTGCCGACGACGTCGTGCTGCAACATCCCACTGGGCCTTCCGATGTGAGGACGGTGGTCAGCGCGGTCGGCGGCCCCATGCTGTTTTTGATTGGCACCATTCTGTTCAAACACGCCATTCGTGGCTGGCTTCAGCTTTCGCATGGCGTGGGAATTATCGCGCTGGGCCTGCTCGGCTGGTTCGGCTCCGACCTGTCGCCGCTCATGCTCTCGGTCGCGACCACATTGTTGATGGTGGTCGTCGCGGTCTGGGAGTCGCTCTCGCTGCGCTCCGGCGTGGCCAGCGCAAAAGCTCAATCTGAGGCGACCAGCGCATGAACGGAGAACATCTCCGCAGCGTCGGTCCAGGATTCGAGCAAATCCCAGCCTGAGACGCGGGCGAGCGTGCCAAAACGATCGATCGAGTATTTGTAGCTGCTCTCGGTGTGGATGCTTTCGCCGGGTCGGAACGAAAACTTGTTTCCGAGCACCTCGGCGGTCAGCGCTTTCTTGCTGATCAGATGCATCTCGATGCGATGGCGGTCGCGGTTGTAGATCGCGCGATGGATGAAGGCGCCGACGTCGAAATCGCCGCCGAGTTCGCGGTTGATCCGGTGCAGCACATTGAGATTGAAGCGCGCCGTGACGCCGGCCGCGTCGTTATAGGCGTCGTAGAGCGTGCG
>CAVVZW010000155.1:0-4421 GCA_963752265.1 uncultured Alphaproteobacteria bacterium
CTCGCGGCGGCAGCGACAGCGCCGTTACCCGCCGGATATCCTGCTCACCACGCCCGAACAGCTCGCGCTGTTGCTGTCGTCAGACGATGCGCCGTTTCTGTTTTCGCAGCTCAAGCGCATCGTGCTGGATGAATTGCACGCGCTGGTGACGTCCAAACGCGGCGATCTGTTGTCGCTTGGGCTCGCGAGGTTGTGGCGGCTGGCGCCACAAATACGCGCGATCGGGCTGTCGGCCACCGTCGCTGAGCCCGAGCAGCTATCGCGGTTCCTGGTCCCGCAGCCGGGCGGCGAGTCCCAATCAGCCGACATCGTGATCGCGGGTGGGGCGGCCGCGCCTGAAGTCGAGATGCTGGATACGCGCGAGCGCCTGCCATGGGCCGGGCATAGCGCGCGGCATGCGCTGGGTGAGATTTACGAACTCATCAAGCGCAACAAGACCACACTGGTGTTCGTCAACACCCGCAGCCAGGCCGAGATGCTGTTTCAGGATCTGTGGCGAATGAACGATGACGGGCTTGCGATCGCGCTGCATCATGGTTCGCTCGACGTGGCCCAGCGCCGCAAGGTCGAGGACGCCATGTCGGCCGGGAAATTGCGCGGCGTTGTCTGCACCTCCTCGCTTGATCTCGGCGTCGACTGGGGTGATGTCGATCTCGTCATCAATGTCGGCGCGCCCAAGGGCGCCTCGCGGCTGATGCAACGGATCGGCCGCGCCAATCACCGCCTTGATGAAGCTTCCCGCGCAGTGCTGGTGCCGGCGAATCGCTTTGAGGTTCTGGAATGCCGGGTCGCGATCGATGCGGTCAGGGAGAATGCGCAGGATACGCCGCCGCTTCGGACCGGAGGGCTGGATGTTCTCGCGCAGCATGTGCTGGGTCGCGCTTGCGGCGAGCCGTTTCTGGCCGATGCGCTTTATGATGAGGTTCGCACCGCTGCACCCTATGCCGATCTGACCCGTACCGACTTTGACGACGTGGTCGATTTCGTCGCCACCGGCGGCTATGCGCTGAAAACCTATGAACGCTTTGCGCGCATCAAGCAGGACAAAAGCGGCCGCTGGCGCGTGACCAATCCGAAGGTGCGGCAGAGCTACCGCCTCAATGTCGGCACCATTGTCGAGGAAGCGATGCTGAAAGTTCGCCTCGTGCGTTCGCGCGGTGGCGGCCAGGGAAATAACAAGGGATCGACCGGCGCGATCGCGCGCGGCGGCCGCATGCTCGGCGAGATCGAGGAATATTTCATCGAGGGCCTTTCGATTGGCGACACCTTTGTGTTCGCCGGCGAAGTGGTGCGCTACGAGCAGATGTCGGAAGATCAGGTTTACGTCTCGCGCGCCAACGATTCCGATCCGAAGGTGCCGTCCTATATGGGCGGCAAGTTTCCGCTCTCGACCTATTTGGCCGAGCGAGTGCGCAACCTTCTCGCCGACAAGCGCGCGTGGAACGGCCTGCCGGAACAGGTGCGCGACTGGCTGTCGCTGCAGGCGCATCTGTCGCGCGTGCCGGCTGCACGCGAGCTCGTGGTTGAGACCTTTCCTCGTGGCAACAAGCATTATCTGGTCTGCTATCCCTTCGAGGGACGGCTCGCCCATCAAACCCTCGGAATGCTCCTGACGCGAAGGCTGGAGCGCGCCCGCGCCCGGCCGCTCGGCTTTGTCGCCAACGAATATGCGCTGGCAGTGTGGGGGCTCGGCGATATGTCGTTCATGATCCGCCAGGGCAAGCTCGACCTCAACGCACTGTTCGATCCGGACATGCTGGGTGATGATCTCGAAGCGTGGCTCGCCAAATCGGCGCTGATGAAACGCACGTTCCGCACCTGTGCGCTGATTTCGGGGTTGATCGCGCGGCGCTTCACCGACGAAGAAAAGACCCGCCGTCAGGTATTGTTCTCGACCGATCTGATTTACGACGTCTTGCGCAAACATCAGCC
This sequence comes from uncultured Alphaproteobacteria bacterium, assembly GCA_963752265.1. Taxonomy (GTDB): domain Bacteria; phylum Pseudomonadota; class Alphaproteobacteria; order Rhizobiales; family Xanthobacteraceae; genus Bradyrhizobium. The sequence goes on from CAVVZW010000155.1 coordinate 1,933, forward strand.
CGATCATGTGCTGCTGCGCGCTGCCCGCGCCGATGCCGCCACCGGCTTGCTCGATCTGCGCCGATTGAGTGATATGCTGACCCGCATCAGGGGCCGAATCACCCATAGGGAACTCGATCGGGTTTCGCCGTTGGCGGTGCCGGTGATGCTGGAAATTGGCCGCGAAGCGGTCTATGGCGAGGCCTCCGACGAGCTTTTGGCGGAAGCCGCCGAGGAACTGGTGAAAGAGGCGACGGGGTAGGCGTGAACGCGAGCGGGAATTTTCGGGAATTTGAGGCGGTCGTCGCGAATATGGCGAGCCTCGATGTTGCCGGCGTGCCCCTGTCGGCCGATCTCTCCGGCGCGTTGTTCTGGGAAGAGCAGAGCCTGCTTGTCGTTTCCGATCTTCATCTGGAAAAAGGCTCGAGCTTTGCCGCGCGTGGTGTGTTGTTGCCGCCTTACGATACCGTGGCGACGCTCAGCCGGCTCGCTTCCGTCATCGCGCGCCACGATCCGCGCGTCGTGATCGCGCTCGGCGACAGTTTTCATGACCGCACCGCGCATGAGCGGTTGTCCGCACCCGATCGCGAGGCAATCGCGGCGTTGCAGGCGCGGCGCGACTGGATCTGGATTTCCGGCAATCACGATCCCGCGCTGCCGTCTGATCTCGGCGGCAGTGTCGCGAGCGAAGTCACGATCGGCCCGATCGTGTTCCGGCACGAGCCGACGGGGTGCGTCGGCGAAATCGCGGGGCACCTTCATCCCAAGGCGCGAGTCGCGACCCGGGCGCGCTGGCTGGAGCGCCGTTGTTTTGCCAGCGACGGCGAACGCGTCGTGATGCCTTCCTTTGGCGCCTATACCGGAGGCTTGAGCATTCGCGACGATGCGTTTTCGAAAGTCTTTCCATCGATCAGCTTCATGGCGCACGTACTCGGCGATGCCAAGCTGCACACCATCGCTGCTTCAAGGTGTCGTTGAGCTTTCATTCACCTCTCTCCTGCGAGGGCTCAAAATGGCATTTCGTGTCTTGATCATCGGCTCTACGGGACAGGTCGGGTCGGCGGTGGTGCGTGCGCTGGCGGCAGAGCCGTCCTGCGCTGAAGTCGTGATGGTCAATCGCAGGGAGGTTCCCCCCGCCGGCGATGCGCGTGTGCGGCAAGTGATCATGGACACGGCCGATGCGCAGTTTCCGGCGGAGGTGACCAAGCTTGCGCAAAGGATGGTTGCGCTCGGCGATCCCGTCTGTGGGGCATCGTGTGTCGGCGTCGGCAAAGGCAGCATGCAGTGGAGCGAGGAGAAGCTGAAGGCGCTCGAGATCGGCGTGGTCGGTGGCTTCGCCCGCGGTTGCAAGGCCGGCGGTATCACGCGATTTTCGCTGCTTTCGGCGGCGGGAAGCACGGCGAAAAGCCGGATTCGTTATGCGCGGATCATGGGGCTGAAAGAAGAGGCGATCCGTGAGACAGGTTTCGAACGCCTTGCGATTTTTCGTCCGGGAATCATCGCGGGCAATGCTCACACGCCCGATTATCTGGCCTGGTTGGGACGTCTCGTTCCCGGATCTTTCGGCACGATCGATCAGGACGACATCGGGCGCGCCTTCGTCGCTGAATTCATGGACGGCACGGCCCCGAGCGGTATCGTCTATCTTGAAAACGCGGCGATGAGGCAAAGGTCTCGTTCGTTGATAGCCGTCTAGCCAAGAAACACGTCTATGGGAGGGAACATTGCCTGCTTACATGATTGCCCTGAATAGAAGCGTGCACGATCGACAAAAACTGGAAGCGTATTGGAAAGCAGCCAGTCCGACTTTTGAAGGGCGGGGCGCCAGATTCCTTTCCGTTTATACACCGCTCGCGCCACTTGAGTTGATGGGGCCGCTTGAAGGTGTGGTCCTGATCGAGTTTCCCGATGTCGCGGCAGCCAAAGCCTGGTACGCAAGCCCGGCATATCAACAGGCAAAGCAGCACAGGGACGGCGCGGCGGATACCGAGTTTTTCATCATTGATGGTGGCTTGGTCCCGCTTGAAGAACGTCTTCCGCACATCAAGCATCGGCAAACCTAGCCCGTTTCAACCGCTCCTCACGTCGCCGATTTGCCCGACGGGAAAAATCAGTCGACTTGCTGTCCAGCCCTCCCGCGAAAGGCGAAATCGCGCCGTGAGAATGCGAAGGTGTGCTTTCTCCCTCTCCTCGCAAGCGGGGCGAGGTGAGCAGCACTTCTGATTGGCTGTTTGAAAATCGAATCAGAAAGCGCAGGCGGCAGCCTCGTAGTTTCACTCATGGTGAGGAGCCGCCAACGGGTCCGCGCAAGGCGCGGCCCGATGACAGGCTCCGCGGCGTCTCGAACCATGAGGCCGCAACCCATCCTCCGAGACGCGCGCGATGCGCGCTCCTCAGGTGTGGCATCAGCGCCTAAGCCGCCTTCGCATGCACGGTGTTGCAGAACTCGGCGAGGCGATCGGCGAGCCGCAGTGTCGCGGGGCTTGCCTCGGGAGACGCCACGAGCGCGA